>NZ_SADD01000012.1 GCF_004005565.1 Lujinxingia sediminis | reverse complement strand
CGAAAACACTGACCCACGGTCGAACCCCTGACCCACGGTCGAACACACTGACCCACGGTCAACTCCCCACCCTCGCTCAAATCCCCGCATCCTACAGCGGCCCCACCTCCGTCAGCAGGTTCACCAGCACCAGCCCCGCCAACACCAGCAACAACACCGCCCCCACCAGCGACGCCGTATAAGGAAATCGCTCACCTTCCCGACCGCTGAGCCGATACATATCCCGCACATAGTCCACCACCGAGAGCAGAAGCACGGTCATCCCCACCCCGAAGAGCAACAACCCCGCATTCGCCGGCCCCCGCGAGGGCACCTCCCCCAGAATCTCCGATTGTCCCTGCTCCAGATAGCCAAAGAACTTAAAGATCGTAAATCCAAACGCAATCATCGCAATCGACGTCCGAGATCCCGCCATCAGCGTACGACTCGAAGCCTGCACTGTGCGCTCGTACGCATAATCGGTGCGCTTCTCCGCACCATTCTCCGGGGGGTCGTCCATCGCCTCAATCTGATCTTCGCTCTTCATGCTCTTCTCCCGGCGACCTCTCTGCCTGTGCCAGGAAACTAAGCGCCCCCGCGCTCGCCAAAACCGCGCTCTCTCGCGCTTGAATCATCGCCGCAGAGTGCACAGGACCGATGCACATACGAAATGAACCCGCCGAGCACACACAGAACACAACGCGCGCGAGGCTAGCCTCGTGCGCGCCTCCCACTACGATGCACTCCCCCCCAGCGCCACAACGCTGAAAGCAGCGCCGGCTCGCCACCTCCCCCCTCAATCGCCCTGGATCAAGCCTCGCTGAGCGTCGGCAACTCCTGCGGTATTCTCACCAGAAACTCCGTGCCCTCTCCCGGCTGCGACCGCACCGAGATTCGCCCCCCCAGCAGACGACAGAAACGCTCGGTCAAAGTAAGCCCAAGTCCCGTTCCTCCGTAGCGCTCCTCGGTCTCCTCGTCGGCCTGCTCAAACGCCCCAAACACCCGCCCCAGGGCTTCCTTGCTCATCCCCACACCCGTATCCCACACCTGCAACTCCACCCACCCGGGTTCGGTCGACATCGCCCGCACTCCGACCTCTCCCCCTTCGGTAAACTTGCAGGCATTCCCCAGAAGATTCAGCAAAATCTGCCTCAACTTCGTCGCATCGGTATGCATCGCGAACGCGTCAGGCGGACACCGAACTTCCAACCGATTGCCATTGGCCATCGCCAGCGGCTCCGCCGTACTCTCCACGTCACCTAAAAGCTCACAGAGATCAAACTCTGTAGCCCGTGCCTCCAACTTCCCGGCCTCGATCTTCGCGAGATCGAGCACGTCATTGATCAGCGAGAGCATATGCTGGCCGGCCACACGGATTCGCTCCAGATCGTCACGGTAGCGCACCGGCCCCTCATCCTGCATCTGCTCCAGCACAAACTCCGAATAACCGATCACCGCATTGAGCGGCGTGCGCAGTTCATGGCTCATATCTGCCAGAAACGCGCTCTTCGACGCGCTCGCCATCACCGCCTGGTCGCGCGCACGCTCCAGAGCCTGATTCAGCTCCTCCAGCTGATGCGCGCGCTCCACCCGCTCGCTCACATCCCGACACAGTGCCAGAATCACCTTACGCCCCCCCCGCCATAAACGCTCCCACCCGCGTCTCCACCGGATACATCCGACCATCCTTGCTCCGATGGCGCCCCTCCACCGTAAACACCTCATCGACCCGCATCCGATCCCAGATCGCCCCCGGTGCAAGATCCATCTCGAAGTCCGCCACCCCCATCCCCAACAACTCTTCGCGCGTATACCCGAGCATCTCACACGCCGCGTGATTGACCTCAATCACCCGACCGTCGGTGTCGTGCAAAAAAAAGGGATCGACCGCATGGCGAATCATCTTATCGAAACGCTCATCCAGGATTACCGTTCCCTGATACGCCTCATCCAGACGACGCGAGACACGCCCCAGGAACGCCCGCCATGCCTCCTCGCCCGGAGCACACGAGTCATCCAGACCCGCCTGCTCAAGCTCGTGAACCAACACCGCATGGTACTGCTTTGAATCGCCCATGGATTCTCCCGGTCCTCACTGCGCCCTGATGTCGGAATGATGCACTGGCTGCCCGACATGCCTCGCCCATATCAGGGCTCTTTGACGTCCTCTTCCGGACGATCCAACACCCCGGCCTGCCGCTCCGACCAGTCCGTATCCACACGCCACCCCTGCGCCTCTTTCCACAGACGCACCTCCTCCACCTGACCGCTCGACGCTCCATCCATCACCACATCCACCCGCACCACGACCTCCTCCTCCGAGATCGCCTCCTCCCCAAGCACCTCAAACCCCACTCGCCCCGACATCGCCTCAACCTGAGACTCCGCCTGCTCCCCCTGCGCCTTGAGCACTGCCAGCGGCATCGCCGCCTGGTCCTCTGCCCGCACCCGCTCCCAGGCCTCCCGCATCTCGCCATCGCGCATCGCTTCCAGGTAGCTCACCGCGACATCCCGCGGCTCTCCTGACTGACAGCCCGCCGCGACCACGACCACCACGAACATCACCCCGACGTTGAAAAAAACGCGCATCCAGCCTCCGCTTTCGTTCAAACCCGACCTCCACGCCGCAATGTAGGTGCGTGTATGACATTGGTCAACGCACCCGGCTCCGTCGCTGATACGTCATTCAGACCCTCGCCGCGCAACCTTTCCAACGGACTTCATCGACATCTTCACATCACCCTTCGCCTCACCACTCCTCGACTTCCGGCCACTTCGACTCAGCCCAGACCACAACCCCGGGTCAGCCTCAGGCCCCCGCACCGCCATAGCCCACATCAATGTCCCCCAACCAACAGTCAGACCACAACGCAATCTACCGAAATACAACGAAAAAACCGGAGGCCGCCCCCCGCGCGACCTCCGGCATCAACCGGCTTCCCCTCTCCACGCCCGACCGCCTTAGAGGCCCAGATCCGCACCGTGAAGCTCGCGCCGCGCCTCGGCCACCCGCTCGCTGGTCACGTACTCATCAAAGGGCATGTAGAAATCCAGATGCCCATTCGGCCCCATCTCAATGATCCGGTTGGCCACCGTACGCACAAGCTCACGGTCATGGCTGGCAAACAAGATCACGTTATTCTCGCTAAAGGCCTGCATCCCCTTGTTCAGCGCCGTGATGCTCTCCAGATCCAGGTGGTTGGTCGGCTCATCCAGAATCAGCAGATTTGCCCCCACCTGCATCATCTTCGAGAGCATGCAACGCACCTTCTCCCCACCGCTGAGCACCTTCACGCTCTTCTTGGTGTCCTCACCACTGAAGAGCATCCGCCCCAGAAATCCCCGCACATCTTCCAGGTGCATATCGACGGTAAACTGCCGCAACCAGTCGATCAGATTCAGCTCCACATCCTTAAAATACGCGTCGTTCTCCTTGGGGAAATACGCGCTGGTGATCGTGCTCCCCCACTCCATATTCCCACTGTCCGGCTCAAGCTCCCCGGCCAGAATCTGGAAAAGCGTGGTGCGCGGACGTCCGTCCGGCCCCACAAACGCAATACGATCGCCGGCCTGCACATTGAGGCTAAACCCGTTGAGCAGCTCCTCGCCATCGATCGACTTTTTGATGTCCTCAAGCAACAGCACCTTCTTGCCGCACTCGCGCTCATACCCGAAGTGAATATGCGGATACTTACGCGTGGAGATCGGAAGATCATCGAGCGTAAGCTGGTCGAGCAACTTCTTACGCGAGGTCGCCTGACGCGCCTTCGACGCGTTGGAGCTGAAGCGCTCAATAAAGGCCTTGAGATCTTTGGCCTTATCGCTGGCCTTCTTCTGCGCATCGCGACGCTGCTGCAACGCAAGCTCGGCGGCCTGCAACCAGAAGTCGTAGTTCCCCGCGTAGATGCGGATGCGCCGAAAATCGATGTCCGCGATATGCGTGCACACATTGTTCAAGAAGTGGCGGTCGTGGCTGACCACGATCACCAACGACTCCAGCCGCTGCAGGTAGTCCTCCAGCCAGGCAATCGTGTGCACATCCAGGTTGTTCGTCGGCTCATCGAGCAGAAGAATATCGGGCTTGCCAAAGAGCGCCTGCGCCAGCAGTACGCGCACCTTCTGACCCGCCTCCAGATCTCCCATACGGCGGTGATGCTCCTCATCACCCACGCCCAGACCGGCCAGCAAAATGGCCGCCTCGGCCTCGGCCTCATACCCGTTGAGATCGGCGTAGACCATCTCAAGCTCAGCCGCCCGCGCACCGTCCTCCTCGCTGAACTCGGCGCTGGCGTAGAGCGCCTCGCGCTCCTTATGCACCTCAAACAAACGCGGATGGCCACGCAGCACCACGTCCATCACCGCGTCATCGTCATAGCCGAACTGATCCTGCTCCAGCCTGGCCATACGCAGGTTCGAGGGGATGCTGACCACCCCCGCCGAGGGCTCAAGCTCCCCGTAAAGGACCTTCAAAAACGTCGACTTCCCCGCGCCGTTCGCCCCGATGAGCCCGTAGCAGTTCCCCGGAAGAAACTTCACGTTCACATCTTCAAAGAGCGGCTGCCCGCTGAAGTTCACCATCACGCCAGAGGTTGTGATCATCGCCTTGTTCCTGCTCGCTAACTGTTCACGCCACCACCCGGCGGCCACCATCGTCGACGGTACCCCTGCCAATTTCGGGCACCTCGCTCGGCCCCGACTAGCACGGGCGTCGCCCCCGGTCAAACAGGCCCCCCGCGCACAGATTCCCCGCCGGCCTCTGCCTCCAATCATTATGCCTTCTTCACCTCGCGCACACATTTAGCCCAACGGCTCCGAAGCGCGCCACAAAACCCAGACTTCCCCCGTCTTATGAGGCACTTATGAACACCCTCATACTTGCTCTCTACGCGAACGACAAACACGCCCGAGACACCATCGACGCGCTCAAAGATGCCGGCGTCAAAGGACGCCACATCGAGCACATCGCCTCCCCGGGCACCGAGCATAACGGGCTCTTCAAAGGCCTCTTCTCCGGTCGAGAAGACAGCCAGAGAGACGCCAAAAAGTCCCTCAACGAACTCACAGCACGCGGCATCACCGAAGACGAAGCCCGCCGCTACGCCAGCGGCGTGCGTCAGGGCTACGATCTGATCATCGTCGACCTCCACGACGACAGCCTCGCCCACACCGCCCGCCAGATCATGGACAGGCACGCGTTCACAGGACGCACCTCCCCCCCAAAAAAACTCGGCCAGAAACACGCCGGTGGCCTCATCGAGAGCGCCAAATCCGAGGGCATCTCCACCTCCTCGCTCCATGACGAGCCTCCCATCGCATCAACCTCAAACGCTCCCCCAAAAACCTCTTCAAGCATTCCACACAGCAGCGAGGTGACCTCCGGAACCCAGAGTACCACCCATGCGCCTCGCTACGCGGGAAGCTCGATCGGCGAGGACACTTCAGGGCGCCCCCCCTCCCGAAATGATGTTTCCCGCTTCGACAGCAGCTTCCGTGAGCACTACCAGCGCAACTTCGCCGACAGCCGCTACGCCTACGAGGACTTCGTCCTGGCCTACCGCTACGGCGTCGCCCTGGCCGAAGAGCCCCGCTACAAAGACCACACCTGGGACCAGGTCGAACCCATGGCTCACCAGAGCTGGGAGACCCGGGAGACCGGCCCCTGGCCCCTCTTCCGCGACGCCATTCGCTTCGGCTGGAACCGCATCCGCGGTGAACATCAGTCCGAACCCCTGCCGCCGCGGCTCTGATCGCCCCATCCCCCGGTCGCCCCACCATCGCGATCGGGGGCCTCCTCATCCCCCCGGTTGATGTTTTTCCGAGCAGGACAGGGCTCACCTCCCCCCCGACTCCCGCCTCAGCCCGGCACATCCATCCCTCCCTGACCGCCACCGACAACATCGCATCTGCCCCCTCCAACCTTGCCCTTTTATGCGCACGCAACCTCAACTATAGTCCCGCGTCTCGATGGTCTTTGACGTCTCGTCATCCCTGAATTTTGTTTTCCCGGAGTTCGCTGTGTCTTTCTCGCTCTCATCACGCCTCGCCAAAAACTCTCTGCTCGGTCTCTCCCTGACCCTCTGCACCTCGCTCAGCGCGGCCTGCGCCTCCTCCTCCTCGGGTCCTTTCCTTACCAATGACCTGAGCTCCATTGGTGCCGACGACAGCACCTCGGGCACCCTGAGCGCCTCCGGCGTCATCAGCCCCAACAACGGCTCGCGCTACACCACCTACGCCGTCAAGCTCGACGCCGGCCAGGTTCTGCGCGTGAAGTCCTCGGCCAACGGCTTCAGCCCCGCGCTCACCGTCTTTGCCCCCGACTACACCCCTCTGGCCACCACCCTCAACCAGGCCAACGCCGACTCCCAGGCTCGCCTCATCACCCAGGCTCCCACCGCCGGCACCTACCTCATCGTCCTCTCCAGCCAGAGCGCCGGGGGCAGCGGCAGCTTCTCGCTGGAGACCTCGCTTCTCGCGGTACAGGATGACGTGGAGTTTCCCGGATCCGCCGCCGGCTACCTCTTCCAGGGTATGAGCGCCCACCCCATCAGTGGTGTGCCGGCAGCCTCCTACACCCTCACCCTCGAAGAAGAAACTCTGCTCAACATCAGCGCCCGCTCCACCGAATTTGACACCTACTTGAGCGTCCTCGACGCCGAAAACTCTCAACTTCTGGCGGAAAACGACGACGCTGCCGGCCGGGCCGTCTCGGCCTCCACAAACTCGCACATTCTCTCGCTCTTCCCGGCTGGCACCTACAATATCCTGGTCAACTCCTACCAGGGCCAGGGCCAGGGCGCCTTCATCCTGGATGTTGCCACCGAGAGCGCCCAGCTCTCCGAGAAGTTCTTCTTCGGTGAGCCCTACAGCGGCATCTATGGCCTTGCGCCTGCGGTGCACGGTGCGGCCAGCCGCCCTGGTTTCGCCTTCCCCTTTACCGTCGAGGAGGACAGCGCGGTCAGCCTGCAGATGGAGGCCTCCAACTTTGACGCCTACCTCTACCTGCTCGACAGCACCGGGCGAGTCGTGGCCGAAGATGACGACTCCGCCGGCGCGCTCAACCCCCGCATCGTCCAGCAACTTGAAGCGGGTGAGTACACCCTGGTCGCAAGCTCCATCGCCGAACGTCCCTCCGGACCCTACTCGCTGATCACCGAGTTCATCACGCTTGACGATCGCACCTCGGTGGCCCCCGGCGATTCCTTCTCCAGCTTCATTCTCCCGAACGACAGTAACCTTCCCAATCGCCCCGGCGTCGGCAAGGTCTACACCCTTGAAGTCGAAGAGACCTCTCAGCTCCAGATCGATCTTAGCTCCGATGCCTTCGACACCTACCTGGTGCTCCTCGACGAGAACAACCAGCTCATCGAAGAAAACGACGACAACGGTCAGACCACCGACTCCCGCATCAACCGTCAGCTCACCCCGGGCACCTACAAAGTCGTCGTCACCAGCTTCGGCGCCGCATCGGTGGGGCAGTTCGAGCTGCAGCTGGTCAAGAGTGGCCCCAGCGGTCAGAGTGTCTAAGCCTTAGCGTGGCGCATCCCCCAAAAGATGCGCCACAAACCGACGCGCCGCATCCAGCTCCTCTTCGTTGAAGACCTGGATGCCGGCACGTCGTAAGAGCGCCGCGCTCACCCCCTGGCCGGCTACCAGGCGCCCCTGAAAACTCCCGTCGTACACCGCAGCCCCTCCACACGAGGGGCTGCGTGCTTTGAGCACCGCGGCGCACACGCCGTGACGCTGCGCCAACTCCAGCGCCACCTGCGCCCCCTTCTCAAACGCCGCGCTCACATCCTGGCCATCGCGCGTCAAAACTCGCGCCTCCCCGCGCCAGAACGCCTCCCCATCCCCACCCACAAGCTCTGCCGGCGGCCTTGGCACCCCCAGCCCTCCCGAAACCTCCGGGCAAACCATCACCACACGCCCCTCCTCCTGCATACGCCGCAGCCAGCGCCGCCCCTCCTCCTCCCCCACCCCGGACGCTCGCCCATCGTAGCGCACCTCCCGGCCGAGCAAACACGCGCTCACCAGAATCCGCCCTGACCCACCGCTCTGCTCTGACATCCTCAACCGCTCCACACGTCACCTCTCACTCTACTGCCCCCCGGTCCGTCTCACACCACCGGCCCCCCTGACCCTCGGCCAGCCTCACCCCGCCCAAAAGCCGCCCACACACGCCACCACAAACCGCTGAAAAACAACACCTTTTCCACCGACGCATCACATACACGCCCCCTCCACATAGACAATCCCATCGCCCCACAACGCCCGACCTTCGTCCAGCACACCGACCTCGTCGGACAGCCTCGCAAGCGATCTCTCAAACACCTCGCGATTGCCACACACACCTTCCCGACGAACCTCCCCCGCAAGCTCCGCCCACCGCTCCAAAACCCCGTACATCTCCACCCCCTTCACCTGCCGCCCCGGCCTCAAACCTCGCCGCAAATCCGCCGGCAACCAATCCCGAAACATCCAGGGGCCAAACCCTCGGGAGAAGTCCGTCCACATCACCAGCCCCACCTTTTCGACACGCCCCTGACGCTTCTGCACGACATGCGCCGAGCCGATCGCCCCCTCCCCGTCGCATGTTCCTTCCACGAGATAGCCCCCCTCACACACAGCTTGCCCCCAGGCCCGATGCGCCTCCGCGACCTCATGTGGCCCGTACTGACGTAGCACATTCATCGCCCGGACTAGCCGCGCCTCTCGCCCCACCACCTGCAGAAGATCAAACCCACCCTCCACAAAACGAAGCCCCTCACAGGCCACCTCCTGTGCCGCCTGGACGCGCCCGGGCTCAACCTCCACCCCCACCACCTCGCAGGCTACCGCCGCCTCGCAAAGCGCCTCAAAGAGCTCCCGGGTTGTCCAACCCCCCTCGCCATATCCCACATCCACCACGACCTGCGTAGAGTCGATCGCGACCTCATCGAAAAGACGCGCAACGACAAAACGATCCAGCATCCGAAGCCGCCCCGGCTTCGTCCTTCCCCGAATCTCTCGAACCTCAACCACCTTCAACCTCTCCTCAAAGCCCCCTCCTCATCTTCTCTCTACCCGATGCGCCGCCCCGGCAACACCCCTGGCCCGCAACGCCCCATGGCCACTTCTCACTGGACATATCGCATGCAGAGACCATCTTGGCGCGGTTGTTAAGGTTCCTCGTACCCTCTCGACCATCTTTACGCAGGCCAGCCGTGCTCCTGACCTCCCTGATTTTGGCCCCCATCGCCCTGGCCACCACCATCGGCATCTTCAACCTGCTGACCTGGCCGCGCCGCCTCAAAGCGGCCTCGCCACCCCCTGCGATCTCGGTGCTGATCCCGGCGCGCAACGAAGAAGCCAACATCGAAGACTGCATTCGCAGCGTGGCCGCAGCCGCGCAGGCCTATCCCGAGATGAACCTCGAGATCATCGCCTACGACGACCACTCCACCGACCGCACCTCCGAGATCCTCGAGAAGCTCTCCGGCGAGCTCCCCGCGCTTCGCATTCCCAGAGCGCAACCGCTGCCCTCCGGCTGGGCCGGCAAATGCCACGCCTGCCACCAGCTCGCCACGCACGCCACCCACCCCCAACTTCTCTTCATCGACGCCGACGTTCGCCTCCTCACCGACGCCCTCACCGGACTTGCCGCCTGGCAGAAGCGCTATAACGCCGACGTCGTCAGCGCCGTGCCCGCCCAGGTCACCGGCTCCTTCTTCGAGCACCTCATCCTGCCGCTGCTTCACCTGACCTACGTAAGCTGGCTGCCTCTTCTGCTCATCCCCCACACCCGCCGCGCTGACTTCCTGGCCATGAACGGCCAGATCCTGATGACCTCGCGTCAGGCCTACGAGCGTATCGGCGGCTTCGAAGCCATCCGCAACGCTCTGGTCGATGACATGGCCTTCGGCCGTCGCGCCAAGGAGGCCGGTCTGACCGTCGCCTTCGCCGACGGTACCCATCTGGCCCGCTGCCGCATGTACCGCGACGCCCCCTCGGTCTGGGAGGGATTTACCAAAAACATTTACCCGGGCATGGGCAAAAACCCCGCCCTGCTCCTCCTGGTCATCACCCTCTACTTCAGCGCCTTTGTGCTGCCCTTTATTCTCCTCCCCCTCAGCGGGTTGGTCGCTGCCCTGGCTCCGCTGACCACCCCGCTCCTGGCCGCCGTCGCGCTCAACCTCACCTACCGCATTCTGCTCGCCATCCGCTTCTCGCACCCTCCCCTGAGCGTACTACTTCACCCCCTGGGTGTAGTGGCATTGATCGCAATCGCGCTTAACTCTTTTCGACAGACCCTGCGCGGCCAGCTCACCTGGGCGGGACGCACCTACCCCGATGCCTGATCGTCAGGACTCTCACCTCTCGGTCAACTCGACTTTATGCGGACTTCCCGGCTACGATACACCGGGGCGAGCACATCAGCCTTCCCGGGTGCGCGCCTCTCAACCCTGGCAAGGGCTTCCAGCTTCAGAACACGCCCCTCAGCGAGCTCATCATGTCTGCCCGCAAACACCCCGACACCGACGCCTCCGAGGCCGCAGATCCTACCTGCGCCTCCACCATCCTCGCCGCGCTCCCCGACCTGGTCCTGGAACTGGACTCAAGGGCGACCATCCGCGCGCATCACACTGGCAGCCCCACTGCGGTGCTCGCAGACCCTCCCGAGACGCTTCAGGACCACACCCTGCGCGATCTTCTTCCCCGCGCTACCGCTGACCGACTTCAATCGGCGCTGACCGACGCGCTTACCCTCCAGCAGAATGTCACACTGGAGTGTTTCATCCCCCACGAGCAAAACCTTGCCAGCATCGAAGCGCGCATCGCCCCCATCAGCACCGAGCGGGCCCTGATCATCTTGCGCGACGTCACCGCTGCCTTCCGCGAACGCAACAACCTGCGACAGAGCGAGCAACGCTTTCGCGCCCTGGTCGAGAACCTCCCCGGGGTGGTCTACCGCTGCCGGATGGACGAAGACTGGAGCGCGATCTTTATCTCCGAGCGCATCGAAGAACTCGTTGGCCTCCCCGCCATCGACTTCACCGAGCAGCGCACGAGCCTCGAACAGGTCACCCACCCCGAGGATCGCTCCGACATCAGAAGCGAGATCACCAGCGCCGTAGCTCGGCACGAGCCCTTCGATCTGCACTACCGCATGATTCACGCCGACGGCTCGATTCGCCATATCTGGGAGCGCGGCCGTGCGGTCTACGCCGGCGTCGACCAGATCACCTACCTTGATGGCGCCATCTTTGACGTCACCGATTTGCACCGACTGCGCCAGCGCGTGCTCACCAGCAGCAAAATGGCCGCCGTCGGCAGCCTGGCGGCAGGCGTCGCCCACGAGATCAACAACCCCCTGGCCATCGTGCTCGCCAACCTCGAGTTTGTGACCGAGGAGCTCGTCGCCATCCACCAGGCCTACGCCGCCGACCACGTCGTGACCGAAGCCGTCGACGACATCCAGCAGGCTATCATCAAGGTGCAAACCGGCATCGATCGGGTTCGCTCCATCATCGACGATCTACGCTCCTTCTCCGACGCCGCCCAGAGCCGCGCCGAGCACCTGGACATGGCCCGCCTGACCTCCTGGGCACTCCGCCGCGCGGAGCCTCGCGTCCTCCCGGTCGCCCGCCTCATTACCCATATCGACGACGTCCCTCAGGTCTGGGCCAGCGAGATCGGCGTCGTCCAGACCATCTGGAACCTCATCGACAACGCCGCCGATGCTGTCAGCGATCTCAGCCCGGAGAACGCCCGCATTGACGTCACCCTCAAACTCAGCGATCGCGAAGACTGCGTTTTACTCGAGATCCGTGACAACGGCCGCGGAATGGGCGAAGACGTCCTGGCCCGGGCCTTTGAGCCCTTCTTTACCACCCAGGGGATCGGCGACGGCGCCGGCCTGGGTCTCTTCGTCTGCCAGGGTCTGGTCGCCGGTATGGGCGGCGACATCTCGGTAGAATCCACCCCCGGCCAGGGCACCCGCGTACGCGTCTTCCTGCCCACCGCACCGGCCCAGTAGCAAACCCCTCACCTTCCCCTACCTCCATCCCAAGCGCTCCCAGCCTCGCTATGACCTCTGAGACTGCCTCCTCCTCGTCGCTGGCCTGCGACGCCGTCCTCGACCAACTTCCCCCCGATGCAGCGCGCCTGCTCAAGGCCACGCTGCTCCCGCTGGTCGAGGAGCCTGCCGCCACCGAGCGCGACATTCCCAAAAAGTCGCTGCGCGATCTGCAATGGCCCGAGCTCCTCGACGAGCTCCACCGCCTGGCCCGCACCCCGGAGGGGCAATTCCTCATCGAGGAGCTTCGTCCGCTGCCCGCCGCCCCCCTGGTCGAGCGTCGACTCAAGGAGTGCGCCGAGCTGATGGCCCTGCTCGAAACCGACGACGCCCCGCCCCTGGGCGGCCTGCGCGAGATCCGCCGTGCTCTCCAACACGTTACCCGCCAGGGCTCTCTGCGCGCCGACGATCTCGAAGCCATCTCCCGAAACTGCGACGTCGCCGCCCGCGTGGCCCGCTACTTCGCAAGCCGCGCCGGCGAGCTCCCGAGCTTGAGCGCCATCGGCGCGCTCGTCGATCCTTTGAGCGATCTTCGCTCCACGCTGGCCTTTGCCATTGAGCCCGGCGGACGCCTCTCCGACCAGGCCAGCCCCGACCTCGGCAAACTTCGCCGCGCGGTGCAAAACCAGCAAGATCGCATCACCTCCAGCGTCGACCGCCTGCTCAAATCCCGCGAGCTCGACCACGCCCTGCGCGACGACTACGTCACCGTGCGCGACGATCGCTACGTTATCCCCATCCGCGCCGGTGCCCGCGGGCACGTCCCGGGCATCGTCCATGACTACTCCGCCAGCGGCCAGACCCTCTTTATTGAGCCCACCGAGCTCGTCGAGCTCAACAACCAGCTGCGCTGGGCCCAGATCGAGCTGGCCGACGAAGAGGAGCGCATCCTCAAGCGCCTCTCCGGCCTTGTCGCCTCGCACGCCGCCACGCTCTTCCGAAACGTGGAGCTGCTGGCCTACCTCGACGTGGTGCTGGCCTGCGCGAATTTAAGCCGCAAACTTCGCGCCACGGTCCCCACGCTCACCGACGGCCCTCTGGAGCTTCGACAGGCACGCCACCCCCTGCTCTTCCTCAAGCTCGCCGGCGAACTTCCCGACGGCCGCCCTCATAATGAGACTGTCCCCAACGACATCGCCATCACCCCGCCGCGCCGCGTGCTGATCGTCTCCGGTCCCAACACCGGCGGAAAGACCGTCTCGCTCAAAACCACCGGCCTGCTCGCCATGATGGTCCGCCACGGCCTGCCCATCCCCGCCGATGAGGGCAGCGCCATCCCCCTCTTCGAGCAGATCTACACCGATGTGGGCGACGAGCAATCCATTGAGCGCGACCTGAGCACCTTCTCCGGCCACGTCACCAACATCAACCGCTTCCTCGACCGCTGCGGCCCTCGCTCGCTCGTCCTCCTCGATGAGCTCTTCGTAGGCACCGACCCCATGCAGGGCGCCGCTCTGGCCGTCGCGCTGCTCGAAAACCTCGCCAGCCGCGGCACCACCACCGTGGTCACCACCCACCTCGAAGGGCTCAAGACGCTGGCCTATCAGAGCGACCACTTCGCCAACGCGTCGATGGGCTTTGACCTCGACTCGCTCAGTCCCACCTACCAGATGACCATGGGCATCCCCGGGAGCTCCTTCGCCGTGCGCATCGCCGCGCGCTTAGGCATGGAGCAGCCGCTTATCGACCGTGCCTTAGCCATCCTGGAGGGCCAGGACCACCACAGCGTCGAAGAAGTCTTAGAGAGCCTCGAAGATCAGGTCCGCGAGCTGCACCTCGAAAAAGATCGCCTGCGCCAGACCCGCCACGAGGCCGAGACCCGCGCGGCCCGCTACAAAAAGAAGTACGCCGAGCTTCTGCAAAAAGATCGCGACCAGCTCTTTGGCGAAACCCGCAAACTTCGCGACGATCTGCGTCAGGCCCGCGAGCGCATCCGCCAGGAACTCAAAACGCTCAAGAGCCAGAAAACCGTCGAGGCCGGCGACCGCACCGAGCAAGAACTTCAGGCCATGCAAAAACGCCTCAAAGCGGCCGAAGACACCGTCGAGAAAGCCCAGGAAAAGACCCGTCCCCCGCGCTCCGGCCCCGAGGGTTTAAGCCCGGTCACCCCCGAGGAACTCGAAGAGGGCATGACCGTCTACTGCCGCCCCTTCAAACGCGCGGGCCGGGTGCTGCAATACACCCCGGGCGACTCCCAGGCCCGCGTGCAGCTTGGCGACCTGAAGGTCAACGTCAACACCGATGACCTCTTCCACGTCAGCGAGTCTGAGCGCCGCAACCACCGCCGCGGCCGCCCCACCTCCTCGGGCAACTCCCAACGCACAGCCCCCGGTCCCACCGCCTCCCCCTCCGGCGACGCTGTACTTCTGCCCCAGACCTCCGACAACTCCGTCGACCTGCGCGGCATGCGCGCCGATGAGGCCCTCGACAAGCTCGACCTCTTCCTGGACAGCGCCTACCTCCAGAACATCGAAGGCGTCTACATCATCCACGGCCACGGCACCGGCGCCCTCAAACGCGCGGTACGCGGCCACCTCCCCCAGTCTCGCTACGTGCGTGAGTTCCGTCGCGGCGAGCGCGAAGAAGGCGGCGACGGCGTCACCATCGCCTTTGTGCACCGGGGGAGCTAACCATGTGGCCCTCCTTCCTTCATCACCTCTCCCTGCACTTTCCCATCGTCGTCTCCATGGCCCTGGCCGTCGCAGCGACCTACGCGCTGCGCAACGACGAGCCCCCCACGCTCATCCCTCTGCTACGCTGGGGCGGCCTGGCCAACCTGGCCCTGACCTCCCTGGCGCTGCTCTCGGGCCTCATCGCCGGGGGCCTCTCCGGCGGATCTGACAGCCTCTCCCACCATCGCCTGCTGGGCATCACCGCCTTCGCGGTGATCGCTTTAGCCGCCCTGAGCTACGACTACGGCACGCGCCACAACATCGCCGACTGGCGCCGCTTCGGCGGCCTACTCTGGTGGGTGGCCTCGTTCGCCGTCATCGGTGCCGGACACTGGGGGGGGCTTGCCGAACACCGCAATGTGATCCCCTGGTAAGTTTTGTTTCAAGGCGTTTCAAGCATCGAAACACACCCAACCCCCGGTCGCTCTCTCAACGACCGGGGGTCAGCCATCAACCCTCTCTCAACCGCATAAACACTGAACTTCTTTTGACCGTGGGTCAGCTTTTCCATCGACCGGGGGGCAGCTTTTTCATCGATCGGGGGTCAGCTTTTTCATCGACCGAGGGTCAGCTTTTTCATCGACCGAGGGTCAGCTTTTTCATCGACCGAGGGTCAGCTTTTCCATCGACCGGGGGGCAGCTTTTCCATCGACCGAGGGTCAGCCCTCAACCCTCTCTTCACCGCATAAACAGGGAACGTCTCGTGACCGGAGGTCAGCCTTCGCCACGACCAGGAGTCCGACAAAGCGCGCCCCGGGGTCAGGCCCCCAACCCCATTCTACTCCCTGAATAGTTGAAATCACTGGAGCAGCCGCTCCGCCCCACGCGCCCGCTCGGCCTGCGCACCTTCTCCCAACCCGGAGTACGCCCGGCCTAAGCCCTGATGCACCCCGGGGTCAAAGGGGTTGATCCGCGCGGCTTCCTCCAGCGCTTCCCGCGCCAGCGCATACTCACCCAGCGCCAGATATGCGTTGCCCAACTCCAGCCACGTCGTCACATAGCCGGGATAGAGCTCCCGAACCTCCGCCAGCACATCCACCGCCTGCTGCGGCTCTCCGGTAGCGAGCAGACTCTGCGCAAGCCGCCCCTGCAACACCGGGTTGCGCTGGCCTATCAGACGCGTGGCCTTCTCATACTGCACCACCGCCGCCCCGAACCTCTCGCGCACCTGAAACATCTGCCCGAGCTTGATGTGATCCTGCGCCCCGGGAGCCTCCACCTGGTCGAGCTCCCCGCCACTTCGGCGCTCATCCTCGAAGACCAGCCGCTCCTCAAAGGGCTCGGCCTCATCCTCAAACTCCACCACCGGCCGCGTATGCAAATACGCGCGCCAGTCCTTCTCAAAACGCCCCCAACTCGTTCCCAGCACGCGCGCAAAAGCCTCCTGCGCCCCGTAGCCCTCGTTGATCGTATCGAGCAGCTCTCCGAACGCCCCCGGCCCCACCTTCTCGCGCAGATACTCCATCGTCGTGTACACCTCGGCAAAGGCCACCGCCGCATCTTCCTGGCTGGGAAGTTTCGCCATGGAGGGATGCATCGCCTCAAAAGAAATCAAATCATCGGCCTGCAGACGCGTATGCAACAGATGCTCCGAGCTCGCTGAGAGCTGCGCCTCATCCTCCCCGCGCCAGCGCCGCTCCAGGAACTTCGCCAGCCCCTCGTGCATCCAGATCGGCACCTGGTTGTAGGTCTTTCGGTTGATCACATAATGCACGTACTCGTGAATCAACGTATCCACCCACCCGTAGCCGCGCAGCACCGCCCGCGGGCTCGTGATCATCAGGCGATTGTACTGGCAGAGCGCAATCGTGCCCGAGGTACGAATCTCCTCATCGGTCAACATCGAGACCTGCGCCAGCGTCGCCGTCCGAGGATACACCTCCACACGAATCGGCGTTGAGGGAAAGTAGCCCAACTCCTCCCCCAACTCCTCGTAGGCCGCATCCAGCGCCTCGAACGCATAAGGCAAAAGCACCTCATCTCGCCCCGGCTCGATAAATACTTCAAAACGCCCCGAGGGGCTGACGTGGCGCGCGTAACTCTCGGTCACGGCGATCGTCTCCGCGATGATCTCGCGCAACGCCTGCCAGCTCCCCACCTCGCGGGCCGAGAGTGCCTTGTCGATGCGCTCCAGCGCACGCTCGTAGTCGCCGTCGTAAAAGGCGTAGCGCGCCTCCAGATAGTCAACCTCGGCAAGCCCCGGCTCCTTCTCGCTGAGCCGGTCGATCGCCTCGCGGGCCTCATCGAGCTGCCAGGCCGATAGCATCGCCTCGGCCTGACGGTAATCCTCCAGCGAGCTCTGCCCCCACACCGGCACAGCCCACAGACAGGCCATCGCCACCATCACCGCCCAAACGATCTTCGCGCGTTCTCTCACGTGCTCTCCTTTCACTCGACCAGACTCCGGTAGTAACGCTCGATCTCCGAGTCGTAATCTTCCAGCCGCCCCTCGCGCATCCCCTCCATCATCTCACGGCGCAGCCGCTCCTGAGCCTCCCGACTCGACTCCCCGGGAATCTCCACCTTCTCGGTCTTCTGCTGACGCCCGGAACGACGCTGCTGACGACGCTCCTGTTGCATCGCCTGACGCATCTGCTCACCGAGTTGACCGAGCTGATCAAGCGCAGAACGCTCCCGATCCAGTGCCTGTTGCCCCTCGCCCTGCCGCAGCTGCTCCTCTGCCTCTTGCATCGACTCGGTGGCCTGCTCCAGCGAGGGCATCACCTGGTCGCGCACCATCGGGAAGCGCTCCCCGGTCTGCTCGACCTTCTGGCGCAGCTCCTCGGCACGCTCGCGGGCCTGCTGCTGACGCTCGGCCAGCTCCTCGTAGCGCTCCTGCTGATCGCCCTGCTCCTGACTCCGTCGCTCGGAGGCCTGCTGCATAAACTCGCGCAACATCGTCACGATCGCCTCGGCGCGCTCGGCCAACCCGTCGCTTGTCCCACGGGCGCGCCGAAGTGCATGGCGCTCCTCCTCATCACGCACATAGCGCTCCGAGAGGCTCAACGTGCTGCGCATCCCACGCAGGCGTCGCTCCGAGACCTCGGCGGCCTCCAGCGCCAGCTGCAAGTCCTGCTGCTCAAGCCGCTCTCGCAAACGCACAACCTGCTCGGCGTTGTACTCGACCTGCCCGTAATCTCGCGCCGGCAACGCCAGCCCCTCCAGTCGACCCAGATCGCGCTCCTGCTCGGCCACCTTTCGCAAAAGTTCCTCGACCGCCGGCGCCACCATCTCCTGGATCGACTCGCGACGCTCCTCGGCCAGCGCATCCTCCATCGCCCGCGTCTCATGCTCGATTGCCCGCTCCATCTCCTGGAGCTGGCTGACATCCTCCATCAGCTCGCCCATCTGCCGATCCAGCTCCGAGATCCCCTGCGGGGCGGCCTGCTCCATGCCCTGCTCCACCTCCGAGTTCAGCCCCTCCATCAGCTCGTCCATGCGGTCGAGCTCTGCCAGCGCTCCGTCGATATCCCCCTTCTCCAGGAGCTCCTCGATCGACTGCAGCTGATCGCCCATCTGCTGCGCCTCGCTCTCCATCTGCATCTGCTCCAGCGCCTCCATGTTGACGTGATCCTGCGGAAGCTGCTCCATCTGCATCTGCATCCGCGCCATCAACTCGGCCATACGCTGACGAAGTCGTTGCACCTCGCGCTTGATCGCCTCTTTGAGCGCTTCATCCTCGGTATCGCGGTACTGCTCCAGAAGCTCGCGCAAGCGCTCGCGCATCGCCTTGAGATCTTCGGCGGTCGCCTCCACAAGCTCCATCTTCTGCCGGGCGAGAAGCTCATCGAAACGCAAAAGCGCCTTCTCCAACTCGTCTTCGACCTGCAGGCTAAAGTCGGCCAGCGTCTGTACATGCCCCATCGTCAGGTCGCCGCGCTCCGAGCGCGCCTGCAAGCGCTCCCAGAGCTGGCTGCCCTCGGTCTGAAGCCCCTTGAGCTGGGCGGCCAGCCCGTCAAAAAGCGCGGCGTTTCGCCCGCTCATCATCGGATCTTCGGCCACCCGCTGGCGCAACCCCTCAAGCTCACTCAAGATCAGCTCGCGCGCCTGATGATGCGACACCCCCTGCTCGTAGATCGCGCTGCGCGCAGCCGCATCCAGCCCGGCGGCCACCTCCATGCGATAGCTCCCATCATCCTCAGCCACCCGCTCCCCGACCGGCGCCTCCAGCACATCGGCCAGATGCAAAAGCAGCGCCTCCAGCAAAGCCTGCTGATCGGCGATGTTGCGCAGATGCTGGTCCTCCGGGCTCTCCACATAGATCACCAGCGCCTCGCTTCGCCCCTCCCCCGGGCCGGTCACCGTGTTGATGTCGGTGGCCGAAAAATAGATCAAGACCTGATCTTTGGGCTGCAATGCCAGCTCGGCCAGATCGAAGCTCAGGCTATGCTCTACCCCCTGAGGCTTCGACGCCAGCTCGCTCAACTCCAGCGACTGACGCTCCGCCCCCTGTTCATCATCGCCAAACTGATGCACCAGACTCAGCCCGCTCAACCCGAAGTCATCGAGAGCCTCCACCGAGAGCTCCAGCACATCATCGGGCTGCACGATCAAGGGCTCCGCTCCGGGCTGATGCGAGGTCAAACGCACCTGAGGCGGCGCATCGGCCACCACGCGAATGGTGCGCTCAACGCCGTCTTCCACCGGTACCCCTTCGGCCGTTACCGCCCGAAACGCATAACTCCCGCTCTCCTTTAACGTCAGGCTCACGCTTCCCTGATGGCCCTCGCCGAGCTGCACCGGGAGCACCTCCTGCTCCTCGCCGGCATCGCTCTGCCAGTGGCGCACCAGCTCAACCTTCTGCCAGTCCTCCGGCCACAGCCCCAGCTGCAGGTGCACCCTCGTGCCCTCCAGCGTCTCCATAAAACCCGAACCCAGCCGCGCCATCTGCCGCGGCATTCCGGTGTACTCGGGATACACGAAGATCGCATCGATCTGCCCCACAATCGGCCGTACCCGCACCCGGTCGCCGACCACCGACGCCCCGACCCGGTCGCCGCTGAGCACCCCCAGCGTCCAGCCCGGCTGCCAGGCCGTCACCCCCAGAAGCACCGCCATAAGCAGACCGGCGGCCGCCGCCGGCGCGCGCAGATCGCGTGCCGGAACCAGATGCGCCAGCGACTGCTCCCGAGCCCGGGCCATCGCCGACTTCAGCGCCCGATGCACATGGGCGGCGGCCAGTCCGGCGCTCACCCCTTCGGCGGCCAGCGCCTGGCGCCCTCCCTCGGCGCTCAGACGTCGACCAAACTCCAGCGCAGATACCAGATCGTTTCGAAAGCTCGTCTCATGACGCTGGATCAGCTGCGCGGTGGTCGTCGCTCCGCGTCCCCGCGCCCGAAAGAGCACCAGGGCCACCAGCGCGCTGATGGCCACCGAGCTCAAGCCCACGCCCAACATCCAGCGCGCGACCAGCGCCCCCTGAACCTCAAACATCGCCGCCACCGCCAGCGCACTCAACGCCACGGCCAGCGCCCCCGAGGCCGCCCACAGCCCCCCCTCCAACAGAATCGGGCGACGAAGATCGCGCTCGGTGCGACGCAGCAGCACCTCCAGCGCCCTCAACGAGGCGCTGACCTGGGGGTTTCCAGAGCTTCCAGCCCCCTCGTCCCCACCCGAAATGTTGCTCTCCGCGCGCCCATCTTCCGAACGCGTCACAGGTGCGCTCGCGCCCTCAGGCGTCTCCTGCGAAACACCCACGTCCCCGGACTCTGCACCCTGGTCGTCGGGCGGCGGCAGCTTGGTATCGTCGTGCATAAAGGACCATGGCTCAGGTCACAGATGAAAGCGTCGCCTCTGCTCGCTACGCGGCTCAGCGCTCAGGCGCCTCAGAAGGTCAGAACGACAGCCTCGAATTCTAGGACAGCCTGATCCGCGCGACAACCACGCAGACTCCGGCCTCCCGGGGCTCCGACTCCGCACTAACGGTCGGTCCCGGGGCCTTTAATCCCACACCACTCCTTCGCCCGCCGACACACCCTCTACCACACGAATTCGCCATGCCGGTTGAACCCGGGCCCCGTGCTCGCTATCACTGATCTGAACTGACACTCTGACGATGCCCTCTCCTCCAGGCCGCCATGTACACGACCTCGCGCGCGCTGCGTACCCTGCTCCTGAGCCTCCTCGCCACACTCGCCCTTCCCGCGTGCACGCCCTCCCAATGCGAAAGCGACAGCGACTGCTTCACCGGCGAGTTCTGCAACATCGGCGCCTGCCAACCGACGCTGGCAACAGATGTGGATGAGGACGATGCCGACCTCGATGCCGGAACGGACGATGCCGACACGAGCGATACCGACCTCGATGCCGATGCCGACCTCGATGCCGACACCAACGACTCAGACCTCGACACCGACCTCGATGCCGACGCCGACGCCGATCCGCCGGCTATCACCGCCCTGGAAGCCGGGCAGTACCACACCTGCGCGATTGTCGACGGCGCCCTCTACTGCTGGGGATACAACGAAAAAGGCCAGCTCGGGCAAGCTCTGGAGAATCTAGTACAATCCGATCGGCCGCTCCTGGTCCCCGGGCTGGAGAGCGGCGTCACCGCGGTGGCTCTGGGCAATGACCACACCTGCGCCGTTCAACACAGCGCTCTCAAGTGCTTCGGAAGCAACAGCCACGGCCAGCTCGGCCGCATCACCGCCAACTTCGACATCCCGGCCCCCACTCCGACCGCCGTATCCGGACTTGACCGGGGCGTGAGCGACGTGGCAGCCGGCGCTCTCCACACCTGCGCCATTCAAAACGGTGCCCTCAAGTGCTTTGGTTTCAACGGACTGGGAGCAATCGGCAACTCGGACACCGCCGGCATGGCCAATGACCTCAACCGCGTGGCCGAACCCCGCCTCGTCGACGCGCTCAATCAAAACGTGACCCGGGTGCGCGCCGGCGCCAACCACACCTGCGCCATCCAGGGGGATCAGCTCTTTTGCTTCGGGAACAACCATCAGGGCCAACTTGGACACGACCTCAACCTGAACGAAGAGACCCCCAACCCCGACCCCGGACGCGTCCTGGGCCTTTCCGAGCTCAGCACCTTCGACAGCGGCCAGGACTTTAACTGCACGCTTCGCTACGGTGCCGCCCGCTGCTGGGGACACAACGTCCACGGCCAGGCCGGCCATGACCGGGGCGTCAACATCAACTTCACCCCGCCGACCTCGACCCTGTACATCGTCACCGGCCTCTCCTCCGAGGTCACCCTGATCGCCACCGGCTACCTGCACGCCTGCGCGCTCCATCAGGACGTGATCAAGTGCTGGGGCAACAACGCCTCCTACCGCAGCGGACACCCGGATCTTAGCGTCTACCGCCCCACCGAAGTCGCCGGGCTGACCGATGTCACGCTCCTTGCCGCCGGGAGCCTTCACACCTGCGCGCTGGCCGAAGGGAACGTCTATTGCTGGGGCAACGCCGACCAGGGGCAGACCACCGGCAGCGAGACCACCCATATCCCTCAACGTGTCATCTTCCCCTGAGCCTTGACGCGGGCCCTTGCCCACCACACGCTCCGACTGGACTTTACCAGGCTCGATGACACAATCCGCTCACGACTCACCTTAGCCCCTTCTTTGAGCCCCGAGAGCCCCCATGATCTCCTCCCGTGCCAACTTCATCGCCGGCCACTGGGCCACGCCTGCCCGCTCCCAGAACGTGCTGCGTCGCGAAAACCCCGCGCGCACCGACGAAGTCGTCTTCGAAACCCCCTGGGACACCGCCTCGGTCGAGGCCGCCGTCGACGCCGCCCACCGCGCCCTGCCCGCCTGGGACCGCCTCGGCGTCGAAGGACGACTCCCCTACATCGAGCGCTTCCGCAAAGCCCTCGATGCCCGCAAAGAAGAGCTCGCCCAGGCAATCACCGCCGAGATGGGCAAACCTCTGTGGGAGTCCCGTGGCGAAGCCGGCGCTCTCACCGCCAAAATCGATATCATGAGCTCCGAGGGCCTTGAACTCACCCGCCAGGTGCATCCCCCGGGCCTCACCGGCGGCTCCTGGCACCACCGCCCGCTCGGACCGCTGGCCGTGCTCTGCCCCTACAACTTCCCGCTCCACCTCCCCAACGGCCACATCATCCCCGCGCTGCTCACCGGCAACACCCTCATCGTCAAGCCCTCCGAGCTCGCTCCCCTCTCCATGCAACTCTACTTCGAGTGCGCACAGGAGGCCGACTTCCCCCCGGGCGTCCTCAACCTCGTGCAGGGCCCCGGCGAGGTCGGCGCTGCCCTCTGCGCCCACCCCAGAGTCAGCGGGGTCTTGTTCACCGGCTCCTTTGCCACCGCCCAGCGCATCCGTCGCGCCACCTTCGACCAACCCTGGAAACTTCTGGCCCTGGAGATGGGCGGCAAAAACACCGCGATCGTCCTCGACGACGCCAACCTCGACCAGGCCGCCCACGAGATCCTGCTGGCCAGCTGTCTGACCACCGGGCAACGCTGCTCGGCCACCAGCCGCGTGGTCGCACTGCCCTCGGTCATCGATGACCTCCAGCAGCGCCTGGTCGCTCTCCTGGAGCGCGTCACCACCGGCGACCCCACCCTCGAGGGCAACCAGGCCCCCTTCATGGGCCCGCTGGCCGGGCGCAAAGGCTTCCAGGATTTCGTCGGCGCCCAGCACGAAGACGACCACGGCACCCTGATTCCCGTCCTTGAAGGTGGTGCCCATCCCGACCTGGACCAGGGCTACTTTGTACGCCCGTCCCTCTGGCGCGCCTCCCAACTCAACCCGGAAGGCGACCACCAGAGCGAGGAGCTCTTCGGCCCCGACATCGTCCTCTATGAGGCCTCAGACGAATTCGGTGCCGCCCGCATCGCTAACGCCACCGACTACGGCCTGGCCATGAGCATCTTCACCGCCGACCCCGAGCGCTTCCAAAACCTCAGCTACGCGCTCGACTGCGGCATCCTCAACCTCAACCGCTCCACCGTCGGCGCCTCCAGCCGCCTGCCCTTCGGCGGCATTAAAAAAAGTGGCAACCACCGCCCCGCCGCCATCCTCGCCCCCCTCTACTGCACCTACCCCCAGGCGCGCCTGGAGCAACCCGCCGAGTTCTCCCCCGCCCCCCCACAATCCGGCCCCCTGAGCCTCCTCAAACCCGCATAAACACACAACCTCTCCCAACCGTGGGTCAGCCCGCCCCTCGACCCACGGTCCCCCCAACGCCCCACAACTCACCCCACATCCCCACCCACAAAACGCATACCCCCCAACGCCCTCACACATCGACCCACACCGCAAACCCCCGCGCCCCTCAACCACACAACCACACAACCACCTAACCTCAACCCGCACACCCCCCAACGCCCTCACACATCGACCCACATCGCAAACCCCCGCGCCCCTCAACCACACAACCACACAACCACCTAACCTCAACCCGCACACCACCATCCCCACACACGCCCCCCCAACACCGCAAACCCCCGCGCCCCTCAATACACGACCTTCTCCACCAAAAACTCCAACACCTTCCGATGGAAATGGTCGATGGTCTGAGCCCGACGCCATCCGTGCCCCTCCTCCTCGTACACGTGGTAGAGGTGCGGTACGCCTCGACGCCGCAGAGACCCCGCGATCGCCTCGGCCTGATCCAGGGGAACCACCGAGTCTTTGGCCCCGTGAAAGATCGCCAACGCATCGCTGATACGCTCCGCCCGGTTGATTGGCGAGCGCTCCCGATAGAGCTCAGCCGCCTCGGGCAGGGGACCAATCAGGCTGTCATTATAATGCGCTTCAAATTTATGGGTGCCCCGCTGCAGGGCAAAAAGATCCGAGATCCCATAGAGGCACACCCCGGCTTTAAACGTGCCCGGATGATCCACCAGAGCCTTGAGCACGGTGTACCCCCCGGCGCTTCCGCCCATAATCACCGCGCGCTTGCCGTCGGCCAGCCCTTCCTCTTCCAGAAAACGCACCGCCGCGACCGCATCCTCCACATCGGCCACGCCCCACTTGCCGGAGAGCGCCTCCATATACGCTCGCCCGTAACCGGTGGAGCCGCGGTAATTCACATCGAGCACCGCAAAACCACGGGTGGCAAAGAACTGATTACGCGCCTCCCACCCCATCACCTTCTGGGCGGTAGGGCCTCCGTGAATCATCACCAGCACCGGCGGCTTGCCACCTGCACGGTACGCCGGGTTGGTCGGCGGGTAGAAAATCCCGTGCACCTCCATCTCCTCGCCATCTTCGCCTTTCACCGGCCAGCTCACCGGCTGCGCTCCGGCCAACTCCTCTTCCTTCAGACGCTCACTTGAGGCAAAGCGCCGCACCTGCACCGTGCTGGCTGCCACCGTGATCACCCGCGGCGGGCGTTTGGACGAAGACGCAATCAGCGCCACCGCCCCCCCGGAGGTAACCCGCGGCTGGGCCAACGAGGTATAGCCCTTCAACCCCGGCAAACGCCTGGCGCTCCCATCGACCCCCAGCCGCTCCAGGTGATGCTCACCGCGCACACTCCCCAGCGCGATGACCGCCTCACTGTCCTGAGTCCAATCGTAAAAGCGCAACCCCTGGATCCAGGGCGGCCCGCCAAACTCAATCCCCTCGCGCACGATCATCCGCGACGCCCCGCTCTCCACATCGCGAAGCACCACCTGCCAGAAGCCGCTCTCATCACTCAGATACGCCAGCCAACGACCGTCCGGTGAGTACTGCGGCTGCTGCACCGCAACCCCCTCTTTTTCCACCATGGTCGCACGCGCCCCCACCCGCACCACCCCGCCGGTCATATCGATGCCCGCCGACTCCACACGCGTCTGCGTCCAGGGCATCTGCGGATGATCCCAGCTCACCCATACCAACCTGTCGCCCTGCGGCGACCAGGCCGGCTGCATGTAGAAGTCCGCCCCCTGGGCGACCTTCACCGGCCACTGCGACCCGTCGGTGGGCACCACCGCAATCACATCCTCATCATCGACCCGGTGCACATAGGCCACCCACTGCCCATCGGGCGAAATCGCCGGGCTGGCCACCCTCCCCCACTCTGGCGAGAGCGCACGAGGACGCCCCTTATCGAGATCCGCAGCGTAGAGACGCCCGTCCGACGCCGCGAACACCACACGATCATCGTGCACATCAAACTCACCGCCCCCGTAGCCCACCCCACCGCTGACGCTGAGCTCATCGTTGAGCGCACGCGCGGCCTGGTCGGGACGTTGCACCATCAGCACCCCGCGCCCATCGACCCGCTCCGCCCATACCAACGTCCGCCCCTTACCGCCCCACGACACATCCAAGAAGCGCAGCTCCCCGGCCAACATCTCCGGCCCCAGCTTGCTCGACCACAACCCATAAGGCACCTGCTTCTGCGTCGATTCGCTCATCTGCACTCCTCACATCTTTTCATCGTCCATCATCCACGCCCCCCATCTCGCTCGGGAGCCGCCGCGGCTCACCCCGCGTCGCTGGCCGCAAAGCTAAAACACTCAACCCAAAAAAAGAACCCCTCCCGATCCTGTGAGGTCGGGAGGGGCTCAAATCTACAACGCCCCCTTACGCCCTGTGGACGTCAGGAGGCAAAAGCGTCGATCAGGTCTCGATCACGCCCACATTCTTATCGTCACGCTTGTAGACCACGTTGATCGCCTGGGTCTCGGCGTTGGTGAACACAAAGAACTGACGATCTTCGAGAAGGTCCAGCTGCAACACCGCCTCATCAATGCTCATGGGCTTGGCCTCATAGAGCTTGTTGCGCAGCACGGAGACACGGCCCGACGGCGTATTGACCGTCTCGACCACCGGCACATCTTCGCCAGCCTCCGGCT
Organism: Lujinxingia sediminis; assembly: GCF_004005565.1. Classification (NCBI taxonomy): domain Bacteria; class Deltaproteobacteria; order Bradymonadales; family Lujinxingiaceae; genus Lujinxingia; species Lujinxingia sediminis. The sequence goes on along the minus strand of NZ_SADD01000012.1, from coordinate 163,426 downwards.
CCGGGTAGAGCTCGTAGTCCTCGGCGAACTCGCTGTCGACTTCGCCGGCCGGCTCTGCGGCGATCGGCGAGACAACCGCCATCTTGAACATCTTGGCCTGACCGTTGGTCGGCTTATGGTCACGAAGGCGATCCTTGTGACGACGCAGCTGCTTCTCAATTTTATCGAGCGCCAGGTCGATCGAGCTGTACATATCCTCGCTGCGCTCCGCCCCCTTCACCGTCAGGTTCTTGATCTGCAGCGTGAAGTCGGCGATGTGCCAGAACTTCTCGACGGTCATCACGACCGAGGCGTCGATCTTGCCCTGAACATACTTGTCGCAGATGCGCTCCAGCTTGGCCGTAGCGTAATTGCGAAGCGATGCCGACGAATCCATGTTCCGGAAGGATACGTTTGCGTTCATGAAGGACTCCTTCTTCGGGTAGATGATACTGCATTCTAGAATGAGCCGATGACGTCTGGGACACGCGTCCGACAACCTCACCTGCGCTCGAAGGTCCAGCATAGTCCGAAACGCCAGCACCTACCAACCGTATTCGTTACAACTCGCACAGCAAACAAGCCCCTCGCGGGCAGCCGCGATCGTTTCAGCGCGATCAGAAGAGCTGCTTGCGCTTGGAGCTCGACAAAATCCCCATCATCTCCCGGTACTTGGCCACCGTACGCCGGGCGATATCGATCTCTTCTTCTTTCAGAAGCTCCACGATACGCGCATCGCTCAACGGCTTCTTCGGGTCTTCATGGGCGACGATATCGCGAATCTTGGCCTTGACCGCCTCGCTGGCCAGATCGTCCCCGCCCAGGTTGGTGATCGAGGAGTTAAAGAAGTATTTGAGTTCAAACACTCCTCGGGGTGTGTGCACATACTTCGAGCTCGTCACCCGACTGACCGTCGACTCGTGCATCCCGATATCCTCGGCCACATCCCGCAGCACCAGCGGCTTGAGATGCTCGACCCCCTTCTCGAAAAAGTCCTGCTGAAACTTAATGATGCTCTCGGTGACCTTCACAATCGTGTTCTGGCGCTGCTCAATGCTTCGAATCAGCCAGAGCGCTCCACGCAGCTTATCCTGAATATAGTCCTTAACCTCGTCGCGCTCCCCCTCCTCCTTTTTGCGCGCGAGTTCTTTCTTATAAAAATTCGAGATGCGCAGCCTGGGGAGCCCGTCTTCATTGAGCACCGGGACCCACTCTCCATCGAGCTTACGGATGTAGATATCCGGCGTAATGTAGCGCGGCTCATCATCGGAATAGGCACGCCCGGGACGCGGCTCAAAATGCGAGAGCGCTTTGGCCGCTGCAATCACCTCATCAAGCTCCACCCCCTGAGCGCGGGCGATCTTCCCGTAGCTCTTGCGCTCCAGATCCGGGATATGCTCCTCGATCATCACGTGCAACAAGCGGAAGTCCGGATGTTCTCGGCGCGCCTGAATCAACAGACACTCCCGCAGATCCCGCGCGGCCACCCCCACCGGATCAAAGGTCTGAATCAACGTCAGAATCCCCTCGACCCGATCCACCGAGGTGCCCGCATCCTCGGCGATCTCCTCCAGGCTCACCGAGGACAGAAACCCCGCTTCATCGAGGTTGCCGATAAGAAGCGCCCCCACGTATTCGTCCTCCGGAGCCAGCTCCGCCAGGCGCAGCTGCTCCATCAGATGATCCACCAACGACTCACTCGTTGAGAGCGTCTGCTCCAGCCCGGGCAAATCCTCCCCGCGCATCCCCTTATAATGGTTGCTCGGACCGTCGGAGCCGCCAAACTTCTCGGCGTAAGCCTCCCAGTCCACCTCCCCCATATCTCGCTCATCGGCCCGAACCTCGGCGAGCTCCTCGCGACGCTCCGGCTCGCGCTCGACCGGGCCTTCGGACTCGTAGGGCTCGGGGATCTCTTCAAGCACCGGGTTCTCCACCATTTCCTGGCGAACCTCGGCGATCAGCTCCATACGTGAGAGCTGCAAAAGCTTAATGGCCTGCTGCAACTGCGGGGTCATCCGCAGCTGCTGCGACATCTTCACCTGTTGGCGCAGCTCCATCGCCATACGCGTCTCTCCCGGCTTCAGTCATTCATCACGGAGCGCCCCACCCGATACCCTGATTCCTCGGCGCCATCGCCTTTCATCGGGTCCAACCGGCGCTCTCTTCAGAGCCTCAACCTATAAAATCTTCGATCACTTCGCAAGCTTCCGCGCTTTTGGTACATCTCTTGCTTAATACTACCCACATCGAGCCTGACGCGTAGTTCGGACTCGGCACGAAGGACACCCAGAACCCCCAAAAGCCATTACATGTCAGACAGTTACACCACCTTCAAACCACATCCTACCCACGCGTCATTCGAGCGATACTCCCAGACCACGACATCGATGTCAGAGCCTGGAGCACGTTCACGTCATCGACCCTGTTTGTATGGAGTTTCCCCATGAAAAACGCCCTGAGATGGTTGTCTCCTCTCCTCCTCGCCGTGCCGCTGAGCGCCTGCGGCGGCGAGGATCCCCCTCCCTTTGACGCGCGCGAGAACCTGCTCACCATCGACGATCAAAGCCCCGAAGTCCCGGACGCGATCATCGTCGCCAGCGTCCTCGCTGAGAGCGCCGGATATGTCGTCATTCACGACGCCGACAACGAAGGCGAGCCTGGCGAGCCCCTGGGAAGCATCGCCGTAGACGCGGGCAGCGCCACGGAGCTGACCGTTGAACTGGCTCGCCCTCTCCTCGATCAAGAACTCCTCTACGGAAGCCTCTACCTGAGTGACGACGACGCCGAGACCTTTGAGCCCAACGACGCCCTGCTGGCGATCGACCGCGGCGAGCCGGTCCGCGTTTCGTTTACGGTCAGTATTGAAGTCGGCGAGATCATCCCGGCCCTCGTTGCCGAAGACCAGATCGCCGATCCCATCAACGAAGTCGTCATCTCCCGGGCCGCCAGCAACGTGAATGCCTGGCTCGTCATCCGCACCGACGAAGATGGCGAGCCCGCCGATGTCATCGGCAGCGCCCCCCTGACGGCTGGCACCTACGACAACGTCCGCATCGCCCTCGACCGCGACGTGCTCGACGAAGAGCTCCTCCACGCCTCACTGCACATCGACGCCGCACCGGAGGATGCTTTCGACGCGGCGTCGGACATCGTTGTCATGGTGGATGACGCGCCCGTCATCGGCAGCTTCATCGTCACCCACCCCGAGCTTCAGCCCGTGGCCAGCATCTCGGTCGACGACCAATCTCTGAGCATTGAGGCGGCCGACAGCGTCGTGATCGCCGGAGCCGAGCTGCAGGGCTTCGCCGGCTGGATCGCTATCTACGCCGACGACAGCGGCGAGCCCGGCGAGCTGCTCGCCAGCGAACTCTTCCCGGCCGGTGAGCTTGAGAACATCACCATCCCTCTGGACGCGCCTCTGGCCGACGACGCCACCCTTCACGCCCGCATTCACCAGGAGAGCCCGGCCGACGGCAACTTCACGTTTGATGGCGAAAACGGCGAAGATCCCGTTGTCATTGTCGACGAAGAAGCCGTGATGGCCACCTTCGACGTGACCCTGATCGATCCCTCCGCACCGCAGCTCACGGCCGAAGACCAGCTCCTTGAGAGCCTGCCGCTCCATGAGGTCACCATCGCCGAGCTCGTCTACGACCAGCAAGGCTGGCTCGTGATCTACGACGCCGAAAACACCATCCTGGGCGCGGTCGCGGTGGCCGCCGAACCGGCCGTAAAAGCCAACATCGTCGCTGCCCTCAATCGCGACATCATCCACGGCGAAGAGCTTCGCGTCGTGCTGCACAACGACGCTGCCGCAGGCGATGCCTTCGACCTTTCGGCCGACCTCCCCGTGCTCGACGCCACCGAGAGCGGTATCGAAGCCAGCTTCACCGTCGAACTTCTGGAAAACAGCCTGGAAGCCCGCGACCAATCTCTTGATGTCGTCTCCACCGAGCTCCGCATCGACGTGGTGCACGCTGGCGAGAGCGTCATCCTGGAGATCTTCGCTGAGTCCGACGAGAGCGCTCTGCTGGCTGAAGCCGCCCTTGATTACGGCATTCATCAGGACATTGTCCTGACCGTGGGCCGTCCTCTCGAAGATGGCGAGACCCTCATCGCCCAGCTCTTTACACGCGAAGAGGGCGAGCGCGTGCCGGCCGAAGATGAGGACGGTGACCCCGTTCGCGTTACCTTTGATGTCACCGTCCCCGAAGGCACGCCTGCGGTCTTCTTTACCTTCAGCGCCAACGGCCTCAACTACCGCGTCTCGGCGGTGCGTCCTGCCGGCTTTGCCTCCATCGTCGAAGGCGGTTCCAACGCCGACAACCCCGCAATCACTCTCTTCAACGGATGGCGCTACGGCATCAACAACATCGTCTACAGCGCCAACCCCCTGCAATTCGGTCTGCCGGACTTTTTGAGCTATACGGTGCTTCTCTCCCAGGAAAGCGGCGGCTCCTACGATAATGATTCGCAGATCAACCGCGTCGCCGACGGCCAGCGCCTCTGGTTTACACTCAGCCAGGACCTGATCGATGCCGGACTCAACACGTATCGGTCGCGCAAAACGCCCGCATTAATGAGAGGCACCATCACGACCCAGGGCGCCCCGGCACTCCCCGCGCGCTGAACGTCTCGTCAACACGCGCGCCGCTTCCTCCTGGTGGAGGCGGCGCGTCCCTGGCCCGCGGGTCGGTCGTTTCGGACCGGCCCGCGGGCTTTTGTTGTGCATGGCGCGGCCATTCTCTACTCTTCCCTTGGCCATCACACCTTTGCGGGAGTCCTCCATGCCTGTTCGCACCCTCCTTGTCCTTAGCTCCGCCGCACTCGCCCTGATGCTCTCCGGCTGCCAGGACCCCGAGCATCTCCGCGACATCAATGACTCCACCGGCCCCGGCGGGCTGGTGGGCAACAGCTCCCCCGGCAAGCACGACACCGGCGACGATGCGGCAGACACCGGCGACGCCGGCGACACAGACGCCGATCCGCCCCCTCTCTGCCAGCTGACCCCGCGCCCCGGCGCTAACCCCACCCTCGCGCCCTGCTGTTTCACCGATCAGGACTGCCAGAGCTCCGAGGCCCCGAACGCCGAGTTCATGCGCTGCTACGCCAGCCTCTGCACCACCAATGGCGAGGGTGTCTGCCGCGTCCCCCCGGCCCTGGAAGCCGACTGCTGGGACGACTCCGACTGCGCCGCCGAGCAGGAATGCATCGACGCCTACGTCGGTACCTGCAATCAGCCTCTCAATGGCGAGTACACCGGCATCTGCCGCGATCGCTGAGGCCCCCGAAGTTCGCGTAACAAGCCCCCCACCGGGCATTCACGTCCGACGCTATAAGACCTGTCCCCGGTGGCCTTGATGGCTCAGAGCGGGTCCTGCTCGTCGCGCAGTTTGCGATGGGTACGCACCCGCTTTCGCCCCGGATCTCGCCGGGATTTTTCTCGGGGCGATTTCGCCCGCGGCGGCTCGAGCTTCTGCGCCGAACTCGGCTTCTCATACCAGGCCACCCCGGCCCGGTCGGCCCGATCCAACTCCGCGATCACCTGCGCCCCCAACAACAAGATCACCGAGGCCACCTCCATCGAGAGCAGGACGATCACCACGGTGGCCAGCGAGCCGTAAATCATGTTCACAAGCGAGATGCTCGTGAAATACCACACCATAATATGGCGCACGATCTCCCAGAGCACCGCTGCGGTCAGCCCCCCGACAAGGGCCCGACGAAACGAGATCTCCGGCAGCGGCAACACCCGGTAAATCGCCGCAAAAAGCAGCGTCAACCCCACCACCCCCGACACATAGAGCGCCACGCTGGTGGCCGTGTCCATGCTCAGCTCCCACCCCAACAAGGGAACCTCGTAGACCGCCCATGGTATCGCGTCGAGCGCCGCGGTGAATGCCGTCAACGCCGTGATCGCAACCCCCATCACGCAGATAAACAAATAGGGCATCAGCACCGAGACCCACACCGAGCGTTTCACCGACTGCTCGGGTTGATCGAAGATCACGTTGAGCGCATTTTCCAGCACCCTAAACGCGATCGAGCTGAAAAAGAGCAGCACCAGCAAGCCCACCACCCCGATGAGCTCCTTCTGCTGCAGAAAGCCCTGAAGCGCCCGCACCATCGACTCGCTCTGCCCCGGCGCGATCAGGCTTAACTCCACCTGAATCGTCGAGAGCAGCAAGGCTTCATCCACGAAGGTCGAAAAAAAGACGGCGATAAGCGCAAAAAGCGGAATCACCGAGAGCAGGGTGTTGTACGAAACCGCTCCGGCCAGAATCAGCCCGTTCTTCTCCCCAAAAAATCGCAACACGACCCGCAGCGCAAAGCGCAACGTGTGCCCGGGAACCCCCGGAAGCCCGCGTATCCAGCTGGTGATCTTCGCGTTCAGAACCTGTCCTTCTTCTGAGCTCGTCGTGCGCCGTCCGCTCGCAGGCGCGCGAACGCCTGCGCTTGTCGCGAGCGCACGCCCGCGCTGGCAGGTTGCATGTTTGCCTTTCCGACGCTCTCGACGCAAGGCGCTTTCACCCGGAGCTCGTCGCCACGCCCTTCCCGCTGCCCACCCCACCATGGCCTCGCGGTGCCCGGCGTCGCCGGTCGACGCCCCACCCCCGGGGCTGCCTTCGCCCCCGGGAGCATATCAAGAAATAATACTTAAACATCAAACACTTACACACACCAAGACCATCACTCCGACCTCCGACGGCCGCACCTTCCACACGCAGTTGCCGCGCCTTGTCGCCCTGTGCTACCGTCTTCGTATGACGTAACGCATTCGCTTCTGGCGCCTTTGCCTGATGCCCGTTGCCTGACTGGCTGCGCGGCCGCGAGGTTTATGATGTACGCCTATACGCTCAAGACGCTTGAACGCCATATGCTCAGCCCGGCACGCCGCCTCTTTATCTACGATCAGATGAAGGCCGTAGCCGACGAGCATCAACTCAGCGCGCTCGGCCTGCGCATCGACAAAGCTCGAAGCCTCGACACGCTCAACGTGGAGCGCTCGACCCGCTGGCGCCAGTGGAGTCGTATGGAGCGCACCCATCCGGGCATCATCTTTGCGGCCACCACCGCAGATGAGCTGCGTGAGAGCGCGGCGCGCGGCCAGCAAGAGCTGCTCAGCTTGATCTACTTCATCGTGCACAGCACGGGCTTTGATCAGGGTGAGCTGCGCGCTCTCCTGCTGGAGCCTCTTCTCCAGCATATGCGCCGCCTCGAACATTACGCCGATCGCACCACCGACGCGGCGGCCTGCCTCGCCGCTCCCGCCTCATCCTCCGAGAAGTCCCGCTCGCTCAACCACGCCTTCACCGACAGCCCCTCCTCCTCGATCCACTGATGTACGATGGGATTCTCTCCCTGTCAGAGTGGCTAAAAGCGCCTCCGGATCACTCCCGAGGCGCTTTTGCTTGAGGGAAGCACCGACATACCCCCGTCCTTTTCGGTTGCACAAAGTTCAAAGGTTCTTAAACTTCGCACGATTGTTTACGCGGACTTAAACCGCAACGCGAAGTGAACGCCATGCCTCAGACCGCCGCAAAGCCCCTCGCCAGCGACTTCCTCTCCCGCTTTGAGCGCCAGCTCCACCTGGCCTTTGAAGATCCCCGCCATGCCGGCAAACACCCCGAGGTGCTGCTGGAGGCATGCCGCCATGTCTCCTTTGCCGGGGGCAAACGCATGCGCCCGTTGCTCGTCGATCACTTCGGCGCGGCGCTCGATCTTCCCGAAGATGCGCGCATCCGCCTGGCCATCACCGCCGAGCTCATTCACACCGCCAGCCTCCTGCACGACGACGTCGTCGACGAGGGCACCACCCGCCGCGGTCAACCCACCGCCAACGCCCGCTGGAACAACTCGGTGGCCGTGCTCGGCGGCGATCTTATGCTCTGCATTGCTCTGGAGCAGCTCGAAGACTACCCCCGCGAGGTCACCTTTGAAGCGGTGACGCTTGTCGCCGAGATGACCCGCGCGGCCATGCGCGAGGTGGATGCCCGCCAGGACTCCACCTGGACGCTCCCGGAATGGGAGGCCATCGCCCACGGCAAAACCGGCGCGCTCCTGGCCTTCTGCGGCACCGCCTCAGCCCGGGTTGCCGGTCGCACCGAGCTTATCGAACGCCTCGGCCAGTGCGGACATCACCTGGGCCTGGCCTTCCAGATCACCGACGATCTCATCGACGTGGTCGGACACCCCGTCGATATCGGCAAAGATCGCCTGGCCGATCTGCGCAACAAAAACCCCTCCTTTCCCATCGCCCTGGCCCGCTCCTCCAATGAGGACTTCCACCACGCCCTTGACCAACTCTGGCAACGCGATGACTTATCCGAGGACGACGTGCAACGCTTCGGTGCCTGGATCGTTGAGCTGGGATGCGCGGAGAAGACCCTTGCCACCGTCGAGGACCACCTCGACCAGGCGATGAATGCCTTAGGCCCCTTCGCTCACGGACCCGGCGGCGAACATATCGCCGACTGGGCCGCCCAGCTCCGCGCCCAGGCGCGCTGGAGTCTGGAGAGCCGATGAAAGGCTACAACTACCGCACCACCGACAACGACCCCACCACCACCCTGCCGCTCTGGGAAGCCCTTGTGACCGACGCCGTCGGCGACGTCATTGAGTTCTGGGGATTTAAACGCAACCACGGCCGGGTCTGGGCACTCCTTTATCTGCGCCGCCAACCGATGAGCTCCTCGGAGATTCAGGAAGCCCTGGACCTCTCCAAAGGTGCCGTCTCCATGATCACCCGCGATCTGGAGGCCTGGAACGTGGTCAGCCGCGTGCGCCAGGCCGCAAGCTCCGCCTGGCATTTTGTGGCCGAGGTTGAGTTTATGCAGATGATCGGCCAGGTCCTTGAGCAGCGCGAAGGTCAGCTTATCTCTCGCGTTGCCACCGACCTGAAAGACGCCGGACGCCTGGCCGCCGAGCAGGACGACATGGCCCCGGAGACACTTGAGCGCATCGAACGCATGCGTCGGCTGGCCGGCATGATGCAGCAGGCCCTGGAGATCTTCACCCGCACCGCCCAGCTCGATGTCAGCAATACCCGCGACCTGCTCTGAGCGCGCGTAGTGCCCCGGGTGCTCCGTTTGCCAGAGCACTCGTCAGCCGAAGGGTGGGACTTATCCTCCATCTCGAATCGCCTCGGCAGTCGCTCCTTCACGCCCCATGAGCGGATGGGGATGTCCGTGGATGCGAGGGTGAGCGCCACACCGGCAAGACGCACAACGTAAGATGATGCTTAAGCACCGTCGAGCCTTTGCCATGCCGCCCGAGATACGCTCAACGCCGCAGATGAACGGGACCTCCAGGAGAACTCACGGCGCACGAAGCCTCACACCGCCACACCGTCGCTCAAGGCTGGCGTCCGGCCCCGGCGATGCGCTATGAGAACTCGGGAAGGAATGCACGCTGCACGCGCGTTGTAAGCCACTCCAGGCGCCTGGCGCCTCCGGGGCCGGCTGCCCCACGCCCTGTGACCCAACGTTTGCCCTCTGTGACGAGCACTCATGGCCACCGATCTCAATACCGACGCCCTCAACAACCCCCTCGACGACGAACTCGCTGCGGTCGAAGAGTTAGCCCGGGCCCGCGACGCCATCCTCGCCCAGGTGCGAAAGCGCATCTTCGGCCAGGACGAGCTCATCGAGCACCTGCTCATCGCCATCTTCGCCCGCGGCCACTGCCTCCTGATGGGCGTCCCCGGCCTGGCCAAGACCTACCTTATCGCGACCCTCTCTCAGGTGCTCGATCTGGACTTCAATCGCATCCAGTTCACCCCCGACCTGATGCCCGCGGACATCACCGGCACCGATATCCTGGAAGAAGATCCCGCCACCGGGAAACGCTTCTTCAAGTTCATTGAGGGCCCGGTCTTTACCAACCTCCTGCTCGCGGACGAGATCAACCGCACCCCGCCCAAGACCCAGGCCGCGCTTCTGCAGTCGATGGCCGAGTATCGCGTCTCAGCCGGTGGCAAGACCTACGAGCTTGATCTTCCCTTCCTGGTCTTCGCCACCCAGAACCCCATCGAGCAGGAGGGCACCTACCCCTTGCCCGAGGCCCAGCTCGACCGCTTTATGTTCCACCTTCAGGTCGACTACCCCGATCTGGAAGACGAGCTGGCCATCGTCAAAAACACCACCACCAGCCACCGACCCGAGATCGAGAAGATCCTGGACGCGGCCACCATCCTGCGTCTGCAGGAGCTGGTGCTCAAAGTTCCCGTCTCCGATGAGGTCGTCGCCCACGCGGTCAACCTGGTACGCAAGACGCGCCCGGCCGACCCGAGCGCGCCCGATATCGTCAAACGTTTTGTCAGTTTTGGTGCCGGCCCCCGCGCCGGACAGGCCATCATCCTGGCGGGCAAAGCCCGCGCGCTCCTCGATGGTCGCCTCACCGTCGCCACCGAAGACATCGACTATCTGGCCCCCTCGATTTTGCGCCACCGCCTGTTGACCAACTTCCAGGCCGAGGCCCAGGGACTGGACCCCCAGGCCATCATCGAGCGCCTCATCGCCGGCTAAGCCTCTCGACTTGTTGCGGATGACGCCTCACTCCCTTTCGCCACGGCAACTTCTCTATGGCCGAAGCGCTGCGCCAGACCTACCTCGACCCGGCTGTCCTCGATCAACTCGGTGACATGCACGTACGCGCCCGCCAGCTGGCCCAGGGCGTCATCGCCGGGCTGCACCGCTCTCCCCAGCGCGGCGGCTCGGTGGAATTCTCGGAGTACACCGAATACTCCGCCGGCCAGGAGCTGCGCCGCGTCGACTGGAAGGTCTTCGGAAAGAGCGACAAGTACTACGTCAAGCAATACGAAGACGAGACCAACCTCCAGACCTTTCTGCTTCTTGACGGCTCCGGCTCCATGGCCTTCAAAAGCGAGCTGGGGCCGCTGACAAAACTCGATCATGCCCGCTACGTGGCCGCCACCCTGGCCTACCTGCTGATCCGCCAGGGCGACGCGGTCGGCGCGCTGGGCTTTGCCAAAACGCCAGGCGCCTTCTTGCCCGCGGCCGCCCGCACCAAACACCTCGACGATATCTTCTTTTTGCTCGACAACCTCCCCGCCCGGGGCCCCACCGCCCTGGACGACAGCCTGCGTCAGATCGCCGAGCGCGCGCGCCGCCGAAGCCTCATCCTGATCTTCAGCGACCTGCTCGACGCCACCGAACACACCGAAGAACTGCTGCGCGTCCTTAAAAGTCGTAAGTTCGACGTGGTGATCTTTCAGGGCCTCGACCCCGCCGAACTCACGCTCCCCTATGAGGGCTTGAGCCTCTTTGAGGGCATGGAGGATGAGGGTGAACTTCTGGCCGATCCCGACGACCTGCGCGACCGCTACATCGAGGCGATGCGCGCGCATAACGCCCGCATCAAAGCGGTCTGCAACGGTGCCAACATCACCTACCTGAGCTACGACACCACACGCCCTGTTGAGCTTGTGTGCCAGGACTTTCTGAGGAGGCGCTGATGAACTTCGTACAGCCCCTCTTTCTGGCCGGCCTGCTGGCCGCGGCGCTGCCGATTTTGATTCACCTCTTTAATCGCCGCAAAGCCGTCACGCGCCCCTTCCCGGCGCTGCGTCTGCTCAAAGAATCCAACGAGCGCACCGCCCGCAGCGTCAAAGTCCGCCAGCGCGTGCTGCTGGCCCTGCGCGTGCTCGCCATCGCCGCGCTGGCCATCGCGCTGGCCAAACCCTTTGTGCTCAGCCAGTCCGGACTCACCGCCGAAGAGCGCATGCCCACAGCGGTGGCCATCGTCGTCGAAGACGGTCTGGCCATGGGACACGGCGACTGGATGGAGGACGCCACAGCCCGCGCCGACACCCTCATCGAAGATCTTCGCCCCTGGGACCAGGTTGCGCTTCTGCGCTCCAGCGGCCCCGGCGAGAGCGAGCGCCTGACTGAAGATCACAGCGAGGTCGCCCGCCAACTTCGCGATGTGCGTGCCTCAACCTCTCCCGGTGACCTCGGTGAGGCGATCACCCGGGCTTCCACGCTGCTGGCGTCTTCCCAGCTTCCCAACCGCCGACTCATCGTCGTCGGTGCCCTGACCGAGGGCAGCTTCGAGACCGCCCCGGCCGATCTGGAGATCGCCCACCCCCTGGAGATCCTCTCGGTGCGCGAGAATCCCGAGCGCCCCACCCCCAACCTGGCCATCACCGCAGTGAGCTACCAGCAGCAGAGCAGCGCCCGCGAGAGCGCCTGGACTATCACCGCAACCATCGCCAACTTCGGCGACGAAGACGTCGACGCGGTCCAGGCCCAGCTCAAGGTCGGCGACTCGGTGGTCGGCGGCCAACGGGTCTCGGTGGCCGCCGGTCAGGAGAGCAACGTCGAGTTTGTGCATCGCCTCTCCGACCCCACCCTGACCGCGGCACAGGTCGATCTGGTCGACGCCGATCCGCTCGAAGGCGACAACACCTGGCACTTTTTTATCCGCCCCCGCGAGCAGGTGCGAGCGCTGCTGATCAACGGCAGCCCCAGCAACATCCCCTACGATGATGAACTTTTCTTCTTAACCCGCGCGCTGCGCCCGGGGGTCGCCTCCGAGAGTGCCATCTCACCGACCACCGGCGCACCGGATCGCCTGGAACGCGACGACCTGAGCACCTTCGACGTGGTCGTGCTCGCCAATGTCAGCCGCCTCTCTGCCGACCAGGCCACTCGCCTCAAAGCCTTCGTGGAGCAAGGCGGCGGGCTGCTCATCGCCATGGGCGATCAGGTCGACCCGGAAACCTACAACAACCAGCTCGGCGAACTTCTCCCGCGCCCGCTTCGCGGGCTTAAACGGCTGGCCGAGCGCGACGACCCCGATGCGCCCGTCAAAATCACTCGCCTGGGCCCCGCGCGCCGCCAGCACCCGATCTTCCGGGTCTTTAACCTGCCCGGAGGCGGTGCCATGCAGTCGGTGCAGGTCTACAGCTACATGCTCCTGAACCCGGCCCCCAGCGGCCAGCAGACCACTCTGGCACTCTCCTTCCAGGACAACGCCCCGGCGCTTCTCGAGCGGCAGGTTGGCCAGGGTCGCGTCCTTTTATGGACCACCTCCCTGGACCGCGACTGGACCGACTTCCCGGTGCGCACGGCCTACCTCCCGGTGGTGCGACGTGCACTCTCCCACCTGGCACGCCGCGCCGGCTCCTCCAGCGACACCCAACGTGTGGTCGGTAAAGACTTCGAAGTGGAAGTCGGAGACCTGGTCAACGAGCGCGCGATCGTCACCGGCCCCGACGCGAGCCGCCAGGTCGTCGAGCCTGTCGATGGCATGGTCACGCTGAGCGCCGAGACGCCCGGCCCTCACCTCTTCTTCGCCGATGAAGAATCCGAAGGTGGCCTGATCGCCGGGCTGAGCTTTGCCGCCAACCTCGACCGCCGCGCCTCTCGCCTCACCCCTCTTGCCCCCGGCGTGATCGAGGGCTGGCAGCTCGACGAGGAAGGGCGCCCCATCGCCGAGAGCGCCCCCGGCCAGCAGCGACGTGTCAACCTGTGGAGCGGGCTGCTCTTCTTCGTGACAATGGCGCTCTTACTGGAGTCGGTGCTCGGCGCGCGCCGCAGCGTCCTGGTGCAGGTGGGCCGACGTCTGCTGCGCGGCCGCCCCGCCGATGCGTAGCGCGTGGACTCCGCCTTAAATCGGCGAAGGTGCTCCTCCGAGCACCTCGGCGTCCTCCATCGCCTGCACTAAGGCCGCTGTACGCCCCACAAGCTCCACCAGGGCCTCCGACTGCTCGCTGAGAGGCAACCCCGGGCTCAGTGCCTCGAACGCATCTTCGACCTCTACAAGCATCCAGGCGAGCCCTGGATAAAAGCGCTCCTGGGTACGCCGGAGCTCGGTGACGCCGCGGCTCCAGGCGGCCCAGATCAGGGTCGCCTCCTCCACCGGAAGGATCTCGTCGGGACGGCGATCATCGCCGGCGACATCATCGTCCTCGCCGCGATCGTCATCGTCGTCGCCACTGCTGTTGTCGTCATCATCCTCACCGCGATCGTCATCGTCATCATCATCGGAATCATCCTCACCGGTGTCTCGGCGCTCATCCTCGTCGTCGTCTTCGTCTTCTTCCTCGCCGTCGGTGCGGGTGACCACCCGGGCCGGGGTTCCCTGATCGATCAGGGCCAACCGAAGCGCCTCCAGTGCCAGGACCAGCGAGGAGGTCGAGGCCCAGGCGTAGCCCGCGGCATTCGCGGCGACCTGCTCCGGCGTCGCACCACCGAGTTGCGCCAGCGCGCCGGCGGGCGCCATCCCCGCCACAGCCCCCTCCCAGTCGCCTGCGGCCTCCATTCCCAGAGCGTCATCGCCCCCGGTCGCCAGCTCCTCGCTGAGCGTCGTTTCGCTCGCGCTCGCGTCACCCTCCTCACCCGTCATCGGGTTCAGCTCCGTCTCATCGCCGTAGAGGAGGGCATCGACCTCGGCCTCAAGTTCATCTTCGAGTTCGGCGGCCAGTGCCTCCTCCTCCAGCATGACCTCCTCCGCCATGGCTTCTTCCTCGGCCAACGCCTCCTCTTCGCTGAGCGCTTCTTCTTCGCTGAGCGCCTCCTCCTCGGTGAGGGCGATGCCACGCTCGTCAGCGAGCGCCTCCAGCGTTTCCAGGTCGTCGACTTCTTCCTCCTCAATCAACGCCTGAAGAGCCTGCCGGCGAGCTTCATCATCGCGTGTTTCAACACGGTCTCCGGCTGACCCCGGGTCGTCTGAAGTTCCCGTAGAATCTGGCGCAATGCCCTCTTCGCCCTCCTCAACATCGTCGTCATCATTGAGGCGCGCGCGCTCCTCGGGCTCCACCTGGGCCTCGATCTGCGATCGCTCCACGGCCCGGGTCAGCTCGGCGATGCGCTCCGGGTCGGGCCCGGCCGAAAGCACCGAACTCTGCGGCTCGCCACCGAGGGCGTCATCATCGCCCCGGGCCGGTTCCATCGTGGACTCACCGCGCTCACGCGGCGATTCGCGCGCGGACTCCGGGTCGGTTGCCGCCGGGGGCTCCTCGACACCGGGTGCCTCCTCCCCGGGCATCGGCTGCGGACCGGAGCCGTGGGGAGGCTCCTCCCGATTCCCCCAGGTCATCGCCACCCAGACCAGCAAAAACACCAGCACCGTGGCCGCGCCCCAGCGTATCCAGCGCTGGGTCTGAGGCGTTCGTCGTCGACGTACCATCGCGTACCTCCCGGCTCTACCGCGTTGCCCTGAAGGATCCTCGTTCCTCTTAAAGGTACGCACGGACACAGCTCGCCGAGCGCTTGCCGGGGATGATGGAGTGTCTACCATCCCCTCTCTCAAACGTACGGACACGCCGCCCTGCGGGCCATGACCTGCCCGGCAGGCCCCGGAAGGGCCCCGGCGTCGTTCCGCATGACAGATTCCGCCATCGATGGGGGCGCGCACGAGGTCTGTGGCAGTCGCGCCGAGGCTCCGCTGGAGCTTCGCCGACGAGCCTCATCTTCTGCCTGACCACCTCGTTCCAGGAGCCTCCATGCCGCATCGCCTCCCCCCTCTACCTGCCACGCTTTCGCTGCACCGCCTGCTGACCCCGATCTTCTGCGGGCTCCTGGTCTTCGGCGGTGCCTGCACCTGCGACGATGACGACCCGGACGACAATCCCAACCTGGATGCCGGCGATGCGGGGGATACCGACGATGCTGGCGACGCCGAAGACGCCCCCCCCCCGGATGTCGAAGACGACGCCGATGACACCGACGATGCCGACGCTGACACCGGTGACGCCGACGATGAGGAGGTTCCCATCCCCGCGGGTCAGGCGCGCATTCAGCTCATTCACGCCGCGGCCGACCCCAACGCCGCATCCGTCGATGTGTACCTCAATGAGACTCTGCTCCTGGATGACTTCGAGTTTCGTACCACCACACCCTTTGTGGATGTGGACGGCGGCGACGATCTGGAGATCGCTATCGCCCCGGGGGACTCGGAAAGTGTCGACGATGCGCTGAGCACGTTCAGTGCGGTCGCGCTCCCGGCCGATGAACGCACGATCATCGTGGTGGCCGGTGTCCTCGACCCGCCAGGCTTCAGTCCGAACCCCGACGGGGCCAATACCACCTTGAGCCTCACCACCTTTGCCGACGCCCGGGAGCGCTCCAACGAACCGAACTTCGACCAGCTCGCCATCTTCCACGCCTCCAGCGACCAGCCCGCCGTGGCGCTGGCGCTCCCCGACGGCACCGAACTCCTCTCGCAACTCGCGTATGGTGAGTTCGCAGAAAGCTACCTCTCGGTCGCCCCGGGGGTGCTGGCCTTTGATCTTCTCCGGGCCTCCGATGGCGCTCGCCAGGGCTCCTTTCAAACTCCGGAGCTGACCGGCGGAGAGGCCTTTGTGGTCGTCGCCACCGGCTTTGCAGACAGCGCTCAGAATCCCGATGCAGCCTTCGAGCTCACGCTCTTCCCCTCGCGCTACGGCGGCGATCGTAGCGAGGGCATCGCACTGGATGAAGCCGCACGCCTGCAACTGATCCACAACGCGCCAGACCCCGACGCAGCCTCCGTTGATCTCTACCTCGACAACGAGCTGACCTACCCGGCGGTGGCCTTCCGCGAGGCAACCTCCTTTCGAACCATCGTCGCCGGCGAAGACATCGAACTTCTCGCCACTGCGGAAGGCGACGCCAACACCGAGGTGCTCACAAGCACCCTCAACCTGGGCAAGGGGCAACGGGCGGTCGCGGTGATCGGCGGCGTCCTCGATCCGGGAGCCTTCACCGCCAACCCCGACGGCGAAGACATCGCCCTGCGAATCTTCCTCAACTCCGACGCGCTTGAGGAGGCCCGCAGCCCCGATACCGTCGATCTTCTCGTCTTCCACGGCGTGCCTGACGCCCCCACCGTTGCGCTTGTCACAGACGCCGGGGAGTCCGCGCAGATCTTGAGCGAGACACTGACCTACGGTGATTTTGACGGCTATCTCAGCGTCGCCTCGGAAGACATCGTCGCTCAGATCACGCCCGCAGCCGACACGACCACCCCGTTGGCGGGTTTTGCATTGCCCCTCTCCCTGCTTGATGGCGAAGCGCTCACCCTCGTTGCCAGCGGTTTGCTGAATACCACCGATGCGGCGCGCACCCTGGCCCTGCTCATCGTCAGCGCCGATGGCAACCTCACCGTCGTCGCGCCAGAGGAGTGAAGGTTCAGGCTGTGCGCCGAAGGCGCAGGGAGATGCCCGCGTGGGTTTTCGCGGGCAAAAAACAAGCGCCCCGGGACGCGGAGCGTCCCGGGGCTGACATCCCAACAGCTGGCAACAGGCGGCTCAGTGGGTTAGCGGCATCCATCCGGTTTCCGTGGGGATGTGGCTGCCCTCGCCATCTTCAAAGGACATCTCGCCATCGCCCTCCTCCTCGACCTGCGACTCCAACACCTCGACACAACTGCGATCATCCTCACCGGCCGTCTCATCATCGGCGCATACCGCAAGCTGCACCCCGCCCAGGTTGCCGCGATTCACCTCGTCGAGCGCCGCGTGGTACTCCGGCCAGGTCAACTGCTCCAGAAAGCGCATATTCACCAGCACGCGCCTCATCTTGTCCTGACGGCTCGACGGCAGATAGCCGGCCTTGATCAACGCCCCGAAGCGTGAGGGCGCGGGCAGAATCGCCCCGAGCATCGCGCTCTGCGAGACGCTCAGCTCATCGGGGTTACGATCAAAGTAGAAGCGCGATGCCTGGTAGAGCCCGTGAACCCCGGGGCCCCAGTCCACCACATTGGTGTAGAGCTCCAGAATCTGTTCTTTGCTCAGCTCGCTCTCCATGCGCCAGGTCAAAAACGCCTCCTGGAGCTTGCGTGAGATGGTGCGATCACGGGTCAAAAAGAGGTTCTTCGCCAGCTGCTGAGTGATGGTGCTGCCGCCGCGCTCCAGCGCTCCCTCCCGCAGGTTATGCACCATCGCCATGCGCAACCCCACCCAGTCGAGGCCGGCGTGCTGCAAGAAGGTCGCATCTTCTGCCGAGAGCAGCGCCGAGGGCACATGGGCGGGCAGACGCGCGATACGCACCCATTCTTTCGGATCGACGTCACGAGCCGGATGCGCCCTGGAATCAAAGAAACCACCACCGCCAGCTTCTTCGGGAACCTCAACACCGGCGGCCCGCATCGCATCCCAGCGCAGCGAGTCTTCGACCTGAACATCCCCTGTAAAACTCACGTCGAGCATCAGGCTGTCAGGAAACGCGCTGTGCCCGGAGGTGGCAAGATCCACCCCAAAGCGCCCCTTCATCCGGGTCTTGGCCAGCATCCCACTCATCGCTTCGGGAAGCTCCGAGAGCACCTGACTCGCGTCCAGGTCGTCGCCGGCGAGTGACCATCCAAAGGAGAACCCCCGGCCAGCATCGATCACATGCCCCGACCAGCGCACCTCGTCGAGCTCGCCCAACTTCAGGCGCCCCGCCCCCACACTCAACGCGCGCGCGCCGGCATCAAAGGTCGCGCCCAGGCCGACCTCCATCGCCTTAAACTTCAGCGTTTCTTCGGCCAGGAAGGGTGCGCTGACATGAAACTCCTCCAGTACAAGATCCCCGTTGAGGTCAGCGATGCGCTGTGCCAGGTCCACCTCGCCATGCAGCGTCCCCTCCAAAAGCGCCCGCTCCACGCGCGAAGAGCCGGGCACCGGCCAGGGCGTGGTGCCATCCCAGGCAAAGTCGTGGAACCAGGCGTTGATGCCAACCATCGCGCTGGGAAGATGCCACTGCGCCTCCACATTGAGGTGCCCCCCCTCATCGTCGAGCACCTCGGCCACAAGGCCGATCCCGGGCACATCGGCACGGTAGCTCAACTCGACATCACGCAACGCGTAGATCGTCTGCGCGCCCCGAACCCGCGCCCCTTCCGAACGCCAGATCACCGTCGGACCGCGGCGCTCCAGGGTGGAGGTATCCGCCTCCAGCGCCACATCCGCCCTCTCAGAAGGCCGTGCACGCATCTTCGTAAGCGTCACGCGCTCAGGCATCTTTCCCGTCTTCAACCTGGCGAGCGACGCCCCCAGCTCAAGCGACACCGACTCCACCTCGAGCTGACCTGCGGGTGCTCTGAGCAGCGCGGCCACATCCATCGCCTCGGTACGCACCACCAGCGCCTCGCCCTCAAGCCCGGCCTCAAAGGGCTGCGAGTCCAGCTCTCCGCGAGCGCTCATCGACACCAACGTGCGCCCGGTCACATCGACGCGCGCCTCACCAGCGCCCAACTCCACGGGCCACAGCGCGCCCTGGAGATCAACCGGCCCCCCCTCCCAGCTTACGCGCACCACCGGCGCCAGAAAGCGCTCCGTCCGCCCCGCCGCCTGCAAAGACGTCCGCTCCGAGCTACCCTCATTCGATGCCCTCCCTGCGCTAACCTCATCCGCGCCCTCTCGAACATCAGGCGCCTCGGCAGATGCCTCCCCTCCCCAGAGCTCAAACCTGCCCAGCCGCACCTCCCCCAACTTCGGCGCGCGGGCCCGCAAGGTTTCAGACCAGTCCAGATGAAGCTCCACCTCATCAAAACGTGCCTCCGCCCGCTGCCCTCCCTGCGTCTTGCCGACCCGAACCTCATAGGCGCGCACCCCCGTCCAACCGGCGGGCCCCATCGCACCAATACTCAGGTCCACCCCCTGCTGCGCCGCCACCGTCGCCAGGCGAGGCGCAATGGCCCGCTTGAGCACCGTGGGGCTGCGCAGCGCCTCCACGCCAGCCCAGAGTCCTCCGCAGACCAGCGCGCACATAAGCAGCGCCGCCCCGACCGGATGGCTTCCACGCCCTGATGTCCCCTGCCCATCTGCCAGGGTCCTGGCCACGCTATGTTCGCTCTTCGACTCCCCGTTCATGCCCTGCTTATAGAGCATAGAGAGGTGCGGCGTCCAAAAAATTGCCGCGCCCCCCTACTTCTAAGGCCGCGAAACATCTGGGCTTAAAGCTTGAAGTCTCGTCACGAACCCGCCATACTTACAAAACGTCACTACAAGATAGGGAGGGATCCCGGCGCTCTCGCCACCGATCGACTCGCTGTCCTGCGTGACTGGCCGGCCTTGTTGTAGGGAAGCGCTTTGCCAGCGCTCCTGTCGCCACATCACACTGGGATTGGGTTTGAGAGAGCCACTCTCACTCAGTGCACCTCTCTGCCCTCAGTACCGAGGTAATACGCATGGCCGATAAACGACTCAAAGCTGAAGCCACGTACTCCGGCGTAAGCGACAAAGATATGAATGCCTTTCGCAATGATCTGCTGTCCGAGATGACCACAAACAACGTGGGCGGCTACATGGTCAGCGCTGAGGGAGCCAGCTGGATCGACATCGAAGGCGATGAGTTCGATGTCGATGACATCGCAAACTACATCGACAACTCCGGCATCTTCGCGACCTTCAACGTCGAAAGCGTCGTCACCATCACCTCGCGCAAGCTCAACGACGCCTACCTCTACTACAAAAACCTCGCGCCGGTGACGTCAGTGCCGTAAACGCGCTACCCCGCGTGCTCAGGGAGCTGTGAGAAGGTGTGGCATCGCCTCTCGCAGCTCCCTGAGACGCGCCCGCAGCACCCATTCTTCGCCTCCCTCCTCAGCGAGTTCGGTGGCGGTTTCGATCAGCAGGCGGGCGTCGCCATCGCCATAAAATCGGGTATCCCGAATCAAGCGCAGCGCCTCGTCGGCGAGCGACTGGACACGCCCCTGCTCCCGCTCGTTGAGCGCGTTCACCAGACAGCCCAACACGGCATAAAGCAAAAGCTGCGGACGACGCTGTCGTCTGAAGCTCACCGCCGCGCGCTCAAAATAAGAACGCGCCTCTTCGATGTTCTTCTCGGCGATCAACATCAGCCCCAGGTTGATCATCGCCACCATGCCGTTCTGCACATTGACGCGGCTGCAATAATGAAGCGAGCGCTCCAGTGCTGCACGCGCGCCCTCCAGATCTCCCTGCAACCTCAAGACCTCGGCGCGAAGGTTAAAGGCCTCCGAGAGCCCCATGCTCTGATCGGCCAACTCGCAAATCGCGATCAGCTCGTCGACTTCCGCCAGGCTCGGCACATCCCCCCGCTTATGACGCAGCAACAGATTGTCAAAACGAACGTTGGCCACCAGGACGATATCGCCCGACGCGTCGGCCTGCGTCACGGCCTCCTGAAGCAGGGAGGAAACGTTGAGCCACTCCGAGCGGCGTGCCAGAGAGCGCGCCAGGGCTGTCGCAGCCATCGCATAAGCGCGTGGAGAGCCCCCCGAACCATGGTCGCGAAAATGCTCCAATGCCTGACGCAAGAGCGTCTCCCCCTGTGCAGGCTGACCACAAACAATCGCACAGGAACCCGCCAGGGCTCGTGCCTGGGCGACCAACGCGGCATCTCCTAACTCCAGCGCGCGCGTCTCCGCCCGCTCCGCCCATTCGAGCGAAAGCCCGACATAGTACATCGAGTTGTACGCCCAGGAACGCCCGAGAGCCAACTTCACCTGAAGTCGCGCGATGTCCTCGTCGTGGTTGTCGGCAAGTCGCTCCAGGGCCTGCCAGGCCTGATCAAGCAAATACGCGTTTACGTGTTGCTCACCCCGAAGTCGACGAAGCTCGCTGGCCTCCATGTAGCGTCGTACAGCCTTTTCGAGCTCGCCGCCTTCTTTGAGCATCGCCGCAGACCGCTCCAGCGCTCCCTCCTCGCCACGAGCAACCGCCGGTTCCAACACCTGCGCGCAGAGGGCATGCGCCTTCTGCCAACCTCCCGAACCGCGCAGGTGAGTGAGCAGCGCCTCCTTCAAGAGGTTATGCGAAAACGCCAACTTATCGCCCCCCACCTCCACCAGGTGACGTCGCACCAGAAGATGCTCCACCACGTCATTGGTCCACGCGATCTCGGCGAGTTCACAGGCTCGCTTCCAGTCTTTCAGCTCCAGGCACGCGCCCAGCACCGCGGCCAGCTGCAAGGCGAAGAGCTGGTCTGCACCGTACACATCCACCAGGGCCAACGCCGGGGCCAACCACAGAAGCTCGTCATCCTGAAGTTCGCTGGCGGCAACGTCTCGCTCCAGCCGAAACCCATCGAGCGTGGGCTGCAGAAGGCCGCGTTCTATCCAGCGTGCTGCCAGGGTTGTGGCCACCAGCGGATTTCCCGCGCAGCGCTCGGCAACCTCCCGGGCCAGGCCCGGCTCCAAAAAGAGCAGCTCCTCCACAAAGCTCTGGGTATCAGCCGGGCTGAGCGCCTCGACAGGTACTTCGGAAAACGCCCCGCCTTCGCGCAGCTCCCCTAAAGCCCGAGCGTGCGTTTCACTCAGCGCCATCGCGTCATCGCGCGCGCTCATCACCACAAAGATCGGAACGCGCTCCTGAAGTTGATGGAGCAACAGGCTCACCCAGCCCAGCGCCTCCACACTGCGATGCACATCCTGCAGCCGAATGATCAGCGGGCCTGACATGGTCATGCGCATTAAGAAATCGGCCAACGCACGCTGACGCTGAGCCTGGCCGCTCATACGTACGCCCGCCTCATCACCGGGTTGCGAGGGAAGCAACAGCTCAGTCATCGCCTGCCAGAGGTAGGGATCGTCGCCTCCGCCCGCGCGAACAATCGCCTCCAGATGGCCCATCACCTCTGCGCGCCCCACCCCGTCCAATCCGAGGTGATGCATCAACGCGTCCATCACTCCATCGCTGGCGTCACCGTCGGCGCGGTAGCGCACGTGCAGAGCCCGGGCCGATCCCACCTCCTGCGCCCGCTCCACAAGCCAGGTCGCAAGATGATCTTTTCCAACCCCCGGTGCCCCGGTGAGCATCACCGCAGCAGGCTTCCGAGTGGCGATCACCTGGCGAAGCGTTGACCAGAGCAGCTCGCGCTCGTTCTCGCGCCCCACCGTCGAGAGTCGTCGCAGTCCAAAGAGCCCCAGCCCGGCACCGGCCACCCGAATGCTTGAGGCTCGCCTCGGTCGCTCCCAGTTGGCGGGCAGAGGCGTAAATCGCTCGGACACGTCGCCCACCGATCGCACAGGCTCGAAGTTCAACAGCGGCGTAAGCGCATGAAAGGGCGACATCTGCCCCGATCCCGGCCCGCGCACCTCTGCGCTCATCCGCTCGTCGGTCGACGTGGTGTTGGCCTGCAACAACGCCTGCCACTGGCGCGCGCTCACCCCGACCGACGCACGCCCCACCGCACGCCGCAGCTCCCGGGCGGCAAGCGCCGCCGATGCCCAGCGTTGTCGCGGATCGCGGGCCAGAAGACGCGCCAGCCACCCCTCCACGCCTTCCGGCACCTCGCCACGCGGTCGAAGAGGCGGCAGCGGATGATCGAGGTGCGCGCGGGCAATCTGCATCACGTTATCGCCCCCGAACGGCACCTCCCCGCAGATCATCTCGAAGATCACGCACCCCAGCGCATAAAGGTCGGTAGCCGGGCCGTACTCGCGCCAGCGCCCCAGGAGCTGCTCCGGCGCCATATACTGCGGCGTACCCGCCACCTTCTTACTCTGCACAACCCCGTCCTGGGGTTGCAGAGCGTAGGCCAGACCGAAGTCGGTCAGCAGCACGCCCGGCCAGCTCTCCTCTCCGCGATCCAGAAGCACATTTTGAGGTTTTATATCGCGGTGCACCACACCGCGCGCGTGGCTGTGGGCCAGCGCGTCGAGAATGGCATACACCACAAGCTCAATCACCACCCAGGGTTGAGCCTCGTCCATCAAGCCAGCCAGCGTGCCGGCACGCGCGTACTCCATGACCAGGTAGGGACTTCCCGGACGAAACGCGCGCGGCGCCAGATCCAGGCGGTTCTCACCAATCACCCCGTAATCAAAAAGCCGCACAATGCCGGGGTGATCCAACCCCGCCACACTGCGCACTTCATGGCCGAAAGCTCTCTGGTAACTTGATTCACCGGCCTGATCGCCCGAGATCACCTTGACGGCGACCTCCATCCCCTGCTCAGGCTGATACCCCCGATACACCTCGCCCATCGCCCCCTGGCCGATCTGCTCGAAGATCTGAAACTTGCCCAGACGCACCCCCGAAGGGGTGAATTTCGGGCTCCCCGACGATGGCTCCTCGGATGTGGTCATGCAGGCCGCAGTGTCCGAAACGGGTCAAGCGTTACTCAAAAAGGCGATAGCTCACCCTAGCGTTGAGGCGCGCAAAACCCAAGCTCGAATTGCCACTAGCCGCCGGCATAGGATCCCGGCCCGGTCATCATCACTCCGCCTGGCCGCGCTTTTCCATGCGCTGCTGCAGGCGAATCATGAGGTATTCCGAGAGGTAATTCGGATCATCAAAGAGTCGACACGCAACGATCTCCACCCAGAGCGTGGGTCCCTTCGAGGGATCGATGCGCGCGGGGAAACTGCGCCGCGGCCAGATCACGTTATGCGAATCGAGCGCATAAAACTCGGTGGAGGCATCAAGCAACTTTTGAAAGCTCAACCCCTCGTCCTGACCGCGATAGAGACTGGTGACATCGGCCACCGCAAGGCACGCCTCGTGCGAGATGTTCAAAAGCGCCGCCGAATCGTCGATCCTCACGTCGTAGCTCTTCCAGAGGCTCTTATCGGCGTTGAGAATATCGACCTTCGAGGTGCCCCCGATCAGCTCCACAATCTGAGCGTTTTGCGCCAGGACCGGCTCCGGCTCGCGACCCTCCACCTGCACAAAGCGCTCTTCGTCGCTCAGATTAAGCACGTAGAGTTCGCCGGAGCCGTAGAGGATCGAGCGGTACCCCAGAAAGCCCACCCCGGCCATCTGCGTGACCGCCCCCAGAATCGCCACGAACACCAGCAGCGCACCCACTCCAAGCGCGACACGCTTGCCAGTAGACATCCCGGCATCGACCTCAAACCCTTCTAACGCTTCGGGCTCTGTGCCCATCATCTGCCTCACGAGCTCTGCGCGACCCCGGCGCGCTCATCGCGCCGGCCAACCTCTTCGCGCAGCCATAGCACAGCCCGCGCTCAACGCGGAAGACAGCGCTCGGAGCGATCGCTCCCCAGATAGTGATCGTGGCGCTTTGTCCTACCACGGAGCACCGAGCCGGCGGCCATCAGCACAAACACCGGCTTGGAAAGCAAAAAGAGCAACACAACGTCGGTCGCTGACATCTGCGAGAGGCGGATGAAGATCTGCAAAAAGCTCGTGGTCAACACGACGTTCTCGATCAACTCAAGCATATCTGGACCCCGGGGGCTGGCCAGCTGCGACGCGATAAACAAGCACCTATTGAACCTGATCACCGGCGACGAGTCGTCCTGTGCTTCGTTGCAAATCCTCCCAGATTGTATCGGGCAGCGCAAAAGCCGCTCGCCCCTTACCCCTCGGTGCTCAAGGCGTCGGGATGGCGCTGATACCACCAGCGCTTGACCGCCGGCGCTGACCACACCACCGGGGCCGGTGGCAGGCTGTTGAGAAAGTAGCGCCCGTAACTTTTATGGGCCACGCGCGAATCCAGGATCGCCACCACCCCCACATCACTCTTCGAGCGGATCAGACGCCCGAACCCCTGCTTGAGGGTGATCGCAGCCGAAGGCAATGAAATCTGTGCGAAGCTATTGCCTCCGCGCTCATCCACCAGGTTGAGGCGAGCACGGGTCAGCGGATCGGAGGGATTGGCAAAGGGCAGCTTGTCGATAATCACCATACTCAGCGCTTCGCCCTCCACGTCGACTCCCTCCCAGAACGAGCTCGTGGCGAAGAGCACCGCGTTGGGAGTCGACCGGAACTTCTCCAAAATCTCGCGCTTGCTGGCCTGCCCCTGCAGGAGCACCGGGAAGTCCAGCGTGTCGACCAGAAGATCGTAGACCGCGTTCATGTTCATATAGCTCGTAAAGAGCACGAACGCACGCCCCTCGGTGATCTTGAGCAGGTAGTCGACGATCAGCGCCACATTATCGCAGAACTTCGGATCGTTGGGAGCCGGAAGTTTGCTGGGCACATAGAGCACGCACTGGTTCTCATAGTCGAAGACCGGCTCTAAGATCAGCTCTTCGACCTTAACCGGCTTCACCGAAGGCCCCTCCTCGCGCTCAAAGCCCAGCATGCCCATGCGGCGCTTGAAGAACTCGAAGTTGCCGCCGGTGGCCAACGTCGCCGAAGTGAAGACCAGCGCGTCGTGGGTATCGAGCAGCTTGCGCCGCATCAGCCCGGCCAGATCGATGGGCGCGGCCTGCAAAAAGACCCCGCGGTCGCGCCGCTCTACGATATAAGCGTAGCGGGCGTTATCGCAGTTCATCACCTGCTTGAGCTCAAAGCTCAGCTCGCTTGTCCGCTGCGCCAGGCGCTGGCCCGACTCTCCCAGGGCGCTCACCGCACGCACGGCCCCTCCCAGATCGTCGAGCGAGTCGTACACCTCGGCCAGCGCCTCATCGATGGCCGGCCGCTCCGGGATATCGTCGAGCACATCGAGCCCGTGACGTCCCTCACGCAACACGCCCAAAAGGCGGTCAAAAAGCTGACCTGCGACTTTGACCATGTAGCTGCTCGCCTCCAGCACATCGGCCGAGGCCTCCACGCTGACCTCGTCGCTCTCCATCGCCCGTTCGACATCACTGGCCAACTCCCAGAAACGGAAGTTGGAGACCTGCAACCCGAAGTACTCGGTGGCGACACTCTCCAGATGGTGCGCCTCATCGAAGACCACCGCGTCGTAGGAGGGCAAGATCTCGGCAAAACCCGTCTGACGCAGCGCCAGGTCGGCGAAGAAGAGATGATGGTTGACCACGATGACGTCGGCTTCCTGCGCATCTTCGCGCACCCGGTTGACGAAACACTCATCGTAGAAGGGGCATTTGGTGCCCAGGCAGGCCTCCGAGCCCACCGAGAGTTCTTGCCAGGTGGGGTAATTATCAGGCAGCCCATCGATCTCCGCGCGGTCACCGGTGCGGGTCTTGCCCGCCCAGCTGCGGATCACCGGCCACATGCGCACGTCATCGGCCGATCGAAACGCAGGCTTACGCTCCATCTCCTCAAAGCGATGCTTGCACAGGTAGTTGCGCCGCCCTTTGAGCAGCACCGCCTTAAAGGAGCGCGGCAGATGTTCTTGAAGAAAGGGAATGTCTTTGAAAAAAAGCTGCTCTTGAAGCGCTTTGGTGCCGGTGCTCACCACCACACGGCGCTTTGAGAGGAGCGCCGGTATCAGATACGCCAGCGTCTTGCCGGTACCGGTGGCTGCCTCCACGATCGCCGCGTGACGCCCTTCCAGCGCATCGGCCACCACCCGGGCCATCTGCACCTGCTGGGGGCGAAACTCATAGCGCTCAAGTTTCTGATCGAGCAGCCCCCCGGGCTCCAGAAATCGCTCCACCGCGCTGCTCATTGAATCACCTCACCCAGGGTCTCGATCAGTCGACGCCAGTCCTTCGCGCTGACGTTGGCAGGCACATCGACCTCCTGCTCGCTCAGGTCGGCCAGCCCCCCGGCGTAGGCCACAGGTACATCCTCCGATCTCAGCCCCGGAGCGCAAACCCAGATCGCGTCGCGCTTTTTGCCCGAGCGCGGCCGCAACCCCGCACAGATCTTCTCCCCATGCACCCGAAACACAAGCTCTCGCCCCGGTCGATCCACGAGCACCCGCCGTAGCATCGTCTGGGCGTCGTGCAGCTCGAGCCGACGCCCGTCAAAGATCACGCTTCCCGGATGAGAAACCGGCCGCGCGCGATCGGCCGCAAGCGCCCTTAACCTGTTGTGAACGCTTCGCTTTTTCAACTCACGAACCGGCGCAGCGATCGCCAGCGCGGCCGCCAGTGCCCCCAGAACAATCGGGCCGGCAGATCCGCCGAAGATCATTGCCAGCACGCCCAGCACCGCCAGCCCCACCTTGACCTGACGCGCGCGCTGACGCCCCGCACGGCTATCGCGGTAGGAGGGCATGTAGCCCCAGAGATAATCGAGCGACCGCCAGAACCGGCGGCTGCGAGGCGCATAGACCTCCTCGCGCTCCAGCTCTGCATCCAGCCTCAATGTCATTGCGCCAGTCTCAGTCATTGGCCTCGGGCACACTCATGTAAAGGGCGCGAAGCGGATCGGCCTCGTCACCGTAGATGTAGGCCGGTCCCAACCCGATCGCCGCCCCGCCCAGCGCATCGCCCAGCGACTCAAAGTCGCCGCCGCTGCGCCCCCGGCCACGCCAGCCGCTCATCTCGGCGGCCTGCTGCTGCTCCCACTGCGCCTGAAGCATCAAAAGCGCATCAAGCTGCTCGGGCAGACGATCGGCAAAGGCGTAGAGCACATGCCCGGTCACCGTGGCGTCATGGGTGGCACGGTGAGCCTCTTCGAGCGGGATGCCCAGAAGTTTGCAGATCGCACCGAGGTTCTTGCGCGGGTGATTTTTGAAAAACTGCCGCGCGAAAATCAGCGGGTCGAGCGTGGGCGACTCCTCCGGCCAGCTCAGCCCGCAGCGCTCCAGCTCGTAGCGAATAAAGCTGCGGTCGAACGCCAGGTTATACGCCACGATGCCCACGCCCTGGAGACGCTCATGGACCTCGGAGGCGATCTCCTCAAAACGGGGCGCGTCTTTAACGTCTTCGTCTTTGATGCCGGTGATGCGCGTGGATTCTTCAGGGATCGGACAGCCCGGGTTGACGAGCTTGCCGTAGGTCTCCACGACCTCTCCGCCCTCAAAACGAATGATGCCCACCTCGGTGACGCGATCGTTCTGAGGATCGAGACCGGTGGTCTCCACGTCGATCACCGAAAGGGTGAGATCTTTCCAAAGCTCGGGCCAGTTCGACATCGGGAGGTCTCCGGGGGGAGGAAAATCGACCATCAGGGTTGCGCGCAGCCATCCTGCGCGCGGCATATTCTATCGGGGTGAAACATCGGCGGCGCGCTTTGCCATCAACTCACGCGCGCCGGCCAGCAGCGCATCTTCATGGACATGGCGGCGATCCTCAATGATCAAGCGCCCGGCCACCACGGTGTGGCGCACCGCGCTGGCACTCATACTCAAAACGATGTGGTCCAACAAGGTTGAGGCCGAGGCTCCCCACAGCGAGGGAGACTGAAGATCGAGCGCGACGAAGTCCGCCGGCTGCCCCACCTCAACTCGCCCGCTCACGCTGCGACCGAGCGCGCGTGCACCGCCCACCGAGCCCATCTCCCAGAGCACCGCCGCGCTCTCGATGCGGCCTTGCGGGTCGCAGGCCGGCAGCACATTTCGGGCCTGCGCGCGCAGGCGCTCGTGGTACTCCACAAGGCGCATCTCCTCCCAGGGATCGATCACAGTGTGGCTGTCGCTCCCCAGCGCGATCGGCACTCCGGCGCTCACCAGTTCGCGCGCCGGCAAAAAACCGTCGCCCAGGTTGCGCTCGGTGGTGGGGCAGGCACAGATCGTGGGACGCGTCTCGGCAACAATCGCAAGCTCCCGCTCGCTCATATGGGTACCGTGCACCAGGGTCCAACGTGGGTTGAGCCCCGCCCACTCATGCAGCACCTCGACCGGCCCCATGCCATACGCGCGCTGTGAGGCGGCGATCTCAGCAGGCTGCTCGCAGACATGGGAATGAATCACCATCTGGCGCTCGGAGCAGAACTCGGCGATCGCCTCCACCCAGCTCCGATCAACCGCCCGAATACTATGCGGCGCCGAACCCAGGCTTACCCCGGGCGTCTTACCCCAGCGCTCCTCGAGCGCAGCGAGCCGCCGGAGGTAGGTCGCAACATCGGGCTCAATAAAACGCCGCTGACGCGGCTGCGCCACCTTGCCGATATCCCCGCTGTGGTAGGCAACCCGCAATAGCGTGATGCGAATGCCCACCGCCTGCGCCGCGGCGATCACCCGATGCGCAAGCTCGTTCGGGTCCTCATAGGGCGCTCCATCGGGGCGATGATGCACATAATGAAACTCCCCGACATGGGTGATGCCCGCCCGTGCCATCTCCCAGAACGCCAGACGTGCGGCCGCCTCGACCTCCTCGGCAGATAAACTCAGCGCCACCCCGTACATCGCCTCACGCCAGGTCCAGAAGTCATCGTCGGAGCGCGCCGGATCGCGCCGCTCCGACAACCCGCGCATCACCCGCTGAAAGGCGTGGCTATGCGCATTGACCTGCCCCGGTACCAGCGCGACCTCCCCGAGGTCGATCGTGCGGTAGCGCGACGCGCGCTCGGGAAGCGCCCCCACCGCCACAACCTCACCGCCCTTTACCCACACCGAGCTTCGATCGGTCCATCCCTTCGCGCCCCACACGCGCCGCGCACGGTACTCGAGGAGCTCATCGTCTCCTGCGTGTTTGCTCTCCACCACCATCCTATCCTCACGATTGATGCCGCACTCGCCAGGTACCCACAGGCCAGAAGTTCTCTCCCACCCTGCTTAACATGCTCCCCGCTCCCCGACGCAAGATCGCAGATGCGTGGGTCGGCGCTATGAACAAACACAAAAGACGCGGTCGCTCGTTACGACCGCGTCTTCGTCGACGTCGTCTCCGGGGGGCCTGCACCTGTCCTTCGCGACCCAAACTCACCGGGCGCCCCCTAACCCTCCGGGGGGCGCCCCGCCTCGGGCTCAATGCACCGAGGCCTGCGCTCCCGCCGAGCCGGCGACCTCAAAGGTCAGTTCGCCATCATCAACGCCCACCGCAATCGTCTCACCGGGGGCAAAACGTCCGGCCAGAAGCTCTTTCGCCAGCGCGTTCTGCACATCCTTCTGAACAACCCGCTTAAGCGGACGCGCACCGTAGACCGGATCAAAGCCACGATCGGCCAGAAGCGTCATCGCCTCCGGGCTTACGCGCAGCCCGAAGCCGCGGTCTTCCAGCAACTTGCGCAGGCGGCCCAGCTGAATGTTGACGATATGGTCCATCTCCTTCCGCGTCAGCGACTGGAAGAGGATGATGTCGTCGACCCGGTTGAGAAACTCCGGCTTAAACATCTCGCGCATCTCCTCCATCACCAGCTCCTCGGCCCGCTCCGGATCGCTCTGGCCGTAATCCTGGATGTGGTGGCTACCCACGTTGGAGGTCATGATGATGACGGTGTTGGTAAAGTCGACGGTGCGACCTTTGCCGTCGGTCAACCGTCCCTCATCAAGGATCTGCAACAGGATGTTGAAGACATCCGGATGGGCTTTTTCGATCTCATCGAAGAGCACCACGGTGTAGGGGCGCCGGCGCACATGCTCGGTGAGGTAGCCGCCCTCATCGTAGCCCACATAGCCCGGAGGTGCGCCGATGAGGCGAGCGACGGCGTGGCGTTCCATGAACTCGCTCATGTCCAGGCGCACCATGTTTTGCTCGTCGTCGAAGAGGAAAGACGCCAGCGAGCGCGCAAGCTCGGTCTTACCCACCCCCGTCGGGCCCAGGAAGATAAACGAACCGATGGGACGCTGCGGATCTTGAAGACCGCTGCGCGCTCGGCGCACCGCGTCGCTGACCGCTTCGACGGCCTGATGCTGGCCGACGACCCGCTCATGCAGACGGTCTTCCATCGTGAGAAGTTTGCGCTGCTCACTCTCGAGCATCTTCTGCACCGGGATACCGGTCCACCTGCTTACGATCTGAGCCACATCCTCATCGGTGACCTCCTCGCGAAGAAAGCTGCCACTCTGTTGAAGCTCCGCCAGCTCCTCGTGAGTCGCCTCCAGCTCCTTCTCGGTGGCGGGAATGGTGCCAAAGCGAATCTCTGCCGCTCGCCCCAGATCGCCACCGCGTTCAGCCTGCTCGTACTCAACGCGCAGATCTTCGAGGCGCTGCTTAAAGTCGCGCGCCTTCTGAATGACCTCCTTCTCACGCATCCAGGTGGCCTTCATGCCACTGGCCTTCTCACGCAATTCGGCGATCTCTCCCTCGACCTCTTCGAGGCGCTGTTTGCTGGCGGCGTCATCCTCACGTTTGAGCGCCTGGCGCTCGATCTCCATCGAGGTGATGCGACGCTCCATGCGGTCGATCTCCTCGGGCAGACTCTCCAGCTGCATCTTTACGCCGGCCGCAGCCTCATCGACCAGGTCGATGGCCTTATCGGGCAGAAAGCGGTCGGTGACATAGCGGTGGCTCAGCTGCGCTGCGGCCACCAGCGCCGCGTCCGAGATGCGGATGCCGTGGTGCACCTCGTAGCGCTCCTTAAGCCCGCGCAAAATCGTGACGCTATCTTCAACGGTGGGCTCATCAACCTGAATGGGCTGAAAGCGACGTTCCAGAGCGGCGTCTTTCTCGATGTACTTGCGGTACTCCGAGATGGTGGTCGCGCCGATGCATCGAAGCTCCCCGCGCGCCAGCGCCGGCTTGAGCATGTTGGAGGCATCCATCGACCCCTCGGAGGCCCCCGCACCCACCAGCGTATGCAGCTCATCAATGAAGAGCACAATCTCGCCGGCGGCCTGATCGATCTCCTGGAGCACCGCCTTGAGGCGATCTTCGAACTCCCCGCGGAACTTCGCGCCAGCAATCAAGGACCCCAGGTCCAGGGAGACCACCCGCTTGTTCTTAAGACTCTCGGGCACATCGCCCGAGGTGATGCGCTGGGCGATGCCCTCGGCAATCGCCGTCTTACCGACGCCAGGCTCACCGATGAGCACCGGGTTGTTTTTGGTGCGTCGACTGAGCACCTGCAGCGCGCGGCGAATCTCTTCATCTCGGCCGATCACAGGGTCGAGCTTGCCGCTCTCGGCCATCGCCGTCAGATCACGGGTGTACTTCTCCAGGGCCTGGTATTTGTTCTCCGGATTGACGTCCGTGACGCGCTGATTACCGCGCACCTCCGTCATCGCCGCCAGCACCCGATCGCGGGTCACGCCAACCGAGCGCAACACCTGCCCGCCCTCATCTCTGGCCTCGCTTAAGGCCAACAAAAGGTGCTCGGTCGAAACGTATTCATCGCGCAGTCCGTCGGCCTCCTTCTGGGCCACACGCAACACCTCGCCAAACGCGTTGGATACCGAAGGCGTCGTGCCTTCCACCCGAGGCATACGCCCCAGAGCTTCACGCACCGCTTTGCGCAACCGGTCGCTGCTCGCGCCGAGCTTGTTGATGATGGGAGAGACAATGCCCTCGTCCTGCTCTAAGAGCGCGTCGAGCAGATGAATCGTGCGAACCTCCGGGTGCTGTGCCTCGGCGGCACGATCCTGAGCTTCGGAGAGGGCTTCACGCGACTTGATCGTAAACTTCTCAATACGCATCGCTTTTGCTCCATGGGCAGACACACACCACCGGGGCCGGTGTCAGGCAAACAAGGCGCAGCCTCATCGTGTGGCCTTACGAAAAGGCCACCCTGACGTCTCCCCTCCCGCAGCGAGGTGTCCATAAAAATCATGGTGATTGGGTCGAGAACGCGTCGAAGCCTGTCACTCCATGAGCTCCACGCGATCCCGCTGTCGAGAGTCAAGCTATGCACGCCTGTTCAGGCGTCAAGCAATCGGCCGTCCACCGCCCGGCCGGGAGCCTCAACGCGGCGTCAAAAGCCGGTCGAGCGCCGCCTCCCAGTCGGCCTGAATCTGGCCGTTGACCCCGTTGGTTTCCTCATAATGGGAGCCCGGCGCAGCCTGCGTTCCCTGCGGCCCCTCGTAATCGTAAGATGGCACCATATAGCCCAGAAAATCACCGCCCAGACCGATGAAAAAAGGCAACGCCCCGGAGCCCAGCCGTTCATAGATGTAGGGCCCCCGGGGAGCCAATCCAAAGTCCGGCGGGTTCACCTGGTCGGGCCGCACCACACAGGGAGACTCCCCCTCGTCGCCCCCCTCAAGCGGCATGCCGTCGGGACCACAGACCGCCTCGGCGCGCCGCTCCTCCACGTCGCCGATCACAGGGTCCCAGACGGACGTGCGGCCCGGGTACCCCCCTACCAGACTCTCCGGAAACACCTCTCCCGGAGCCGTAAAGAAGGCCACAGAGCCCAGCCCCACCACCGAAGCCTCGGTGAGCACCTGCGGCGGCCCCGGATAGAACTGCAACGTGTTAATCTGGGCAGCATTGTAGACGTCGCGCTCGATCAACTTCACGCCAAACGCCGCCAACTGAAAGATCGTATTCTCAATCGGCGTAAGAAAGGTCACCGTGCGAAAGCTCAACGCCGGCGAGTCCTGCGCGAGGAGCTCGCCATCGCGATGGGCCCGCAGTACGTGCATCGCCAGGCGCTGCCCCACAGCATCGGCCGCATCAAAGGTATGGCGTTGCTCCCCCTCAAATGCCTCGTCCGCATAGTTGAGCGCGCCGCCTCGCCCCGGGTTTATGAGCCCGCCGAGCGCGCCGACAAAAAAGACGGTGACCCCGCCCAGCCCGTCGAGCGCGGGCTTGAGTTCCTGACCCTGGGAGTTTTGCACGGCCTCCAGCCCCTGCTCGATGTACTTCCGCACATAATGCGGATAGTCGGCCGTGATGAGCTGGTTGCCCGACCAGAGCACCTCGGGGTGGTTTGCGAAGCTGAGCAGCGTGGCGATCGTCTCCCCTGAATCGACCGCACTCACGCGCACCACCGGCAGGTTATCATCGAAGATATAGGGGGGACGGCTGTCGCTGATCGCCAGACCTTCCACCCCGGGTTTGAGCACGGCTGCATGAACCTGAGCAGGCTCCAGGTTCGCAACGGCCTGCTCCAACCCCAGCAAGGTCTGAGAGAGGATACGCTCGATAAACGCCGGGTTGCGCCCGCTTCGGTTCGGAAGCGGGGAGCCCGGCCCCCACTGCCCGGCGGTATCGGGCGCCTCGTGGTTATGAGTGGAAGCAACGATCAGGTGGTCGATGCCCAGCTCCGCCGGGATGCGGGCGCGCAACGCCTGAACGTCGGTATGAAAGAACCCCACCACATCGAGCGCAACCATCGCCACCGTCGTCTCATCCTGGCGCAACACCACGATCTGGCTCTTGAGATCGTCGTGCGCAAACTTCGAGACGCAACACTCCGGCCCGTCGCACCCGATGCGCTCCTCAGGGCAGAAGAGCGCCGGGCGCCCGCTGGAGAAACCCGCGATCCACATCGCATCATCTTCCCACCCCGGGTCGCTTTCACCCTCGGCGGGCGGTGCTTTAAAGGACTCCGGGGTAATGATCATGCTGGCGGCTCCGGCCAGAAGAACCTCCTGCGCCCCGGCCTCACAGCCCGGCTCGCCAGGGCACCCGCGGGGTGCCGGCGGCTCATAGATGCACACCTTCGGACGCCCCGCCTCGATCTCCTGGCAGGTCTCCTCAGGGCGGCACTCATCATCATAGGAGCAACGCCGGTCGAGGTTGGAGACGCACTGGCAGTCGACGACCCGCTCGTCGTCTGCGCATTGAGGAAACGCCTGACAACGGGGGGGCTCAAGCCCTCCAACATCAGCATCTTCGCCGACGTCCTCGCTCCCCCCTGCATCGTGCTCGCCAGAGTCCCGCTCACCACCATCGGTGCGCGCGTCATCCCCCGGAGAGCTGCAGGCCACCATCACCACCGCGATCAGCATCACTCCTAACCACGCACCACCTCGCCAGGCCCCTCGCCACATCGCATGCTCCTACCGTCCGTTGACCATTCCCATAGATGCTGACGATAACACTGCATGGCAGCCCTGCCCAACGCCCCACCTCCCTGCCGTAGCTGCATCCCCTTTCAACGCCCGGAGCTCTCCCATGCTACGCCCCCTGCTCAAGCGCACGCGCCGCGCGATGACCGAACGACTCGATCTCGTCCTGCGCCTCTACCCGCCCTACCTGGGCGCCGGCATCCGCGTACGTCACATCGCGCCCGACTATCGCCACATCCGCGTGGAGATGCCGCTGAAACTGACCAACCAGAATTACGTGGGCACCCACTTTGGCGGCTCCCTCTACGCGATGGTCGATCCCTTCTTTATGTTGATGCTCCTCAAGAACCTCGGCCCCGAAGTCGTCGTCTGGGACAAGTCCGCCACCATCGCGTTCAAGCGCCCGGGGCGCTCGACCGTTCACGCCGAATTTCGTCTCACGCAGGAGGACATCGACAAGGTCTGGCTCGCGCTTGAGAACCAACGCGTCTACGAGCCCGTCTTTGAAGTCGAGATCCGCGATCAGAAGGGCGAACTTGTCGCCCGGGTGGAAAAAACCCTCTACATCCGGCGCAAAGAGTCCTGAGCGCCGGGCACAAAGATGCCTTTCATACGCATGTTTCAACGACCTCATGCGACCGGGGCGTCAGGACCGGGCCTTCGTGCTGGTGTAGAAAAACCCCTGGCGAGCCGCAGCTCGCCAGGGGTTTTTCTACGCGTCCGTCCATGGAGCTCTCAGCACTGCGAGCTGCCTGATGAACTCGATCAGGCGGCTCGCCGACCAAGGCGCGCGCGCAGCGGCCGTTTTTTTTGAGGGTCGAGCAGCGCTCGCCGCCAGCCCTCACCCTGAAAACGTAGCGCCAACACACCGGCCACCACCGCCATCTCCACCACCAACGCCATCCACGCTCCCACCGCTCCCCATCCCATCACATAGGCGAAAAGGTAGGCAAAGGGCACGAGCAAGAACCAGGCACCCGCGATGCCCGCAAACATCGTAAAACGGGTGTCCCCGGCGCCATTGAGCGTACCGGCAGTCACAATCACAGTGGCATCAAAAAGCTGGAAGATCGCCGCGACGATCAACAACTTTCCGGCCAGCGCGATGGTCGCCCCGTCGCTGGTAAACACGCCCACAATGGCATCGTGGAAGAGCACAAAGCTCAGCCCGAAGAGCCCCATCAAAAGCCAGGTCAACACGAGCGCGGCCTGGTAGGATCGAGCCACCTCTGAGTAATGACGGGCACCCACGTGCTGGCCAGCCAGAATCGTGGCAGCCTGCCCGATCCCCTTCCCGGGCAAAAAACTCACGCTGACCACCTTCAAAGCGATCTGGTGAGCCGCGAGCTCCACGGTGCCCAGACGAGCCAGCAGCGCGGTGAAGAGGGTAAATCCGCCGATCCCCAGCACATAGTGCACGCCCATCGGCAGGCCCAGCCTGCCGATCGAGCGCACCACTTCCATCGGCACCCGACGCAAGAGCCCGCTGTGTCGCGCAAAATGCCAGAGCACCGCCACAAGCCCCACGCCCTGGGCTATCACCGTGGCGATGGCCGCGCCCTGCACGCCGATCGCCGGAATCGGGCCCAGACCGAAGATCAAAATCGGATCGAGAACGATGTTGATCGCGTTGGCCAGGATGTTGACCTTCATCGGCGTGCGCGTATCGCCCACGCCCTGGTAATAGTTGCAGAGCGCCAGCGAGACATACCAGAGCCCTGCACCCAGCGCGCGAATCCCGAAGTACTCGCGGGCCATCGCCTGCACATGCGCCTCTCCGCCCAGCGCCTGGAAGATCCACACATCAAGCAGGCTCAACCCCACCACCGCCAGGCCGAAAGGAATCGCCAGCAGGATCCCGGCGCTGGCGCTCTGAAGCGCGCGCTCCCGGTTGTCCGAACCGCTGGCCTGGGACGCCACCACGCTCACCCCCTGGAGCGTTCCCATAAAAAATCCGTTAATCAGAAAGGTCGCCGTCGTCGCCAGCCCCACAGCGGCCAGCTCCGCAGTGCCCAGCCACCCCACAAAGAGGGTGTCGGCAAGCTCCATCGCAGTAAACGAGAGCATGCTGATTACGATCGGCCACGACAGGCTCGCCACCCGCGGGATTCGTTCGGCCAGCCCGCGACGCCGCTGATTTACACCCGATTTTCGGAACATTTCTTACCTCGTTTGCGTCAGGGCAATCCCTGCGAACCTGGCAAGAAATCAAAAGGCCGCAGGAAGGGATTCCTGCGGCACTGGAAAAATACGTTATTTCTGTAAAATTAACGTTTCTTTACCGCAGGAGGATCGGCGATCGGGCCGCCGAAGACGTGGCCGTTGCTGCCGGCAACAGGCCCGCTAATCTGTGGGAAGGTGGGGTTGGACATGGTCTTCCGAACTCTGCAGGTACTCGGGGCCCGGGGGGGCTCGCCGGATCATCTCCCCCACCGGGTGGGGGGCTGTTTCGGTTCAATCAGAAGGCGACGGCGAAGTCAAATCTCGACTTCAACACGCTCCTCGACGCTTGAATCGGCAGCAAGCCGGGGGAGGGGAATCGACTCGTCAGAGATACCAACAGGCTCTTTCAGCTCCACCGAGGGACGCTCGATATGCTCCACCGGGTAGCCAAAGATCTCGCGGGGGCTGCGCGCGCCAAAGCACTCGTCAAGGATCTCGAAATGATCCAGCGTCACTTCCGAGGGATGCGCCACGCCTACAGCGCGGGTCAACCACATCACCTCTTTACGCAACGTGACCATGTAGTTGGCCATGCGCGCGGCCTTGTTGGTCGGGTCGAGCCCGCGCATCAGCCAGCGGTTCTGCGTGGCCACACCCGCCGGGCAGCGCCCGGTATGGCAGGCCTGCGCCTGAATGCAGCCGATCGAGAGCATCGCCTCGCGGGCCACACCCACCATGTCGACCCCCATCGCAAAGGCCAACAACGAGGCCTCCGGAAACCCCAGCCGGCCGGTGCCCATAAAGACGATCTTGTCCTGAATACCACGGCTTGCAAAGATCTTATAAACCCTTGAAAACGCGAGCTTAAAGGGAAGCGCCACGTTATCCGCAAAGACCAGCGGAGCCGCACCGGTCCCCCCCTCCCCGCCGTCGATGGCGATAAAGTCCACGCCGCGATCGCCGGGCACCATCTTATCGGCGAGTTCCTCCCAGAAGCCCAGATCGCCCACGGCCGATTTGATGCCCACCGGAAGACCGGTAGCATCGGCGATGGACTCGACGAAATCGAGCAGCTCATCGACGTTGCCAAAAGCAGAGTGCGCCGCCGGGCTGATGCAGTCGCGGCCCATCGGAATGCCGCGAATCTGGGCGATCTCAGCGGTGATCTTCTCAGAGGGCAGCACCCCGCCGCGGCCGGGCTTGGCCCCCTGACTGAGTTTGATCTCAATGGCTTTTACCGGCTGCCCCTCCACACGGGCGAGCAACTCCTCCAGCGAGAAGTTCCCATCACGGTCACGCGCACCGAAGTAGCCGGTGCCGAGCTGCCAGATCAGTCCACCTCCATGCAGGTGGTAGGGCGAGATCCCACCTTCCCCGGTGTTATGCAGCGCACCGGAGATGTCACAGCCGCGGTTGAGCGCTTCGACCGCCGGACCGCTCAGCGAGCCGTAGCTCATCGCCGAAACATAAAACACCGACGTGGGTCGAAAGGCCTTCGCTCGCCCCCGTGCCCCACCCAGCACCTTGGCGCAGCCGATGGCGTGAAGCTCATCGTAATCCTCATCGCCCGGCTGCGGCTCGCGGTAGGGAAACACCGAAGGCTTGATCACCAGATAGTTCGGCGAGGTCTCCATGTCGTTGCCGGTACCAAAGCCGAAGTAGTTGTTTTGCTTCTTGGCCGACGCATAAACCCAGCGGCGCTGGTCGCGCGAGAAGGGGCGCTCCTCGGCGTTGTTGGTCACGATGTACTGCCGGAGTTCCGGCCCCACCGACTCCAGCATGTAGCGGAAGTGCCCGATAATCGGGAAGTTTCGAAGGATCGCGTGCTTGCGCTGGGTCACATCATAGACCACCACGAGCAACAGGAAGAGAAGTACCGCGCCGGAGATCGTCCACACCATGGGTAACCTCACAGTCCCAACGCCAGGGCGATGGGTTCGTTATGTTCGACTGGAAAAGAGGGGGGGGGCGACGTGTCAATCGGGGGCACGCTAACACAGCGATGGCTCGCTGGCCAAAGAAGGCAGCCTACTCTACGATAAGGTTTATCCTACATGGCCTATCGCCGCATTTTTCGCGGCCCTCCCGACCTCGGAACCAACTATGCGTCAGCCCTTTTTATTGCTCCTTCCGCTCACAATCACGACTTTCTCTGCCAGCTGCGATCGCACAAGCGAGCCGCCGCAAGATGTGCCCGCCAGCGAGCTGGCGCCTGCGACCTTTGTCGAGGCACTGCCCGAGACGATCACCTTGCGCGCTCTCAAGGAAGTCCCCACGCAGCCGCCCCGCTACGACATGGAGACGCTCACGCGCTGCCCTCTGCGTTATGAGTTTGCGGCCGAGACCTCCATTATGGCCCCCGAAGAGTTCAGCCCGACGGGACGCGCCCTCGACCTGAAAAGCTCTCAGCAGGGCTCGTTTAGCGCCCAGGTCGAAGGAGAGCACTGGGCACTGCGTGCCGGTACGATCGACCGATTTGAGGTTGTCGAAGACGAGCGGGTGCGCCACCCCGGGCTGGCCGCCGATGCCCTGGCACCCATCCTCCTCAATGCCGATGGGTCGGGCCTCATGGAGCATGACGGCCCCACCGCGCTTTGGTCGGCAATGGGGGAATTTCCCGGCCTGACGATCTTTTTTCCGGCCCTTCCCACCGAGGCCGCCCCGGGCAGCAAAGTCACCTGGAACCCGCGACTGCATCAACGCGGAAGCTCCAGCGAAGTTGAAGCGCGGCGCGGCAAAGCAACCCCTCCGCCCGGCTACACTCATCCCAAACCTCAGGGGACCACCCACCAGACCGAAGTCACCCTGGAGCGCTGGCTCGATCTTGGCGAGAGCCGTGCCGCGCTGCTCAGCGCCGAGTGGTCCACCGGGCCTTATAAGGAGTACATGAGCTCCAGTCAGGGAGCCATGCCGGAACCTGTTCACGTCACGATCAACAACACCGACACCTATGCCGCAACTTACGTCGTCAGTGAGGCCGGGCGAGTGCTCTTTGCGCACGTGCAGTCGACCCGCGAGCAACAGATCACCAGCACGGGTGGCATGCCCGAGCAGCACTTCTTCATCACCCTTAACGCGCAGATGAACCTGGTGCAGGGATGCGATGACCCGGTGCTCACGAGCACATCTGAGAGCTCCGACCTTGAGGCCGATGAAGCCACGCGCGCGGTCAACCGTTTCATCACCGCGATCAAACGCAACGATCTGGAGGCGCTCCATAACCTCCTTAGCCCTGCGCTTCGCGAGGAGCCGGGAAGTCGCGTCATCCTGGAGACCTTGCGCGCACATCTTCAGAAACACGGCCCCAACGCCCTCGGCCACCCCGAGTTGCCCCTCGATCTGACGGGCATTGAAAAGGGCCACCGTATGGAGTTGGCCGGCGCGTCGACACACCTGGCCGACCAGGATGAGAATGTGCTGGTGACGGCCTACTACACCGAGCCCATAGACGGGCAAACGCGCATCACCGGCCTGGGGGCAGACACCTCCTCCCGTACGATGCTCTGGGAGGTACTGGAGATCACCGAGAAGCGCTTCTTTTACAAAGGCAACCCCTGAGCTTGATGCCCGGCCAGCCAGCCTCGGCCGAGCGCCGAGGCTGACTGGTCCACCTTGCCGAGCGTGTTGCGACCGGTGCTGATGTGGATGCATGAGCGCCCCGATCACATCTTCCCACGGGCGCGTTGCACCTGCGCACATCGCAGCAGCGCACGCCGCGCTGGCAGGTCGGATTGCGGGCTATCGTGCTACGAGTCGTCGCCCGTTGTCGTTGGAAGCTGACACCAACCTCAGAGTTGATGCCGACGGTCGTCTCCACACCGGCTCGGAAGTCGGCATCCGTCTACGAATCGCACTGCAAGGAAGCCAACGCGCTCAAAGCGCGCTGCTTAACAGCCATAACGCCCGCCACCTCGTCGAAGTTCTCCAGGACACTATCGACGAAAACTTCAGTGGCATGTCCCGCATCACATCCATCGTCAGCGATCTTCGTGACGTTGCCCGTCCATCATCCTCACCGCCCAGGATGATTGTCGCCCTGCAAGACGTCACCACCACCTTGATGGAGATGGTCTTCAACGCCCTGCGTTACCAAACGAACGTCTCGCTGAAGGCCCCGCCCGAACTGGCTTTTGCGCGCGGCCACCCCCTGCAACCGGCCCAGGCCATACTCAACCCGAAACCGAACCCATGGAGCTTCACGCCCCGCAGCCCGAGAGCGAAGCGCCCGAAGAACCTTAAACTCGCCGAGTCCACCGGCGAGCTCATTTGCTGAAAAAAATAACAGGGAAAAAATCTTCAGCTTTTGCATTGCTTCCGACGCTCTCGTGGAGAGGATCACTGGCCATTCATCCGAAGGTCCACACTGCACCGCGAGTTCTTTATGCCTGGTTTCCCGCTCGTCGCCGTCTTGCTGGCGCTGCCCCTGTTATCTCCGTCGCCAGCCCTCCTTTCCCGGGCATCGCT
Organism: Lujinxingia sediminis; assembly: GCF_004005565.1. Taxonomy (NCBI): domain Bacteria; class Deltaproteobacteria; order Bradymonadales; family Lujinxingiaceae; genus Lujinxingia; species Lujinxingia sediminis. The sequence continues at coordinate 121,469 of NZ_SADD01000012.1, read as the reverse complement.
GCCACACTCGACGTCCTCGAACACCTCGTATCAGCCCCTGAAGCGTGCAAGCGATCCCGCGTCTTCGGAGGTGCCCCCTCCCGACCTTAGCGGACGTTTTGCCCAGAAGCTGGTCACCACAGCGCGTGCAAGAGTGATGGGAGTCGGACGTGTCGATACCACCACAACTGCCTATCTCATCGTAGAAGTTGAGCAGGAGGGTACTCGCCTGCGCATGAAGTCTCGCGCGTGCAACGCCACCCTCGACGGCTCGCGAGTGGTTCGCACGACCATCCCCGATGCTTTTATCGAAAGCCTCCCCGAGCGCACGCGCCGCGGCACATTGCGCCGCGACGGCGAGGCATGGGTTCTCAACGTGGCCCGAGAGTGGGACATCCGCGGGGTTCGACTTCGCGACCCTGCCAACGAGGCCTTGCCTGAAGACGCCGACGACCCGCGCGTCTTCGACCAGGATGGCGATGGCCACCCCGGCCTCTCGGTGCAGGTCGAAGGACTCATCGACGGCGAAGTGCGCGTGGTGCAGCGCGGCTGGGACGAATACTCCTTCCCGATTCGCGATCCCGCCCATCTACGAGGAAGCGTACGCTGGCACAGCGAGCAAAGCGTCGTCGACGCCACCAGCCGTTTTCTGCGCGGTGGTCCCGAAGCTGAGCCCTTGCGCAACCCGGAACTCAATTACGTTGAGCTCAAACGCGTCGCCCCCTCGATCGACTGTCAGGCCTTGAAGTCTAGCCCCGACGCCGTCTTCGCCGATTAAGCGTGTTCGACCGGCGATACACTTCGCCCCACCCGCACCGAGCCTTCCAGGTGCGTCCGGCGACCATCGGGGCTCTGGCAACGAAGCTCCAGCTCTCCCGCCTCATCATCGGCGGGCCATGCTGCAATCCACAGCTGCGCTGGCAACTTCACCGGCTTGCGAAAACGCACCGACAATTCCAGCGAAGCCTTCACATCGACCAGCTCCTGCACCTCTCCCCAGGCGCGCGAGAGGGTCCACATTCCATGCGCGATCGCCCGATCAAACCCGAAGGGTCGCGCCGTCCACGGGTGCAGGTGAATCGGGTTGAAATCCCCCGAAACCGCCGCATAACGCCGCCCCAGATCTTCTGGAGCACGCACCATCACCGACACATTGGCGTTCGCTTGCTCCCCGACCTCCGGCGCCCTCTTGCTGCTCGACCGGGTCTTCGCGCGCTTCGAACGCACCGGCGAAAGCGCCCGAAGACGGCTCTCCCAGACGAGTTCCTCACCGACATAGGCCTCGCTGACCAGCGACACCACATAGCCGAGCCGCTCATCCCACTGCCCCTCATCGACATGCGCGCTCAAACGCAGCACCTCATCGAGCTGCACGGCGCGATGCTGACGCAGGCTGTTCTCAAGATGCACCAAACCCAGCGCGGGCAACCCGAAGTCAGCATGCGCAATGATCGCCGCGTGCAAAGGCGTCGCGAGCACCTGCAAATAGGGCAACGGCACAACACCATGGTCCGCAATTCCGCAAAGCTCCCGATAACGCACAAGCTCATCGCGATCCACGCGCACCCGATCCACACGTGCCCTCAACGCCTTCAACTCAGTCTGAGGCGTGGGCAGGGCGCGGCGACGCGCGGCGGCCTTGACATAGAGCGGACCCAGCGCCGGCAGCGCCTCAAACACCATCTCCTCATGCGTCCCCATCACTTCACCTCCCAGACCGCTTCACTCCGCCAGCTCGCCGGCCAGGCAGCCCCCTTGTTGCCGGGAATGCCTCGCCCCTTCAGGTCGACCACAAAATTATCGACATCGCCAAAAGCGCGCTCCGCATTGACCTTTTCGCCTCGCAACCGCATCGGCTCCAACGTGCCGCCCTGCGCCATCTGAACGACCTCATGAGGCCCGGGACGAAGATCGACGAGCTTGCCCTGGCGGCGCGGATTCATCAGTTGCTCCTCATTGCCAATCGGATCTGCCACCGTCTTGGCTTTGAGCGTCCACACCAAAAGCGAGGTGGGATCACGCCCCTCAAAGGTCTTCGCCAGAAGATCAGGCTGACCGTAAAAGGCCTTACCGATGTCGTTCTGATTGACCGGGCCAGCCATCAAGCAGAGGCCCGCAAGCAGGTCGCACCCCTCGGGAAGCTCCATCACCCCCATAAGCTCGGCGACCAGCCCGCTGCGCGCGGCACAGGCCCCGATCGCTCGCACGCACTGGTCCCAGTCCAGTCCGGCCCTCGCCACTTCGCGACGAGAGAGCCCCCCGATATAGATACGCTGCCCGGCCAGCCCGAAAGCCTTACGCCCCCGCTCCGCGTTGCGACTGAACGCTCGCCCAACCGGAAGATCGGCCCAGGTAGGCAGGGTCGCAATCACCCGATCGGTAACCTCATCAAGCCCCCGCTGAACCTCATGGATACGGGCCTGGCCAGCCGGCGTGAGCACATCAATGCGCTCAAGCATCATCAGGCGCTTGGCCCGCTCGCGATCACACCCCGTCCAGTGCGCAAACGCGTTGTAGGCCGCACGACCGGCCATCACCGTCAGTTCTTCGGGTACCACCATCCCCTGATCATGCTGATACTCCTCAGGTGCGCTCTCATCGGCGTTGCTCCCCGGCTGAATGCGCTCACTTCGAAACGCCATCAAATTCGCGCCAATCTTACGGCAGAGCTCCCGCTCCAGCGCGACCTCTTCACCGGGAAGCGCCCGCCCTACCTGCGCGACCAACGCCACCCGCCATCCCTGGGCGCGCTCTGCCGCCGTCAACCCGCACATTTCTTCGATCGCGCGCAACATCGGCCGGTTCTCCTTCCGACGCGGCTCGCTGCAAAATGGCGCCGAAAACACCTGCGCGCGCCTGCGTCCACACGAGGCGACCACCGCCGCACGCTCTATCGCGTCGGCGAGAATCCCCACGTGAAGCTGCTGCAAATACCCCACCGAGGGGATGTCATCCTCATGCCAGAACTTCTTGCGCAGCGCCCGATAAGGCACCGTCAGCAGGCTTTTTACCGGTTTATGACCGATCAGCGTCAAAAGCAGCGTGAAGGGCGTGCGGTACGGTCGGCTCAACACCACATGCGTGTACGAGGCGCTGTCCAACACCGGCGCATCCAGATGGCCCAGGCTACGCAGCACATGCGCCAGTCGCACGGAATCTTCCGGCCCGAAGCTCACCTGCCGGTGCCCGCGAAAGTTCGTCGACTGCCGGGCGCTCATCACGCCCAGCGCACACTCTTCAAAAAGCTCTCCTTCCCCAACCGCCTCGACAGGCCCGAAACCGCTCGGACGCTCGAGCGAAAGCAGCTGCAACGCAGCTTCTGCCTCACTCCGACTCAACGCGACTCGACGCCGGTAGCCCACCGGCGAGGCGCTGTGCAACTCCTCGGGAAGCGAATAGCGGGTCTTGCGCTCGCCGGGGGTTGCAAAACTCGCCATACGTCGACGCAGTGCTGTGGGAGGGGTGATCGCCACCGCCTCCACAGGCTTCTGCTGACAACCATCACCGGGGGCGTGCTCGGACTGCACTTCAGGCTCTGCGCTCATCATGCGCCTCGCTTCTGTGGGAGATTCAAGGTGTGTGCAAACACCGCAAGCCCTAGCCCGCGCCCGCGACTTTTTCAAGCCGAGGTGCGCCCTGGCGATCGCCCCCGGTGAGCCCCGCCAGCCCCAGGCCTGGCTCATCTCAAAGATCAACGTCGGCAAGACCAGCCCGCCAGGCGCATAGCCCCGCCATTGCAAGGGCGCGCCCCCGGTAGCGTTGAAACCAGCGTAGCGTCTCGATTAGCCTTCCCGACCCCACCGCCCCTTTGACCGAGCAGGCTCACGCCTCATCCCTTCACCGCCTCGCGCAGCGCCTCCTCCACCTCGGGATGCTCAAAGGTATAGCCCTCATCCTGGAGACGCTTCGGACGCACGCGCTGGCCCTTGAGCAGCATCTCTTCGGCCATCTCACTGCCCAGCGCCACCTTCAGTGCAAACCCCGGCGTCGGTACCACCGCCGGGCGATGCATCGCCTTGCCCAACGTTTTTGCAAACCCGGCGTTTGTCACCGGGTTGGGGCTGACCACATTGACCGGTCCCTCAAGCTGCGACTCCAGCAAGAGCCAGCGCAGCGCTCCGACAACATCTTCAAGCGCCACCCAACTCATGTACTGCCCGCCGCTTCCCATCGGGCCGCCCACGCCCATTTTAAAGGGGAGCTTCATCTTATCGAGCGCTCCCCCCTGCGAGGAGGTGATCACTCCAAACCGGGTGTTGACCACACGCACGCCCGCCCCACGCGCCGGCTCGCAGGCCCCCTCCCACGCCCGACACACCTCCGCTAAAAACCCCTCTCCCGATGCCGACGTCTCATCGACCCACTGACTCCCGGTATCGCCATAATACCCCACCGCCGACGCACAGATCAGCGTCCCGGGCCCCAGCTCCATCTTCGCCAGCGCCCCGGCGATAAGCTCGGTGCCCTTGACCCGACTCTCCAGAATCCGACGCTTCTGCGCTTTGGTCCACCGGCTCGCCGCCAGGCTCTCGCCAGCCAGATGCACCACCGCGTCAACCTCGGAGAGCGCCTCCTCATCCAACTCCCCACGCTCCACCGACCAGTAAATCCCCTCCCGATCGCGCGAGCGCACCATCGCCACCACCTCCATGCCATCGGCCTCAAGTCGCTTCCGCAACGCCCTGCCCACAAGCCCACTCGCCCCGCTGATCGCCACTCGTCTCATCGATTCAACCTCATGCTTCATCATCGCATCGCCGCGACCACCGGGCGACTTCGGCTGCGAAAACTAGAGCACCCCGCCTTGTTTTCAAGCCCCGTGTGTTTCCCTTCGCCCGTTAGAGGCATCGACACTCGCCCTTCGACTCTCTACAACGCGCCCATTCGCAGCATCTCTCCCTCTACCGCGTTGCGGTGAGAGCCACCGCCACCCACGTCCTGAGCGACGATGGTTTCTTCGACCTCCACATCACCGCGCTCGCCATGGGCCGGCGTCTACCGCGCCTCGCTGGCGCTGCTCCTCTTTTGCGCGCTCCTGGGGATTCCGCCGCACCTGAGCGCTCAACCCGCGCCGGTGATGCGCGTGACCGCTCAGAACAACGTCTCGCTCGCCAGCGGCGTCACGATCATCGCTGACCAGGAGGCGCGCTATACCCCGGCCGACCTTCGCGACCTACGACGCCTGGCCATCGATCTTCCCCTGCACACCGGCGGCACCCTCCCCTACGAGGTCGGTCGCCACGTCTTGCTCTTCGACGTCGTCAACACCTCGCCAGACCCCAACGTTGTCCTCTCCTTTCTGCTGCCCACGGTGCAGGAGATCGAGCTCATCGCCACCCCCAAACTCGGCGGCCTGCCTCACCATCTTCGCGCAGGGCGCAACCTTCACGCCCTCGACCGTCCCCTGCCGGTCATCGGCCACAGCCTCCCCCTCTCGCTCCGCCCCGACGAGCCCTACGAACTCGCTCTCTTCATCACCGCCCGGGTCCCGCCTCATATTCACCTCGGTGAGATCGAGCTGCAATCGAGACGCACCTTCAATCAACATAGCCTGCGCCTGCAGATCACGCTGCTACTCTCCCTGGGCATTCTGCTGGCGCTGACGGTGCACTCCCTCTCGATCTGGGCGCGGGTGCGCGAGCAGGTGTACCTCTACTTTGCCTGCTACGCCTTCGCCTCGGCGATCCTCTGGCTGACGCATTACGAGATCGTGCGCATTTTTATGCTGCCCGATCTCGACACCGGTCTGCTCAACCTGACGGCCAACAACGCCATGGTGCTCTTCGCGCTCCTCTTTGCCCGGGAGTTCTTGAGCCTGCGCCTGGTATCACCGCGGCTGGCCCGTGGTTTCGACGTGGCAACCCTGGGAGTGACGCTCCTTCTGGGCATCAACCCGGTGGTCAACTACACCCTGGCCTACCACCTGCAGGCCGGGTCAGCCGGGCTGGCCCTCGTGCTGATGAGCCTGGGCGTGTGGCGCTCCTGGCGCGCCGGGGTGAGCGCCGCGCGCATCTTCCTCCTGGCCTTCAGCCTGCTCTTTATCGGCGCCTGGCTGACCATCGCCGACGCCCTCTTTCTGGACCTCCCCACCGCCACGGTGCGCCTGGCCACCCTGGCCAGCACTGCCTTAGGAATGCTGGCGATGGCCTACTCGGTGGCCGAGCGCATGCAGCAACTTCAGGGCCGCGTCTCCACCGCCGAGAGCGTCGCGCGCACCGACAGACTCACGCGACTGCGCAACCGCAGCGCTTTTGAGGAAGACATCGCCGCGATGCTCGACGCCGCCCAAAACCCCGACGTCATGGTCGTTTTCTGCGATCTCGATGGCCTCAAGGCCATCAACGATGAGCAGGGCCACAAATACGGCGATGAGCTTCTCTTCGCGTTTGCCGACGAGCTGCGCCAGGGCTTTCGCGACATCGACCACATCTACCGCATCGGTGGCGATGAGTTCGTGCTCCTCCTCCCCAACCCCGGCCCCCCCGACGAGCGCGACTGGCTCAACGAGCGCTTCGCCCGCATCCTCGATCGTTTGCGCAGACAGGGCTTCACGCACGCCGACGTCAGCACCGGCGCCGCCCACCTCGAAGAGGTTGAGGGCGACCCGATGGATGCCCTGGCCCTGGCCGACAGCCGCATGTACCACGCCAAGAACGCCAAAAAGAGCGCCGCAAAACATCGCAAACGCTCTCTGGCCTGAACCACGCCCCCCTTCACACCACTCACTCCTCGATCGTCACCTCCAGGCGGAAGCTCCCCTCCGAGAGCAACTCCCCATCGACGATGATGTAGCTGGGCACGCCGCCCGGCGCTTCAAAGTCGAGCGTCTCCACGCTGCCCGGCCCATTGAACACCGTCCCATCCAGACACACCGAGGTCTCACACCCGCTGCGCACGTAGATCATCGGATCAAAGCTCACCTCATTCGGCTCGACGCGAACCCGGTAGGCGGTCGTCTCGGTCGGATTCACCACGTAGATGAGCTCCGGCCCACTGATGCGACCGCTGGGGCAACCCTCGCCATCGGCATCCTGATTCTCCGGCGCGCCCGCCGTGCTCTGCGCTTCCAGCACGCCGCCACCGGTCATATCGATGGCCTGCTCACAGCTCGTGCCATCGCCCGAGGGCGTCTCATCGGCGTCAGGCTCCTCGGCGTCGGACTCGTCCGCATCCGACACATCGGCATCGTCGGTATCGCCGGCATCAGAGATATCGGCATCGTCGGCATCAGCCCCATCGGCGTCCGGTGCCACATCGCCGCCGGCGTCACCGCCGCTATCCTCAATCGCGCCAACATCGGAGGGATCGTCAACGTCGCCAGCACAACCGACCATCCCCGCGCCACACACCAGCGCCAGACACACCATCTTCCACATCACACCTTTCATCGCATCTCCCGACATCATCCTGTTGCCCTTCATCCACGTCTCGTTCGAGCGCACCGCCATACGGCTCGCCACCTGCGATCAGCAGTGATAGCATCAATGCCATCGTCATTCATCTCCCCGGGGAGAGCGTCACAATCGCCCCGCCCCGGGCTCGCTGCGTCATCACCGCTGCGCCTTGGAGCGCCTCGGGCGGTGCTTATGCTCATTCATTGTGCCGATTTTTCGCTACAACCCCACGCGCGCCCGCCTCCACGCCGTCTCGTCGCGCCGCTTCACGGAGGAAGCACTCTTATGGCTTTGACCCCCGAATCCTTTCGAAAAAGCCCCCATCTGCAGGCCACACTGATGATCTGCAGCGCACTTATCACCCTTCTCGGACTTGGAGCCTGGGCCTACTTCGGTGCCTGAGCGCGGACCTGCAACGCCGCACGCAGCGCATCGAAGAGTTCATCGGCACCGCGATAAAACACGCTGACCTTTTCGACAAAGATGTAGGCCAGCCGCCCATCCTGCCCCACCAGAAAGTAGGCCCGATGCGCCCTCCCCCCCGACATCATCCCGGTGCCGGCGTAGGCGTCGATCACCTCGCGTTGCGGATCGGCCAGCAGAGAAAAGGGAAAGTGATGCTCCTCTGTGAAGCGACGGTGCTTATCGATGGTGTCGTCGCTGATCCCCAGCATCTGCACACCCAGCGACACGAAACGCTCGTAGCTGTCGCGGTAGCTGCACAACTGCCGGGTGCATACCGGCGAAAAATCCCCGGGGTAGAACACAAGCAGCACCGGCCCCCGCTCAAGCGTTTGACTCAATCGCACCGGACGCCCCGATGCGTCGGGCAGCTCAAACTCCGGCGCGCGATCTCCGACCTCTAACTTCGCCATCTTTGACCCCGGATGCGATCTCCACCTGCCGACGCTCACGATGTTGCCATGGAGTTATGATGCCGCTCACCGGCCTGCCTGACAAATCTTCGCTGGAGCTGCCCGAGCTCCCCATCACCCAGAGCCTCACCTTCGACCCATCGCGCACCGCGCTGATCGTCGTCGATATGCAAAATGATTTTGTCGATCCCGACGGCTCGCTCTTTGTCGAGGCCGCCCCCTCCACCCTGCCGGCCATCGATGCCCTGGTGGCGAGCGCGCGCAAAAGCGGCGCGCGCATCGTCTTTACCCGGGATACCCACCCCGACGACGATCGTGAGTTTGAGATCTGGCCGGTTCACTGCGTGGAGGGCTCCTGGGGCTGGCAGCTCGTCGATCGACTTCAACCTGAGCCCGGCGACCATATCCTGCACAAAGCACGCTACGACGCCTTCTACGGCACCGAGCTTGAGCATCTTCTCTCACGCGTCTGGAAGATCGAGACGGTGATCATCGTCGGCACCGTCGCCAACATCTGCGTCGCCCAGACCGCAGCCTCCGCCGGGCTTCGCTGGTTCGATGTGGTCGTTCCGGCCGACGGCATCAGCGCCCTGACCGACTTCGATCAGGCCTCGACCCTGCGCCAGATCACCTCCCTCTACAACGGCAAGGTGGTCGCGCGCGGAGCCGACATCACCTTCGGCTGAACACGCCGCGCGCGCCGCTTCTCAGGCGCGCCCCGGGTTGAAGGAGGGCGGGTCGCTGGCTGGAAAGGACTCCCGGACCGCCTCCTCCACCCGATCCTCATCGGCCGGAGCGGTTAACACCGCCGCTCTCTCAAGGTGCACCTCCTCAAGCGACTCGCAGATCGCCTCGAGACGATCATGGGTCTGCGCCTGCTCACGCTCCACGGCCTTGAGCGCGCGCCGGAGCACCTCTTCGGCGTTTTGGGCCTCATGCTGGTCGGCGGCGTGCGCCCGCAGCCACAGAGCGTCTTCCACCGCCTTCTCTCGCCGGCTCAGCGTGGCGTCAATCCGGGCCAGCAGCGCGCGCAAGCGACGATGCTCGCTCTTCCAAGCCCCCACCTCTCGAACCCAGCGCGCCACATCCGATACGTCCTGCGTCTTCGTACTCATAGCTCTCCCGGGTTGTAACGCCGTGAGTCCATGGTGACGCCTTTGGATGCGAGATTGAGAGCGACCTGAGCAAGGCGCAAAGCGCAGGCGATGCTTCAGCATCGTCGAGAATTTGCAACGCTGCTCAGAGTGCTCTCAATGCAGCAGACAGGGCATCAACGTTGCCTCACGGCGTAGTAACGTCTCACCACCGAAGTGACGAGCCCAAACCTGCTCACAACCCGTGAAATCTCAAGTCGCCCCCTGCCGGGCACAACGCTCCCCACAATGTGTCTACCTTCTTGCCTGAGAGCCCCTCGCCACCACGCCAGGAGTGATTATGGCCACCCTCACCAAGTCCCCTCGCCGCGCCGCGCTGGTCTACGCCTTCATCCTCATGGCCGGCATCTGGCTGTTACTCTCCCCCTACCTGCTGGGGTTTGCCTGGGAGCAGAACGCCTGGTGGAACGCAACGCTGATCGGCGCAAGCCTCACGCTCATCGCGCTCCTGCGCTTTGCCAATCCCACAGGTCTCACCGGCCTGCGCTGGACCACGCTCATCGTCGCCCTCTGGCTTATGCTCAGCCCCTTTGTTGCAGACTATTACGACATCCGCGCCGCGTTCTGGAGCGCCTTTATCGTCGGTGCCCTCACCCTGATCGTGGCCAGCAGTGAGGCGGCAACTCGCCCCCTTCGCGCCACATAACCCAGACATATCGGACACTTAGAGCACTGCCACCCGGACCTCATCGGGGATGCCCGACCAGACCGCCACAGGCCGGGCGTCCTGCGACAGCGCGTCCCCCCCGGGCGTCATGCCTGCTTTGAGGTGCCCCTCACCCCACCGGCGTCGCCCCCGGGCGACGCGTCAACACGATCGGCTCATCACGGGTAATGATCATCGTATGCTCGAACTGCGCCACAAGCCCCCGGTTCTCGGTGAGCAGCGTCCAGCCGTCGTCGCTGTCTTCGACCTCTTTGGCCCCCATCGCCAGAAAAGGCTCAAGCGTAAGCACCGTCCCCTCTTTAAAGCGGCGCTTCTCGGTGCGGTCGTAGAAATGCGGAATGAAGCTGGGCTTCTCATGCAGGCTACGCCCGATGCCATGGCCGCCCAGGTTGCGAATCACGGTAAACCCGCGCTTTCGGGCCATCGTCTCCACCACGCGCCCCACCATCTGAATGGGGCGACCGTGGCGCGCCATGCTCATCGCCTTCTCCAACGCTTCCTCGGTCGCGCTGAGCAGGGCCTGCTGCTCCTCGGTGATCGTGCCCACCCCGAAGGAGGCTCCCGAATCCCCGAAGAATCCATCAAGCTCGGCCGACACATCGATGTTCACAAGATCCCCATCGGCGATCTCCAGATCGCCGGGGATGCCGTGTGCCGCGCGGTGGTTGACGCTGATGCAGGTCGCTCCCGGGAAGTTGTAGACGAGCTCCGGAGCTGAACGCGCCCCGTGCTTATCGAGGTAGGCGCGCCCGATCGCGTCGAGCTCCCCGGTGGTCATACCCGCCTTAAGGTGGTCGGCCATCTCCTGGATGGTCTCGGCGACGATGCTTCCGATACGTCGCAACTTCGTCAGATCAGCTTCCGAAATGGCCATGGACGATCCCTGAAGAAAAAGTAGCAAACCCCGCAGCATGCGGGCCTGCCCCCTTATGTCACAGTCACGCAAAAAAACTCAAAACGATTTCTTGGCCTCGCCACCTCCGGCAGCGGGCCGCTCAGACCCGCGCAGTGTCGTCGCCTGCGCCCGACTGTCAACCCGCAACGCATCACCGGGCAACGCCGCATCACCCTGTTTTGTGCCGCGGCCGCCGCCCCTACCTTTGATCAGGAGCCTTGATCCAGGAGCCCCGTCAGCCCGGGGCATCGCCCTGTCGTGCTTAAGGAGCCCAACGATGGAACATCCTCACCCGCAACGCCTTCGCCCTCCTCCCCGCGAGCGTTTCGCCGACGATTTCACCACCTTCGATCTGGTGCGCACCTTCGAAGCCCTCGATCGCGAGGAGAGCGTCTCAACCGACGGCCACCGCCAGATCACCCTCTTTAAGCGAGGCCCCTTCACGCTGATGGCGCTCAGCTTTGAAGCCGACGCCTCCTGGCCGCGCCACCTCACCGACGGGGTGGTCACCCTGGAGTTGATCCGCGGCCACCTCGACATCTTCACCTCGGAGGGCCGCCACACCCTGCTCGACCGGGGCTTAAGCGTCATTCAACCCCGCGTCGCCCTCTCGATCCACGCCCCGAGGCCCTCCCACCTGCTCATGGGCGTGTACCTGGAGCCCGAGGACTGATCCCCGAAACGCCGAAAAGATCGCGTCGGTCGGCAACATCTGAAGATCCGACGCGATAACAAAAGGGAGAGGCGCGCCCCTCACCGGGTGCGCTGCCCTGGACTTCGACCTTTTAAGGGGGATGAATATGGCCCGCTCTTACCACTGCCGTGCTTCGCTCAAACCCTTCGATCACGCCCGCGCGCTGAGCCGGCTTGAAACCCTCTTCAACGCCCGCAGCGAGCAGCCTCGCCAGCCCTTAAGCGAGCTTCGCGCCGCGTTGTTCGAGGCCAGCTCCACCGCCTCATCTCTCGAGCGCACAGTCATCGCCCTGGCCACCCACCCCGACGCGGGCGCCGACGCGCTGCTTCATCACCCCGCCCTTTGTTTTGACTGCCCGCGCCGCGCCTTCGCGCTGACCATCGCCCGCAGGCTGCGCGCGCGGCGCCGGAGCCTCTCCGAATCAAACTCCGACGCCGCTTCATCTGAGCGTCGCGCGGCCTGAACGCCGCGCAGCCCCAAACCACAACGCGATAAATCAGCCTTCGCCCAGCTTGCGCTCGAGCATCTCGCGCACCTTCACCGCGTCGGCCGCGCCGCCGGTGGCGCGCATCACCTGCCCGATGAAAAAGCCCAGCAACGTGGTCTTGCCCTCGCGGTAACGCGCCACGTTATCGGGGTTGCTGGCCATCACCTCGTCGATCACAGGCTCCAGAGAGGCCGCGTCGCTGACCTTCTCCAGGCCCCGCTCGGCCACAATCGTCTCCGGATCGCCGGCCCCCTCCAGCACCGCGGCAAGTACCTCGCGACTGACCGCGGTGGTGATGCGGTCGGCGTCAACCATCTTCACCAGCGCCGCCACATCCTCCGCCGAGAGCGCGAGCGTGGCGACAGTCTGCTCCTCGGGCACCAGCGGCAGCACCTCGTTGACGATCCAGGGTGCCACAGACGCCGGGTGCTCGTAGGCAACAAGCGCCGCCTCAAAGAAGACGGCCAGGTCCATATCGCCGCTGAGAAGATCTGCGTCGTCCTCACTCAACCCCAGCTCCTGACCGTAGCGCACCTGACGCTCAGCCAACTCCGGGTTGGCCGCGCGAGCCTGGTCGCGCTCATAGGAAGCCGGGCGCTTATTCGGACGATCATCGCTCGACGAGGCCTTCGCACCCGCGTCCTTTGCGGACTTCTCGGCCTTCGGCTTTGGCGTTGCCTGCTTCGGCTCGTCCTTTTTCTGCTGCTTCGACCAGGAGTCCCGAAGCCCCACGATGCGGTTAAAGACCAGCACATCCTCGTCCGTGCTCGCGTCGCGCCAGAAGTACCCCTGACGCTCAAACTGGTAGCGCACGTCATCGGCGTCATCGACCACGCTGGGCTCAATATAGCCCCGGGCCACGACCAGCGACTCCGGGTTGAGGTAGTCTTGAAAATCGACGTCCGCGTCGCCGTCGGGACGCTCCACCGTGAAGAGGCGATCGTAAAGGTTGAAGGTAGCCGGCTTCGCCTCAGCCGCACTCACCCAGTGGATCGTTCCGCGGACCTTACGCCCGTCCGGCGTCGACCCCCCGCTCGACTCCGGGTCGTAGGTGCAGCGCAGCTCTTTGAGCTCGCCGTCCTCCCCGTAAATCGCCTCCTCGCAGGTGATGTAGTAGCCGTAGCGCAGGCGCACCTCCGCCCCGGGCTTGAGCCGGTACCACTTCTTCGGAGCGTCCTCCAGGTAGTCGTCGCGCTCAATGTAGAGCTCGCGGCTAAAGGGCACCTTGCGCGTGCCTTCCAGCGGCACATCGTGGGGGAAGTAGTCGGCATCGAGCCACTCCACCTGACCTTCGGGATAGTTGGTGATCACGACCTTAACCGGATCGATGACCGCCATGACCCGCGGCGCCTTCATATTGAGCACATCGCGGATCGCGTATTCCAGCAGCTGAATGTCGACGGTGCTGTTGGCCTTGGCCACGCCGATGAGCTGGCAGAAGTTGCGCAGCGCCTCCGGTGGCACCCCGCGACGTCGCATCCCGGCGATGGTGGGCATACGCGGATCATCCCAGCCTTCCACAACCTCATCGCGCACGAGCTGCAGAAGTTTGCGCTTGCTCATCACCGTGTAGCCCAGGTTGAGCCGCGCAAACTCATACTGATGCGGCTCGCTCTCCACCGGGCAGTTGGCGATCACCCAGTCATAGAGCTCGCGGTTGTTCTCAAACTCCAGGGTGCAGATCGAGTGGGTGATCCCCTCAACCGCGTCTTCGAGCGCGTGGGCGAAGTCGTACATCGGGTAGATGCACCAGTCGTCGCCGGTGTTGTGGTGGGTGGCGTGGCGGATCCGGTAGATCAGCGGATCACGCATGAGCATGTTGGGGTTGCTCATGTCGATCTTCGCGCGCAGCACATGCTCGCCATCGCCAAACGCCCCGGCGCGCATCTTCTCGAGCAGCTCGAGGTTCTCCTCCACGCTGCGATCGCGGTGAGGGCTGGGACGGCCGGCCTCGGTGAGCGTGCCGCGCATCTGGCGGATCTCCTCCTGACTCTGGCTGTCGACGTAGGCCTTACCCTCTTTCACCAGGTGCACAGCACAGGCGTACATCTTCTCAAAGTAATTCGACGCAAAATAAAGATGCTCGCCCCAGTCATAGCCCAGCCAACGCACGTCGTTCTGAATCGAGGCGACGTACTCCTCATCCTCGGTGAGCGGGTTGGTATCATCGAAGCGAAGATGACACTGGCCGCCGTACTTCTGCGCGATGCCGAAGTTGAGCACGATCGACTTGGCGTGGCCGATATGCAGGTAGCCGTTGGGCTCGGGCGGAAAACGCGTCACCACGTTGACGACGCGCCCGGCCTCCAGGTCAGCGTCGATGATGTCGTGGATGAAGTTCGAAGGCGTCGGGGTGTCGGAGGGGTTTGTCATGATCTCGGAGCTTTAAATGAGAAGGGAACCATCAACTCGGGGCCCGCAGGCGAAGCTCAGGGGCATTTCGCGCTGTAGCCTATGCCAGAGATCGCGGCGCGCCAACACCCACGATGCAAAGGCCAGGATCGTGGCCGATAAAGAGGACTGGCAGAAAACACCCCGGGCGATTTGAAAGCCCCTCGTCCGGGGTCTATTCTGGGGGCTGACACGCCCCTCTGCCTGCTCGCCCGGAGATAATGCATGCTTCGCAACTTCCTTTTAAATGCCTGGAGCCACGCTCCCGCCCGTGCCGTCATGCTCTGCTTTGGCGGCCTGCTCGGCGGCCTGGCGTTGAGCACCCTCTGGAACGCCGGTGAGTTCAGCTCATGGAGCTTTGGCCTGAGCACGACCTTTGCACTTGTGTGGGGCGACTGGTTTCTTCGCCGCGACCAACACAACGTCGATCCCGCTGCGGTCTTTGCCAGCTTTGTCACCACAGGCTACGTGGCCTTCTGGATCCTGCGCACCTTCTTTATGGGCCCCCAGGCCGGCCCCTTCGCCGATGAACTCTGGACGGTGCCCAACATGCTGGCCAATGGGGCCTTCGGGCTCTTCACCTTCCTGGCGCTGGGGTCGGTGGGCGGGCTGACCTACCGTGCGGCACGGGCCACCTGGCACATCGCGCCGACTCAGCGAGGCATGCGCGCGATCGCGATGGTCGTACCGGTGCTCTTCTTTCTACGCCTCTTTGAGAGCATCGCTCGCACCATGAGTTTTTGAGCGCCCCTCGTCGCGTCGCATGCACAACATGACCCCGGGCTTCGTATGGATCGCCGTAACTTCCTGAAGCACCTCGCAGGTCTGAGCGCACTGGCGGCGAGCGGTGCCTGGCTCGGTTGCGCGACCCCGACAACCGCGGCGAGCCGTCGCCTTCCCCTGCAGGTGGGCGCGAGCACCGAGAGCCCGACACTCGCTCGCACGCCTGTGGCGCTGATTGCGGCGACCGATCGTCGCCAGGCCACCGAAGAAGCGCTGGCACTTCTCGACATCACGCTCCGGGGCAAACGCGTCTTCGTGCAGCCCACGCTGCATAGCGCGCAGCCTCCCCCTTACTCCACCCACACGCATATCCTGGCGACGCTGGCGCGCCATGCACGCTCCCGGGAGTGCACCGATCTTGTGGTGGCAACCCGTCACCCGCACCACTCCACCGCGGCACTCTTTCGGGCCAAACAGCTGCCGACGATGGCCCGGGAACTCGGCTTCGATCTCCTGGCGCTCGATGAGCTCCCCTCGCATCAATGGCGCCATGTGCGTCCCGAGCATTCTGCCTGGGAGCAGGGCTTTGCGCTGCCCCGTCAGGTCATGGATGCCGATGTTTACCTTCAGCTCACCACCGCACTGTCCGAAGCTGAACCACCGCATCTTCGCATGGCACTTCACGGCGCACGGGGGTTGCTGGGCGTCCGCATTCCCGGCTCCGAGCATAACCTGGATGAGGAGCTTACCGGTTGCGACGATCCTATCCCGCGTCAACTGGAGCTGGTCGAGGCGCGCACCCCGGACCTGATCCTCCTGGATGCCATCGACGTCGCCGCATCGGAATCTTCGGGTGAGCGGTGTGGCGTCTTCGTGGCCGGCCTCGACCCGCTGGCGGTCGATGCGGTGGGGCTGGCGCTCTTGCGTCGCTACCAGCCTGCAAAGGCCACAGCCGAGCATGCGATCTTCGAGCATCCACTACTTCAAGCGGCCGCCTCGCGCGGCTCACTGATCGCCTCGGCACGCGAGATCGAGTTTCTCACCGACAAGGCCAGCGCTCCGCTGGCCGAGGAACTACGCGCGCGGCTCGGAGTCTGATGTGTCGTGCGCCTCGCCAGACAGCTCGCCGTCCAAGGAGGCGGCCCCCATCCCGAGCAGTGCGTCGCGCTGGCGGGCGAGGCGCACAGCGGTAAAGAGCCCGGCGAGCACCACCACCGCCAGGATTTTTGCCCCCCATTCAGCGGCGACCGACTCCAATCCGCTGGCCACCGTCATCCCCACATAGAGCACGCCGAAGCTCAGCAGGATCGCACCGAGCTCCAGCGCGCGAAAGAGATTAGGGTTTTGCTTTCTTTGACCGGCGCTCATGGGCACACTCCTGATAACGTCTGACCTGCTGGGTCTTTTTACACCTTTCTGCTGCACGACATCGCATGCACAGCGCCCGATCACAACCTCGGAGACTCGCCAGCACGCTGACGCTCCTGCTCTTCATCGGCCTGAGCGCCTGTGAGCGCGTGCCGAGTGAAGCGCAACTGTCCCACAAGAACGCGCCGACACTGACGAGTGAGACTGCCCTTACGCATGCAGTCGACCTGCACACCCACGCCCTGCCCGACCTCTTCGACGCCATCGCCCAGAGCGGTCGTCCCAACCTCGACCCACGCATCGCCGCACTCCGAGACACCGCCTCCGAGGGCCTCGACCCCGAGCTTCGAGAGCTCCTTCATAGCGCCGTGGCTCGCTTCGACGATCCCCACCTTCACGGCGACGACGACGCCTGGCTGCGCGACTTCGCCCATAGCTGGAACGTCCGCCAGGCCGAGCTGAACCTCCCCACCCGCCTGGTTCACCAGACCCGCGAGCATCACGGCCACTACAGCTACGCTCCGCAGACCTTTGTCATCGAGGCCCGCCAGCTCATCGACATCAACCGTCGCCCCGTAGAGGTGGAGTGGCGACGCCGCCTCGACCAGGGCGCGCTGGCCAGCCCGCCCACCTTCTACGCGCCAGAGGTCGGCGTGCCGGCCGTCACCACCGATCGCGCGCTGCACACCGTGCAGGAACACATCCTGCCGATGCTCACTGACACCACAGGCAAGCGTCACGCCGCCCGGCGCGAGGCGCTGCGCGCCGAGCTCCGGCTGCACCTCAACGACCAGCTCGACCCGCTCCTCGCCAGCCTGCACCACCGCGAGGCGCTCGCTGAAAGTGAGCGTGCCATCAACGCCGCCGGCGCCCGCTGCACCTCCCCCTTTCGCCTGCCGCCGCTGCCCACCCGGGGCTACGCGCCCGAGACGCTGCAACGCCTTCAGCAGCGCGCCGCAACGTTGTCAGCCAGGGGCTGCGACGCCCTCACTGCCTCCCACCTCGATGCTCTGACGTCGCATAGCCACGCGCTCCAGCGCTCTCCGGAGCTTGATCGCAGCCTGGCCGAACTCCTGCGGCTCCTCCTCACGCAGCAGGCCGGCCTGGCCGCCACGCACGCCCTGCTCGACGCCTACGACGCTGGCGATATGGCCCCCTGCTCCCATGCGTACTGCGCCGGGCTCACCCTCCCGGAACAGGCCGAAGTCGCCGCCTACCTCGGTGCCACAAGTCGTGGCAAGCTCCCCACAACCATGATGGTGATGCTCTGCCGCGATTATCGCTACGGCAGCGCCGAGGTGGCCTCGGCCTGGCTGCGACTCCTGCGCGACGCCGAGCTTTCGTGTGATGCCCCCTGGCCCGAAGATGCTACGCAACGGCTCGCCGAGCTCGCCAGCGCGCACATCCCCGTCGCGCTCAACGTGGCGCCACAGGCCATCCCGACGCTGGCCGGCTTGCCGACGCCGCGCGTCCGCTGAGTATCGCCCCCCCGCTTTAAAAAACTCAGGCGTTGGCCAGCCCGCGCTCCTTGACCATCTCGCGCGCGATGCGGGCGGCCTCCTCATACGAGGACTTGATGTTCTCGGTGAGCTTGCCCTCCATCTTCTTACCGACCAGGGGAATGCGAATGGCGATTTCCCCCTCAATGGTTCGCACGCAGCCGGCCCCGGTCGGGCTGACCCGGGTCACCCCCTGCGCATCAATGCGATCGGCAAGCACCGCCGGCTTGACCTTCCACGTCAGCTCGCCCTTCTGACGATCGAGGGCGTTGGTCTGCTCAAACTCAAAGCTCTCGGTGCCCAGCGCTTTTGCCATCATCGCGGGCATCTCTTTGAGCGAGACGCAGCGCAGGCGCTTCGTCTCAACAGCGCCCTCGGTGGCGCTCTCCAGCACTTCCCGACGCACGCCGGTGGCCTCTTCGAGGCGGCGGTCAAACTCCGGATCGTCAAAAATATCCCAGAGCAGGTCAGCGGGGCAGTCAAAAGGGTGGGTCATCGTAAACTTCATCGCACACTCTCAAACTCAGATGATCTCAACGTCGGCGTGGACACGCCGACACCACACGATAACGCCGTGAGGCCATGGTGACGCCTTTGGATGCGATCGTGAGAGTGACCTGAGCGAGGCGCAAAACGCAGGTGATGCTTTCGCATCGTCGAGGATTTGCAACGCTTCTCAGGGCGCTCTCCATGCACCAGACATGGCGTCAACGTTGGCTCACAACGTCGACTCTCAAACGCGCAGACCTTATTGCACAATCGTGCAGACGACGTCTTCAATAAGCGCGCTGGCGTTTTCGGGGTTGCAATCGCGCACCGGCGCCTCCCCGCTTCCGTCATCGTTGGCCACAATGAGGAAGTCCAGGCTGCGGTTGAACTCCGATTCCTGCGCCTCATAGCCAAAGACGAGCTGCGCGGTCCCCCCCGGAGAGATCACCCGATCGATGGTCTCAACCTGAAGGTGGCGAGTGCCCGCGCCGTTGTAGATGGCCACGGGCAGGCCCGAGGGAACCGCGCTGCGGCCAAGGTTCTCCACCGTCACCGAGAAGGTGATCTCCGGCGGGCAGCCCCGCACGTCGGCCACCGCGCGGGTCACCGCCACGTCCGGCGCGTTGAGCGGAACCTCCCCCTGGCGGTTGGCCCGGAAGGTGTTATGCGTCGTCCAGGGCATCTCGGGCGAGGAGACAATCTCGCCATTATCCCCAACATTTTCAATATGATAGGAAAAATGGTTCCACACCGATCGGGTGCGCACCCAACGATCTTCGGGATCCTGAAGCGCCACCACCCCGGCGGTGCCCGCGTCGCACCAGGCCGGGCGTGAGCCTCCGCCCTCGGGGTGGCATTCCGGGTAGCGATCGGCGCGGGCGTTGATGGAGTCGCGGCAATCGCGGCTGAACTGATCGTTGTTGCCCGCGACCACAATGTTGGTGCGGCTGTCGCCGTTCACATCCACGATGATCGGGTACTCGCTGGAGGTACGGGTGGTGTTGGGAAAACGGAATTGCGGGCTTCCGGTGCTGCCATCGAAGACCATCAGCAGGCATTCATCGTTGTAGACGACCTCATTGCGACCGTCGCCCTGGAAGTCAAAGACCGAACTTCCGGTGCGGCTTGATGAGAGATCCTGGATGTAGACGCTCCACAACACCCCGTCGCCGGTCCCGCCGCTGGCAGCAAGCGCCGGGCAGGCTTCCACCTCAAAACAATCTTCGCCGCGGGTGCAGGGCGCGATCTCGGGCCGCGTGCAGCCGGGCTGGTCTTCATCGACCGAGCCCACGCAGTCGTTGTCGAAGACGGTGTAGCAACCGCTGCCGGCGATGCCGAACTCCCCGGAGCCGTCCCCGTCGAAGTCGGCCACAATCGGGCCTCCGCCGTTGCCGCCACCCGGAAGCGACGACTGACGCAGAAGCTCACCGGACTCGGCGGCGACCACGTAGACGTTGCCGTTGCCGGTGATCACAAACTCGGGCAGGCCGGCGCGCTCCCCACCCACGACATCGCCCATCGCCGAGTACATATCCGGACCGGTGGGAATCTGCTCGGTGTTACACCAGACCTCATCCATGGTGCCGGCGTCGAGGTTGGGGCGCCACAGACACCCCGAGCCCAGAATCTCCAGCTGCCCGTCGCCATCAACATCGATGAGGGTGGGGTAGACGTAGCCGCCGCTGCGGCCAACCAGCACGGCACCGGTGGCACCGTCGAGCACTCGCAGTGCAGCGATGACCTCCACCGCGCCATCCCCGTCAACGTCATAAAGCAGCGGCGAACCTTGATTGATGACCGCATCGGACTGACGCCAGAGGTAACAGCCATTCTCATCGAGAGCAGGATCGGGGCAGCTCTGCAGGTCATCGATCATCGAGACGCGGCCGGATGCGGTGACTGCGATTTCATTGCGGCCGTCGCCGTCGACATCGCCCAGAGCGATCTGCGCACCAAACGCCAGGCCATGGGTGCTGTTGGTGTAAATCGTCTCACCCGATTGCCCGTCGAGCACCACCAGCACCGCCGAGGTCGTGGCGCCCGGGCGGTAGGCTGTGAACACGGTGTTGGGCAGGCCGTCGCCGGTCACATCGGCGACCATCGGCGTCATCATGACGTTGGCATAAAGACGCTCGCCAATCTCAACGCCCTCCCAGCGCCAGAGCACGTCGGGCTCAAAGTCGTCGAAGTCGTACTCGAGCTCACAGACCAGATCGTCGGGGAAGTCGTCGGGCATGCAGCGGCCGAGCGCCGGGTCGCAGTACTCGCCAAAGTCACACTCTGAGAAGAAGTCGCAGCTGGCGCCGGGGGTGCGGCACTCCCCAAAGACGCAGACATCGCCCCGGGGGCAGCAGATCTCAAATGTGTCGCCGCAGAGCTCGCCCTGCCCCTCACAGCTCGGCGCGCACTCCCCGCGGGGACCGCATACCGGAGCGTCACCCTCGCAGCAGATCTCGTTGCGCTCACCGCAGTACTCACCAGCGCAGGCCGGCACACAGGCCGGCGCGCCATCAACCTCACCGCAGACTTCATCGTCGCCGCAGCAGGTTCCGTCGCAGTACGTCGCGCTCTGACAGATGCAGCGCCCGGCCATGCAACGCTCGCCATCGGCGCAACCGGCCTCCTCGGTGCAGAGGCAGCGGCCGATCGTGCAGAGTCCACTCGCGCAGGCGGTCGTCTCCGAGAAGCCGGCACCGTTGGCGTCGCAGACCCGCACCGAATCACCGCCGATGCATTGCGACTCCCCCGGCTCACAGAGCTTCTCCTGACAGCGCCCCTCGCTGTCGCAGTAAAAGTCCTCGTCACAGGGGGTGTCCTCATCGCAGCTCACGCACCCCTCGCCGGTGCACTGGCTCGGGGCTACATCATCGGAGCAAGCCAGACTCCATACCCACGCCACGCCTACCAGCAGGAGTCGCCACCCAAACCATCGCGCCATGATCGCCATCCTCAAGGAGAACATCGTGGCGCACCACCGCCGGGACGGTGGAGTGCGCCTTTACATCTCGACTTCAGGCAAAACCATAGCAAACATCGACCACGGAGGGCCACCGCCGCACCCTTTATCGTGGGGGCGTCGGCGTGACGTCCGGGTAACGATCGTCGTCCTCATCGTCGGACTCATCGCCGGCGCCCAAAGCGTCATCGGCCCGGGCGCCCGGCGAGGTGGCAGAGCCGTTCTGGGAGGAGGTCTCTTCGTGGTTGATGTCGGCGTCGTCGAGAAGCTCCGACCGGAGCGCGGCGTTGAACTCGGCGGTCGCCGCCACGAGCTGCTCGTAACGGGGCGGCGCCTGCTCCAGCGCGTCATCTTTCCCCATCATCTCAAGCTGCTCGGCGAGTTGCCCGACCTTGCGGGCCCCGAAGACCAGGGCGCTGCCTTTGATGGTGTGCGCCAGGCGGCGAACCTCCCGGGCGTTACGCTGGCCCAGCGCTGCCTGCAGCTCTCGCAACCAGTCGGAGGACTCCTCCACAAAGAGCTCGGCGAGTTCCTGGAGCAGGTCTTCGTCGCCACCGGTGGAGCCGGCGGCAATCTCCGGATCCCAGAGCCCGCTTCGTACGCCTTCCGCTTCCCGGGACGCCTCCTGGGACTCGGGTGTTTGCGCTGATTGTTCCTTGCGTTGATCGTGTTTTGCTTCACGCATATCGACCTCCTCGTGTTCTTGAGTCTCACCGGCGGTCCCTTCGTCCGGGCGTTCTCCCTCAACGGGCCGCCACTTCTCGATGACGCGCATCAGCTCGTCGGGTTGCAGAGGTTTGGCCAGGTAATCATCCATGCCCTCGCGCAGCATGCGTTCGCGGTCTCCCTTCATCGCGTGGGCGGTCAGGGCGACGATCGGAACGGTGCGCTCAGCGGGAGACTCGGCTTCCAGCGCGCGAATCTGGCGTGTGGCTTCAAAGCCATCGACCCGCGGCATCTGAATGTCCATCAGGATCAGGTCGAAGCGCTGCGGGTCCCGCTCAAAGGCATCGATGGCCTCCTGACCGTCGCGGGCCAGCTCCACCCGATGGTTTCCCCTGGCGAGCAGCCCGCGGGCGACCTTCTGGTTAACCTCGCTATCCTCAACCAGCAGCACACAGAGGCCCTCGCCGTCGCGGGCCTCGCTCTGAGCCACGGTGACCTCGCTGGCCTTCTGGCCTTCGAGCAAACAGCCGACCAGAGCCTCATAGAGATCGGTGGGCTTGACCGGTTTGGAGAGCCTGGCGCAGATCTGGCCGACCTCCTCCTCGGCGGCCGCCTCGGAGAACGCGACAGCCGACGACACCACAATCACCGCCGGGGTATGCCCGACCCTCTCCAGCACCTCACGCACCAGAACCAGCCCCTCACGTGCCAGCACCAGCCCGGACTCCCGGGGCATCACCACATCGAGGATAAGCGCGTCAAAATCTTCCTTAGATCCCGCGATACGCTCTCGGGCCGCCTTCACATCGTCGACCACCTCGGCCTGAACCTTCCAGCTTGCCAGCAGCGCCCGAAAGAGTCGCCGGTTGACCTGGTTATCATCGACCACCAGCACCCGACGCCCCAGCAGCTTCGCCTCACCCTCCTCGCGATGTTCCTGGCTGAGTTCCAGGCGCAGCGAAAAGCGAACCTCCGTCCCGACCCCCTCCTCGCTCTCCAGCTCAATCTGACCGCCCATCAAATCGACGAGCTGCGTGGAGATACTCAAGCCCAGGCCGGTCCCCTCATGCTCACGACGCGAAGAGGAGTCGGCCTGGCGAAAGGCCTCAAAGATGCGCTTCTGCTCCTTTTTGGGGATGCCCACCCCGGTGTCGCGCACCGCGAAGTGCACGGTGACCTGATGATCGCGGCACGACTCACAGTCGACACGAACTTCGATCTGCCCTCTTTCGGTGAACTTGATGGCGTTGCCCACCAGGTTGATGAGCACCTGGCGCAGGCGATCAGGATCGCCAATGACCGCAAAAGGAACCTCCGGGCTGGCCGTGTACACAAGCTCCAGGCCTTTCTTCTCAGCACGCGTGGCAAGCACCTGGAGGGTCTCGGCGACGGTGTCGGTGAGTCGGAACTCGCGGCGGTCCAACTCCAGCTGGCCCGCCTCGATTTTGGAGAAGTCGAGGATGTCGTTAAGCAGGGCCAGAAGTCCGCGCGCCGAGCGGTCGAGAAGGGTGAGGTACTCGCGCTGTTTGGAGTTTAGCTCGGTCTCCGTGAGCAACTCGGCCATGCCGATAACACCGTTCATCGGCGTGCGGATCTCGTGGCTCATATTGGCCAAAAAGCTGCTTTTCGCGCGCGTGGCTTCCACGGCCTCCTGACGAGCGCGGGCCATTTCAATGGCAATGGTGCGCAACTTCTCGCGGTGCTCTCGGAGTGAGGCGGTGCGCTCATCGACCAGGCGCTCCACCCGCTCGGTACGCCCCAGGGAGGTGTTGACGTAGAGCACGCTGAGCAGGGTGACCAGCAGCCCGCTCATCAGAAAGACCGTCGCGCCCGGATCGGTCTTGCCGACAATATACTCGCGGGTGGGCCGCGCCCGGATCGTCCATTGCGGACCGGGAAGGGCCAGATGACGTTCATAGACCAACCCGAGGTCGGCTGCGCTCTGCCCTCTCCAGATCGCCTCATCTTCGTTCATGGGCACATCGAAACGAACCTCCTCTTCGCTGACCGACCAGGCCAGAACCTGCGCATCGCCGCGCTGCTCCTCTTCATCGATCAGCTCCATCACGAGGTTGGTCCGGGGCCGTATCGACATCGCCTCTTCGATCACCTCGTCCATGCGTAGAAGTCCGATCAACCAGCCGTCTCCATCTTCGGTCTGGCTGGTGTCTTCGGGGACGACCGCCGCCACAAACCCGTAGAGAAGCCCGGAATCGTCGCTTCCCGGCAGCCGAAAGGGGCCGGCAACCTCGGTCCCCCCTCGTTGCCGAACGTGACGCATCACGCGGGCCACGCGACCGATCTCAAACCAGTCGAATCCGAACTCCGCGGGGAGCTGCTGCCGCCACATATAGCGCGTTGGCGCGTACTCGGGTCGCTCGCCAGACGGACGAAGGCTGTTTCCCTCCGAAAGCTCCTTGATGACCACGTGCTGACCAAGCTCTTTACTGAGGCGTTGCTCAAACGCAGCACGCTCGCCCTGCGCGATATAAGGCACCCAGGCCACCAGGACGATCTGCTCCCGTCCTTCAAGATACGTTTTGCCAAACGAGACAAACTCATCATGGGTGACCTCCTCAGAGCTACGAAAGAAGGCCAACAACGCCCGCATATTGAGTTGCTTCTCCGAGAGCTGAGTCTCCACGCTGTCGGCGTAGAAGCGCGCGTCGCGCTGAAACTGGCTCCGCACATAGTCGCGCTCTTTGACCGTCAGCCACCACCACCCGGCCGCGCTGGCCAGTACGCCGACGACCGCCACAAGGAGCATCAGCCAGCGCCCCGGCCGTCGCCAACGTGAACGGGGCGGATCTTCGCTCGGCTTATCAGGCGTCGCTTCGAGGATCGCGTTCACGGGTAAAGCCCCCTCATCAACTTGGCCCGCGCCACCCGATCGACACCGGCGATGAGCGCAGCACTGCGCAGATCGACGTTGAGCTCTTCGGACTGCGCCACCACCCGGCGGTAGGCATCCTGCAGCAGTCGGCGTAGTCGCTCATTGACCTCGGACATCGTCCACATCGTGTTTTGAATGCCCTGCACCCACTCGAAGTAGGAGACGGTCACCCCGCCGGCGTTGGCCAGCAGGTCGGGGAGCACGGTGATCCCCCGCTCGGTCAAAATCTCATCGGCCTCGGTGCTGGTGGGTCCGTTGGCCCCCTCGGCCACAAGCTCGCATTGGAGCTTGCCGGCGTTGGACGCCGTGATCTGGTTTTCCACCGCCGCCGGCACCAGCACATCGCACTTCAACTCAAGCAGCTCGGCGTTGCTGAGGCGATCGCCCTGCGCATAGCCCTCCAGGGTACCTACCTCGGCCACATGGGCATCGAGCCTCTCCAGGTCGACGCCCTTCGAATCAAACACCCCGCCGGTATGATCGCTGACCCCGACCACCCGCACGCCAAGCTCATCGAGGTAGCGGGCCGCGTGGCTACCCACGTTGCCGTAGCCCTGCACCACCGCGGTCTTCTCATCGAGGCGCCAGCCCCGCTGACGTGCGGCCTCCTCGATCACATAGACCACCCCGCGGCCGGTCGCCTCCTTGCGTCCGCGTGAGCCCCCCAGCACCACCGGTTTACCGGTGACCACAGTCGGCACGGCATGGCCGGCCTGCTCGGAGTAGGTGTCCATCATCCAGGCCATCGTCTGCTCGTTGGTCCCCAGATCCGGCGCCGGAATGTCTTTCTCCGGCCCGATCATTTCGATGATCTCCGAGGTGTAGCGCCGCGTCAGCCGCTGCAGCTCCTGGCGCGAGAGGGTATCCGGCCTCACCCTGACCCCGCCCTTGGCACCGCCAAAGGGAAGATGCATCAGAGCGCACTTCCAGGTCATCCACATCGCCAGCGCGGTCACCTCACCCAGGTTCACATCGTGGTGATAGCGCACCCCGCCCTTGGTCGGCCCCATCGTGAGCACATGCTGCACCCGGTAGCCAAAAACCGTCTCCACCTGCCCGTAATTGTCGCGGCGAAAGGGAAGCGTAACCACCTGAGAACGCTGAGGAAAAAGCAACCTCTGACGCAGGTTATCGTCGAGATTCATCCGCTGTGCCGCCTTCAAAAATTGCTGGTGGGCAAGGCGCAGCATCGGCGACTTCCACTCCCCGGCCCTGGCCCGGGCGCGCTCCAGCGCATAGCGCACCGAGCGGCTTAAGAGCTCGCCATTGAGCTGACTCTTGACCAGATAATCCTGCGCCCCTGACTCCACCGCCCGCACCGCCAGCTGCATGTCATCGAGCCCGGTCAGGATCACAATCGGCGTGGGCTCAACTCGCCCCTTCACCTTCAGAAAGGTCTCGAAACCTTCGCTGTCTGGCAGCATCAAATCGAGCAAGATCACATCGGCCGGCTTCTCTTCAAAGAGCGCCAGCCCCTGATCGACCCGCTCGGCGATGCGCACCTCAAAGTTCAGCTCCAGCCCCCGCTTGAGCAGGTTCTCGATCAGGCGCACATGCACCGGGTTGTCTTCGATTAAGAGCACCTCCACACGATCGCTCATCGCCTCCTCCACGCTCACTCGCCACGGGCATCCGGCCCACTCAGACTCTCGATGTGCTCCAAAGCTAAACACCCCACGCTCCCCCCGACGCCTAAACTGGAGCCGACCGCCCGTTTGGGGTACAGTCAGCGGGTACATCATCAGTTATGTTGACGTGTTAGTCTTGTTTCGGTGCCCGGGAGCCGAGCGTGACGCTGTCCTCTCGTGTGGATCGGATACGCGCACGTCACGACCCCCATCGCTGCCCAGGAGCCCGCACCATGTCTCGCGATTCCGTTACATCATCGACCCCCATTAACCCCGATCGCACCGCCGATCGCCTGCGCCTGGATGCGCTCAATCTGCTGAAAGATCGCGTCGATGCCGACGCCGCCGTCTACTTCGACGCCCGCGAAGTCGAGGGCCACCTCTATGTGGGCACAAGCCTGATCGTCGGTGCGCCCAAGCTGCGCGAACCGATGATGGAGATGCGCGATGAGCCGATGCCCTCGCTGCTCGAGTCCGTGATTCGCGCGCCGGCAGCCGAGGAACGCACCCAGTTCATCACCGCCCGCCAGCGCCGCGACCTGCACTTTGTCGGTGCCGATGGCGAACTTCTGAGCATGGGCAACTGGCCCAAACGCCTGGGCGCATCGGACTGGCTCGGCCTCGTCGTCTACTCCGGCGCCCGTTTTGTAGGCTGGATCGGCCTGTGGCGTCTGGCCGGCCGGGGCACCTTCGCGCCCACGGCGGTCCACCACGCCAACCCTCTGGTGCCCACGCTGGAAGATATGCTCATCCGCGCCCATCGCGCCGAGCTGGAAGCCGAGACACGCTCCACGATCTACCTGCTGATGAGCCCCGAAGGCGACGTCCTCCACGCCAGCCCCTCGGCCCAGTCCTGGTACCACGACGAGTACCGCGAAGAGCTCTACAAGCTCACGCTTCAGCCCGGGGAGACGCCGCGTTACTTTGCCGGTATGAGCGCACAGGTCACCCCGATGCACGCTCTGGGAAGCGAACGCGCCTACCTCATCACGCTCCAGCCGGCCAACTACCCGCGTATCGCCCCCGAGCTGGTGCTCACCCCCACCCAGATCGAGGTTGCGCGTATGGCCACAAGCGGGGCGACCGTCGATGAGATCGCCCGCATGCTCGACCGCAGCCCGCACACCGTCAAAACCCACCTCAAGCATATCTACCGTCGCCTCGATATCTCCACACGCGTGGAGCTCGTCGAGGTCATGGGCACCGTTCCCCCCCATCAGATCGTCGACTTCTAAAAGCCCTGCGCCCCGGTGCGCCGCATGCCGGGGCCAGGATGATGAAAGCTCCGCCCCTCCGCGTCGCCCCCCCCCCCTGCGAGTCGCCCCGACGCGGGCCCTTCCCTTTCTCAAACATGCGCCGCGCCCGGCACGTCAGAAACGTCGGGCATCGCCACCCAAAACATCAGCGGTGCGCCGTCCATCGGCGCGCCATCAGTGGCGTTGCACCCAGTCGACGATCGCCTCGACCACCTGCGGGTCGAGCTGACGACCGGCCTGATTGTAAAGAAGTCCGTGCTGCGCGCTGAGTTCTTCGCGCGCTGTCGGCTGGTGCTTGAGCACGTGGTCGGCGTCATCAACCAGAACGAGTTCGACGTCCCCCCCCGCGCTCCGAGCGGCCTCGGCCAGCGCCTGAGCATCGAGCCCCGGGTCGACCTGAAGATCCTTTCGACCGTTGAGAATCAACATCGGCACCTTCACCTCACCGGCGGCCCGGGTCGGCGACCAGTCCAGAATCGCCTGGCTGAAGGCCCGACCATCCTCAGCCTGCAACGCCTCCACAAGGCGCACCACCCCGGGATACATGCTCACCCGCGAGGCGCGCACCGTCTGACCGGAGGCGATCGACGCCAGCGCGCGCTTGAGATTGGCCACCTCCGCCTGCACCCGCGACTCCCCGATGCCCGCCGCCACCAGTTGGGCCTCGATCTGCCAGGCGATCACCTCCGAGAGCGTTCGACCCGCGGTCGCCAGAAGCATCACTCCGGCCGGGGAGACGACCTCCTGCTGCAACGCGCGCAACGCATGCGCGCCCCCCTCGCTATGCCCGGCCACAAAGAGGCGCCCGGCGTCCACGGCCTCATGCGCGCTCAAGACCCCCAGCGCGCCTTCGAGCTCCGCCAGATAATCCTCCCAGCGCAGATCGCCGGGGAAGTCCGTCTGCCCGGTCGCGCGCTTGTCGTAGCGCAGCACGGCGATGCCCCGCTCTCCGAGCGCCCGGGCCAGAAGACGCGCCGAGCCGTTCTCTCCGGGCAACACCGGGCTCTCCCAGTTGCGATCGGTCGGCCCGCTGCCCGCCACCAGCACCACCGCGGGGACTGGCTCCACGGCATCATCAGAAAAGCGCGGCCGCGTCAGCGTGCCGTGCACCGTGGTACCGGCGGCCTCAAAGCGAATCGCTTCTTCCAGCACCTCCACCACGCGCACCTCCCCGGGTTGGGTCTGCTCCACCGGCGAATCATCAGCCGGAGCCGGGGCGTTGGCCTTACCCCCGGAGGCGCAGGATGCCCCCAGCACAACCCCCGCCACAAGCGCACTCCCGGCCAACATCGTGACCTTCCATCGATCCATATCTTCTCCCCGGGGCGCAGCGCGCGCCTGAAGCTCACTTCCACAACACACCTCCCGCATGCGGCCCAACGCCGCCGGGAGCCCCCCCCCAGATTAGGAGAACTTGCCGGCTGGCCAAGTCCTCTTTGCCGGCGCTTCAAGGTCCCCCGCCCGTGTTCAGGCCAGCTCCCCGCCGCCCAGGCGCGCCGCCAACTCCAGACGGCTGGCCACGCCGAGGCGCTCATAGACGCTTTTGAGGTGCGTCTTAACCGTATGCGGGCTCCTCCCCATGGCGCGCGCGATCTCGTTGACCGTCGCGCCAGAGCGGGCGTACTCGGCCACGCGCCGCTGCATCTCGGTGAGCGCAAAATCCGGGGCACGCTCGGCCCGCGGCGCGATCTCCACATGCACCAGGCGGCCGACACCGGCGTCCCCCTCCACCCTTTGCACCCGCAGGAGCCAGCCTTTCAGCATCCCGACCGCCTCGCCAGACTCGAAACACAGCTCGCCAAAACGCACCAGGTCAGCCTCATCAAAGCATCCCCCCTGGAGCTCGGTTCGGTAGGCCACGCTCTCTTTTGAGGCGAACACCAGGCTCAACCCGACGCACGCCTTCATCATCGCGTCGGTCGCCCGCCCGTAACTTCGGGCCACATCGCCCAGACGCTCGCTCTCCTGCGAGAGCGCATCAAGCTCCGATGGCGAGAACGCGCCCGAGCGCTTCTCAAACCCCACCCAGCCCACCAGACGATCTTCGTTGTAGATCAACGTGCGCGCCACATCCCCGCTTCCTCCCCGGGCGAGAGGCGCCCTGCGAAAGCAGCGAAAACTCTCATCGACCGGCCGCCAGATCTCCTCGACCAGCGCTTCGTCCACCGCCGCCCCATCCTCCGGAAGACCTTCCATCGACGTCCCCCGGCGCACCGGACGAGCCCAGTACATGCGCTCCTCCGCCAGACGAACCTCCGCAAAGCTCGCGCCCCTGGCCCCCACCCTCTCGCTTAGACGCTGCAGCTCCTGACATAACTCTTCTCTGGCCTGATGGGCACGCTCTCTCAGGTCGTTTCTCGGACTCATGATGTTGCTCCGGGGGGTGTGGGGGATATTGCTTTACAAATAGTAACGCCCGCATTCCATCCCGCCAACCACCCTGCGCAACGCATTGTAAGAATTAACAAAGCCGTCACAGACGCCCTTATCCACGGTTCGTGCCCCATGGATTCACGCTCGTGGACATCACGCCGCTCCCACACCTCGCTCGACTAAAAATCGGGCGCGCTCAACCGGATGATCGAGCATGTAGGGTAAACGCAGGGGTAAATAATTTTACCCCAACGCAAAAAGGCCTCACCGGAGTGAGGCCTCTTATTGCGATTTTTACTGAACTTTCTTAAATGGGCGTACCTGGATTCGAACCAGGGACTTCTTCCGTGTGAGGGAAGCACTCTCCCGCTGAGTTATACGCCCGCGTCGGACATTCTGAGTAACACGGGGTTGTTCACCTGACAACATGTTTTTGCCTTTCCCTTTAAAAAAGTTTCGAGGAGCTATGACCCTCTCTAAAATTCTGATGGTCGGTGCCGGATACACCGGCCTTGAGATCGCTCGCCAGGCCCGAGAAGCCGGCCTGGACGTCGTCGCCACAACCTCCAACCCGGAACGTCGCCAGGCGCTTGAAGCCCTGGGCGCCCTGGTTCTGGAGTGGAAGGCCAGCGCCGATGCCAGCCCGCTGGCCGAGCACCTCGACGTACACACCGCGCTGCTCTATTCGGTGCCCCCTCTTCCCGACACCTACGCCCCCGGAGACGAAAACTCCCCGGCCGAGCACCTCATCCCTCTGCTCGCCGCGCTCAAGCTCGCAGAGGCGCAGGGCTGCCCGCGCTTTGTCTACCTCTCCTCGACCTCGGTCTACGGCGACCACAACGCGCAGTGGCTCGATGAAGACGCCGAGCTCCGCCCCACAAGTCCTCAGGGCAAGATGCGCCGCGACTCCGAGCTCGCGGTTCTCGGCGCCGAGGGCATCGAAGGCTACACCCTTCGCATTGTGGGCATCTACGGGCCGGGCCGCACGATCCTGGGACGCCTGGAGAGCGGGCGCTACCCTCTGGTCGACGGAGGCAAAAAGATCACCAACCGCATCCACGTCGAAGACCTCGCCCAGGCGGCGTTGGCCGTGGCGCTGCGCGCGCCGAAAGGATCACGCCCCTACAACGTCAGCGACGGCCAGCCCACCGCGGTGCGCGAGCTGGTGAGCTTTGTCTGCGAGCAGACCGGCCTGCCCATGCCCGAGCCTATCAGCATTGAGGACTACGCCCGCCGGGTACAAAACCCCAACGTCGTGGCGCGCTGGACCAACAGCGCCCGGGTGAGCAACCGGCGCCTGCTCGACGAGCTGCAGATCGAGCTTCGCTACCCGGACGTCTTCGCCGGCTATCGCCCCATCCTCAACGCCCGCACCTCAGACTGAGACTGCGCGGTTGGTGCGCCCCGGGCTGTGCGCATCTTTGAGCTAAGGGTGAGCCACCCGGCGCGAGCCGAACATGCCGCGTGCGTTTCGCCGCGGCGGCACCATCTTCCGATCTCCTCGCCGGTTCTCCCACACTGTGGAAGAAGCGGGCCCAGAGCGTCGCAGGTCGCCTCGCAGGTGGCTCACCCCATGTGCATCTTCGACCCGAGGAGCGTCGATGAGCCTGTGGCAACGTTTGCGCGACTGGATCCAGCCCGCCCCCCCCGCCGCAAAGCCCCCCGAGCAGGTCTCGATCTGCGAGGAGCCCGCGCACCCCTCCCCCGAGTTCAACCGCCGATTTACCACCTCCCTTCGCAGCGCCGACCCCTCGCAGACCCGCCGACGCACGCGCAGCGGACGGCTCCGGCAGCGAGGGCTTCCAGTATGGCGATGCGACGACGATGTGGCACAGGCACTGGGCCTGAGCCTCTCTGAGCTCTATCACTTTGCCTGCCATCGGCTGGCCGACCCGCATCTTCATTACGTCCGCTTCACCATCCCTAAACGCGGCGGCGAGGAGCGCCCGATCCTCGCGCCCAAACCTCGTCTCAAGGCCATCCAGCGCGATCTTCTGGAGCTTGCGCTCCACCAACTTCCCGTTCACCGCGCCGCCCACGCCTTTCTGCCGGGGCGCTCGATCGCCACCCACGCCCGACCTCATCTCCAGCGCGAATTTCTCCTTACGCTCGACCTTCATAACTTCTTCGGCGCGCTGCATGTGGGGCGAGTGCGGGGTTTTCTCATGGCAATGGGCTACGGCTGGGAGGTCGCCTCGACGCTCGCGCTTCTGTGCACCGAAGCCCCCCGCCAGGCGGTACTCGTGCATGGCGAGCGACTCTACACACCCACAGCCTCGCGAAGCCTGCCGCAGGGAGCCCCTACGAGCCCCATGCTGGCCAACGCCATTGTCTGCCGCCTCGACCGCCGCTTAAGCGGCCTGGCCCGAAGCCTGGGCCTGAACTACACCCGCTACGCCGACGACCTGACCTTCTCCGGCGACGATCCCACCCGCATCGCCTCCGTGATGCGATTGACGCACCAGATCATTGCGGAAGAGGGCTTTGAGCTCGCCACCGCCAAGACCCGCATTCAACGCCGCGGCCAGCGCCAGCAGGTCACCGGCGTGGTCGTCAATCAGACACCGGGCGCGCCGCGGGCGCGCCGGCGCAGACTACGCGCGGCCATCCACCGCTACGCGCAGGCCTGCTCCCGCGGCGAAGATGACCCCCTTCGCCGCCGTCAACTGGAGGGCGAACTGGCCTTTATTCACATGCTCAACCCGGCCCAGGCCCGCGCCCTGGCCGCAGGCCTGCCTGATGGGCCGCCTGTGGCCAACGCGCGCTGAGTCGTCCCACCAGCCGCACCAGTTCGGCATCGCCCTGCCCCGCCGAGAGTTCCCCGTCGAGCACCGCCTGGGCCATCTGCAGCGCATCGCGGGCGCTCTCTTCATCACACACCCCGCGGGCCACAGCGCGGGCCGCCCAACGCCTCTCGGCCCGGTGGCGCGCCCCCAGGCTGGGCATCGCCTGACGTGCGCACTGCCGGGCGCGCCTGGAGGCCAGGGCCTCATCGCCCAGACACAGCGCCTGACATCCCACCCGGCGCACAAACCAGGCCGGCGCGCGCAGGAGCGCCCCCAACCATGCTTCATCCAGAAGATACGCCGGCAACGCCTCCACCAGAAGATGGTGCGCCAGCGGGTTGCTCTTCAGCAACATACCGGCCCGCCAGCGCCTCTCCGAACTCAGCTCAATGAGCATCGGCACGACCCGCGCCCCAAAACGACGCGGCTCCGAAAGCAGCGAGCGGTAGTACTGCGTCAGCTGCGCCGTCACCTCGGCCACCTCCACCACACCGAAGCGCGGCACCTCCATGATAAGTGCGCTGGCCATCCGATCGATCAGCACCTCATCGCCCTCCTGGAGGGCACGGGCCATCAAACGCGGGTACCCCTGCACCGCGCTCGGCATCACCCGCGGGGCAAAGACCCCGCGCACGAGCCGCGGGTAGCGCGCGTAGAGCGCCACCGCGCTCACATCACTCAAACGCGTCACCTCAGCCTCATCGCCCACTCGCCCCAGAAGCCGGAGTCGGCGTCGGCGCTCACGATCCGGCAGGTCACTGGCATGAAGCAACGCCATGACCTCCCACTCATAGAGGCGCTGCGGTGCCCACTCCTTGAGCACCCGAGCCCACAGCCCCCACCAGCGGCGAGCGGCCACCTCCTTGAGAAACTCGCGCAGCAGCGCGCCTCCGCCCGGGGCATCAAACGCCTCGCCGAGATGCCGGCGCACGTAGGGTAAGACCTCTCCCCCGCGAGCGCGCAGCAGCGCCAGGATCGCCACGCCCTTCTCCTCGAAACTTCCCCGGGGGTGATGCTCCTCCAGCCAGCTGATGAGTTCAGCCGGATCACGCACATGCTCGGAAATCGCCTCGACATCGCGCCGCCACTGCCCCGGCGGCACCTGAAGTCGATAGAGTTCTCGGGCAAAAGGCCAGTCGCCACGACGGCGCGCCGCCGCGAGCAACGCCTCCCAGATACGCCGGCGGTAAACCGGCACACGGGAGAGCTTCATCGCGATGTAGTCCCGCGCCGCCTCCGGGTCGCAGCGGTAGAGCGTTAACGCCTGTAGCTCACGCAGCTCAAAGGGCTGATCGTAACGCTCCAACACCCGCCGGCGCCCCGCGCTGCCGCCGCGCACCTGCCCGAAGTGCTCGCAAAGATCCTCCCGCCAGCGCGCCACGTCTTTCGGTCCGGCAGGTTGCCCCTGGGTCAAACGCCAGCGATAAAGACGCCGAAACACCTCGGCATCCTCCAGGCTCTCGGCCAGCTGCAGCCAGCGCTCCAGCTCCTCCTGGTAGGGCCCCGACCAGGGGGCCACCCGCCAGGCACCGCGCCCCGGGTCATAGCCCGCGCTGCGAAAACGCCGCAGAATAAACCCCCGATACAGCGCGCGATGACGGCGGTACAACGCCGGCCCCCACAGCCCGGTCAGCAACGCGAAGGCCGGCTGCCGTGCGGCCAACTCCTCAAAGACCCCGAGGAGCGCGGCGTCATCGAGCGACTCGGCCTCAAGAAGGTGCGTCACCACCCGGGCCAGTCTCCCCGCCTCCAGGCGCTCGCCCTGTAGCGCCGACTCCCCTGCTCCCACCTTCGACTCCCTGGCCAACATC
Source organism: Lujinxingia sediminis (assembly GCF_004005565.1). Taxonomy (NCBI): domain Bacteria; class Deltaproteobacteria; order Bradymonadales; family Lujinxingiaceae; genus Lujinxingia; species Lujinxingia sediminis. Next base: position 86,485 of record NZ_SADD01000012.1, on the reverse strand, counting down.
GCTCCGACCTCCGCACAATCCCTCATCGGCAACGTGCACGGTCCAAAGCCCACCCGGGGCGCCTCCCACAAAAAAACGGGGCGGCCCGATCCGGCCGCCCCGCTCTCGCTGGCGTCTTCGTATCTCTCGCCAGGATCGCCCGGCTTACTGGTCGGCCAGGTATCGCTCCAAACCGCGGTTTGCCTGGGTGAGGTTCGGCGTGATCAGCCGAACCACAAAGCTCTCTACCGCGCTCCCGATCGCGCCGGCCCCCAGCCGCGGCACCCCGGGGATCTTTTTCGCATCGACGGTCAGCTCACCATCGATCACAACCTCGGTGCGGCCCTCGCCCTTCTGCACATAACTGGTGGTCCCCTTGCAGGTGACCGCCTCACTCAAAAAGCCAACTTCCATGACCCAGTCCACCTTAAAGCTGTCCAGGTGCCAGGTGGCGTAGTCCGTCCACTCGAGCATCTCGGGCTTGATGAACTTCTGCGCCAGCTTAGGCACCTCATCGGCGTTGGCCTTCCAGAAGTTAACCACCTTAAGTGTGCTGGCGTCGATCTCCTGGCGATCGCGCACCTCGATCGTCTGAATGTCCGGCAGATAGGGCACAAGCTCGACCATATGATCGCGGAAGGTCTCGTAGACTTTGTCGCGATCGTAGGCGACCTCATCAACAATATGAATCTTCGACATCAGCTCAGCTCCCGAAGCGTCGCGCCGTCCCGGCTTGCGGCACTTTCATTATCAAGCGTGTCATCAACGTTGGGCTTCATGCGCTCCGACTCGTCATGAGCGCATCCCGACAAAAAAACCCGTCACCTCGCCACGGTCACGCGTTGTGGACCTGTGGCGAAGCGGCGGGCTCTCACCTATCCGATGCAGGGCTCAGCCCTGAAAAAACTCGGCGTTCTTCTCGGTGAACTCCGACCACTTCGAGGGGAGTTCGTCTTCTTCAAAGATCGCCTCGACCGGGCACTCCGGCTCACAGGCGCCGCAGTCAATGCAGATGTCCGGATCGATGTAGAGCTGAATCTTAGCCAGCTGAGCCTCCTCACCGGCCGCCTTAAGCTCCTGAATCTCTTCGACCGGCATCGGCCCGTGGATGCAATCCACCGGGCAGACTTCCACACACGAGGTGTCGCAGTAGCCGACGCAAGGTTCGGCGATAATAAACGCCATAAGTGTACTCCTTATACAGCCATGATGATGGTAGGGCGACGCCGCCATGCGCCGACATCGTGCCTATGATGACCACTCTCAACTGAAGGTCAACCTCGTTTTACGCACGAATCCCGCCTCCGAGCGCGGCATATCGTCCCGTCAGTCCGAGCCGGCAGGGGGCGATCCCCCGCCGCGCCTGCTAGCGAGCCGAGCTCGCCAGCACACGCCGACGAATCCGCATAAGAAGGGCGGCGATCCCGAGGACCATCAGCGCGCCGAGGTTGCCTGTGGTGCCAGCGCTGGAACAGCCGCAGCCCTCGTCGCCGCTCCCCCCGCCTGCACCGCCCGGGTTCTGGCCATCGCCCGGATCAGGTGAGCCGCTCCCCAGGTCGGCGCAGCGTTCGGTGGCATCCGGAGTCGACTCCCCGTCGCATTCCCCGCTCCACCAGCCGCCCACACACGTCTCGACACCCGCATGGCAGGCATCGTCCTGACGGGTGGCCTCGCGCCCCGAATAGCACTCCCGCGTATCGCCCTGGCTGCAGTTTTGCACCGGATCCAGACATGCCATCGAAGGCCGCTCGGCGCTCCACACCGGGCAGGCATCGGAGTTGGCCAGCACCTGCCCATCGTTACCGATCTCAGCGCCCAACGATCCGTAACTCGGATAGGTATGCCCCACCCCGAACGCGTCGACCGCGGTAAACACATAGCGGTGGCACCCGGGCTCAAGCGCCACATCCAGGCGCGCCTGCCCTCCGGCAAAGGGGTTCTCCTCACTGCGATTGGCCCAGTCCGCCGCACTCGGCGGCACCATCGCCTCACAGCCATCGTCGAAGACGAGCGTCGCCTGACTCGGGGGGCCATTCGGCTCCACATAGAGCATCGAGAAGCTCACCTGCCCCTCGGGCGTATTTCCAAACGCCGAGTCCGCGTTCTGACCGAAGATCAGATGCACGCCATCGGGAATCACCGGCAGAGCCCGAGCCGACTGACCGCCCACCCAGCCCAGATAATTCTGCTGACCGCGGCGCACCACCGCTGCTCCCATGACGTTGTAGGTTCCCGAGAGCATCTGCGGGTTAGCGTTGGCAATCCCCAACGCCACAGCCTCCAACCCGGCCGCCGGCGAGGGCTCGGCACTCTCCGAGACCACCCCGAGCTCATTGATGGGCACGCCACCGGCCAGGGTAAAGGTGCTCCAGCGATCCTCCTGGGAGGTCGTTCCAACCCCCGAATCACAGGCCACCACGTCACCGATGCAGCCAAGCTCCCCGTCGATCATCCCGAGCTCGCAACAGCTTCGCCCGCGCTGCGCCTCATCTTCCGGGCTGCACTCGCAGGAGCTCTCCAACACATGCCCCCCCTGCCAGCGCGCCATCTCGACGAAGTAGGGATCGAGCACCGCCGGAAGCTCCGGCAGAGGCCCCAGGATCCCGGCCGCCGCCGGATCGCGACGCGCCAGGTTCCACACATGCCCCAGGGCCCTCTCGGCGTAGTCCGGCATCGCCTCACTGCCCTGCCCGCTCCAGTAATAGGCCGGCGTCGACTCTCCCAGCGACTGATGGTGAGACGCCATGTCAGCGGGCTCCTCGGCCTGCCCGCACCCGAGGGCCAGCATCATCAGCGCCGGCCCCCACGCCCTCTTCGTTGCGAACATCGCCCTGTGCATCTTCATCCTCATCATCTTCGCCTCTGTTGAGTTCGCCACGTCGCCCTCGCGCCGGTGGCACCGCGATGTTCGCATCGCCTCAGCCATCGCCCAGCGGCACGCCCAGCGCCTCCAGCTGCGCCTGAGCCTGGGCGGCCCAGCCCCTGTTGGCCGCCGGACTGGCCGGGCTCGGGTGCAGCACCCGCCCGATTTCCCCCTCAAAGTCGCTCTTCTTAAGCGCGCGCTGAATGCTCTTCTCGGCAAACGCGCCCACACCGATCACAAAGCGCGGCTCAAAATACGCCACCAGCTCGCGCAACGCCCGATCACAGGGCGGTAAAACCTGCGCCTTCTCTTCCTTACGAAGTTGAGGCGGGGTGCGGTTTTTACCGTCTTCGTCGAGGATCAAAAGCGGGCAATAATTGTGCACAAAAAAGGTCTCAAAGAAGCGCTCCGCAGACCCGAACTGCTCCCGGGCCCACCCCCAGAGACGGGAGCCGCTGACCTCGCTTCGCGAACATTCAAACCCGTCGACCGGCCGCTTCGGATGGAGCGCTTCGGGCTGGCCCACCGGCGCCTCCACGCCCATCCAGTCCCGCACCATCTCGATGCTGCCAAAGGGCACCCCGTTCTGCGCCATCCCCCAGGGCCCCGGGTTCATGCCCACCAGCATCACCGGCCGAGGGCGCTTCTGGCCGTAACGCTCCAGGTAAAGTTTATGCGACGCCCAGGCGTACTCCAGAGGCTGGTAGGCGTGGCTTATCGGCGGTTCAAACACCACACCTCGAAGCTCCTCCACCAGGCGCTCACTGATCGCGATCGGATTCATGGGGCCTCCCCGGCCATCGTCAAAATACGTTCTGCATGCGCCTGCGCCACCGGCATCACCGAGAGGCGCGAACGCTTGACCAACATCATCTCCTGGAGCGCCTCGGTGGCCTTGATCTGCTCCAGGCTCACCTTTTGAGGAAAATGGCGCACATAGCCCAGATCGACAAGCCACCAGCGCGGCTTGCTCTCGGTGGCTTTGGGATCAAAATAGGGGCTGGCAGGATCATATTGCGTCGGATCTGGATAAGGCTCGCTGACCACCTCCGCCAGCCCGACCACCGCCGGTGGTCGCTCCCGGGAGTGGTAAAATAACACCGGATCGCCCACGCCCATCTCATCGCGCATAAAGTTGCGCGCCTGGTAGTTTCGCACCCCATCCCAGGGCGATACTTTCTTATCTTTCAGGTCGTCGAGTGAGAAGACTTCCGGTTCACTCTTGACCAACCAGTAACGCATGCATTCTCCACAGGATTGCTCTTCGCCCGACGCCTACCCGCTCGCCCCCCGGCCTATAACACGGCCAGAGGCACGCTTCCACCGCATCGTATCGCGCTCAATTGACATGTTACCTGCCCCCCCTCTACACTCCATGCGCTGGTCCGGGAGGCCGCCTGATGCGCACTCTTCGGCCCCATCGGAATGGCTCCGGCGCAAAGCCGGCTCCCGCCCTCACCCCCATGGCTTCACCTCGTCGCTCCCGTATTCATCGACCTCGCTTCGCCGAGGATCCGCCCCGGACCTAAGGAGGGCGTCTTGCGCACCATCAAGATTCTTATCATCGACGATGATAAAGACATCTGCGAATACATGCACCTCTTGCTCAGCCAGAGCGGCTACCACGTGGAGACCGAGACAAGCCCCTCCCGGGCGCTGGATCTTCTGCGTGAGGAGCAGTTCCACGTAGTCGTGCTCGACATCATGATGCCCGAGCTCAACGGCATGGAGGTGCTTGAGGAGATCCGCAAGTTCGACAGCGACATCGCTATCATCATCTTCACCGGATACCCCTCGGTGGACACAGCGGTCACGTCGATGAAGTACAACGTGAGCGACTACATCAAAAAACCCTTTGATGTGGATGAGTTCAATCAGACCCTTGAGAACATCCTGCGCGATAAGGGCCTGCTCATCGACCCCGAGGAGCAGCTTCTGGTGACCATCGGCCAGAACATCCGCGCGGCCCGAAAAGATCGCAGCCTGACCCTCAAGCAGATGTCGCGCCGCACCGGTCTTTCGGTGAGCTTGCTCTCCCAGATCGAGCGCGCCGAATCCAGCGCCTCGGTCTCCAGCCTCTTTAAGCTGGCCCGCGCGCTCGACTGCTCTCTCACCGAATTTTTCGGTAGCTACTGAGTCCTCGCCGCCTCGAGCCTCCCATGGTCTCTGCCCCCGAGACGTTGCGTCTGGACGCCGCCCTCACCGACGCCATCCTGCCGCTGCGCACCCGGGTGCTCCGGCCCCACCTCGCGCCAGGCCGCCTCGCGCATTTCGAGGGCGACGACCACCCCCACACCCGCCACTTCGCTGCCTGGCGTGGCGAGGAGGTCGTCGGTGTGCTCTCTCTTTTTCAAAATCCGATGCCCGGCAACACGCCGCCAGCCTGGCAACTTCGAGGCATGGCCGTAGCCCCCGAGGTCCAGGGCCAGGGGGTGGGCGGAAGACTCCTGGAGCACGCCCTGACCCGACAGGCGCTCGCCGACCCAACCATCACATGGGTCTGGTGCAATGCACGCCAGCGCGCGGTGCCCTTTTATGAGCGCCACGGCTTTGCGATCGTCTCCCCTCTTTTTGATATCGAAGGCGTCGGTCCTCATGTCCGCATGGCCCGCACCCTGCCGACGCTTTTGGTCTGACACGCCGCGCTCAACGCGCCAGCACGCTGGCCAAAGCATCGCGCAGCGCCGCCAGGTCAAAAGGTTTATAAAGCACGACATGTTCACCTGAATTCACAAGCGCGCGGGCCTCCTCGCTGTAGAGACCACCGGTCATAAACACCACCCGCGGGGCGAGTTCGGGGCGCTCCTTCTGAAGTTCTCGAAAGAAGGCCGCGCCGCTGATCACCGGCAGATGCAGGTCGCAGAAGATCGCATCGAAGTCGCCGACGCTCAGCGCCGCCCGGGCTTGCTCCACGCCCTCCACACTGACCACCTCGGCCCGGTCGCGAAGAAGACGCGCAAATATCTTACCCAGGCGCGCCTCATCGTCGATCACCAGCACACGATGAAACCTGACCTCCTCCGAGGGTGAGTGCGCCCCGCCGCGAACCGAAGGTGCCTCAACGGCAGGCAACATCACACGCACCAGCGTGCCCCTCCCCTCTTCACTACTCAGCTCCAGACTGCCCCCAAAGTGCTCGACCAGCCGCAACGAGGTCGGCACCCCCAGGCCTGTCCCCTCATCAGGCCCCTTGGTCGTGAAAAAGGGATCGAAGACCCGTGAGAGGTTTTCTTGAGAGATGCCCACGCCGTTATCCTCGATCTCCACGACGACCTGCGCATCGCGATCGAAGGTGCGAACGAGCACCCGTCCGCTCCCCGTATCCGGCTGCCTCTGTGCCACGGCATGCACCGCGTTAAGCAAGATGTTGAGCAGCACCTGGGTCAGCCCGGAGCGCGTGGCAAGCACCTGACGATTGCTCCCACGCTGGAGCTCGATGCGCCCCTTGCCGCGCAGGTGAATTCGGGCCATGCGCAACGCCAGGTTGAGGCTCTCGTCCATCGCGATAGGCTCAGCCGGCTGAGTCTGCTGCGGATCGCGCGCCAGCACGCGCAGCTCCCGCACAATGTCGCGCATACGCAGAGCGCCTTCATGGGCGTCATGGATCGCTGAGAGCACCTCCGCAGCGTCATGCCGCGCCAGGCTCACCTGCCCACTCTCGGCCTTCACCTGCGGTGCCAGCATACCCTGGACAAACTCCATGCTCGCCAGAATGTACGCCAGCGGATTGTTGATCTCATGCCCTACCCCGGCGGCCATCGTGCCCAGGGCCGCCAGGCGCTCCAGGCGCTCCATCTCACGCTGGCTGTTGTGCTCCTCGGTGATGTCTTGAAGGGTCCCGATCATCCGCCCGCCCCTTGAACTTCGCACCGCGTACACCACAACCCGGCGAAGCTCGCCGCCGGCGTCATCCTCTCGATCCACCTGTAATAAGCGCGGGCGAGCGTAGCGCTCTTCCTGAAGATGCGTCGCAAAGATGTTCGCAAGCTCGCTGCGCGAGCTCTCCGCAAAACAGGCGGAGAACGCCTCCACACTCAACGCACCCGGCTCCACCCCGAGCTGCTCGGCAACGCGCGCATCGACATGAAGCGAGTCCTCGCCAGGCCCCCACTCCCACCATCCCAGATTGGAAGCCTTCAGCGCCAGGTCGAGACGCTCCTGGCGTGCGATCAACCTCTGCTTCAGCCCCTCCTCTCGCTCAACGTGCGTCCCGAGTTCTTGCCGCGCCCGACGTAACTCCAACTCATCGACCACCACCCCGGCGAGGTCGCGAAGCGCAAGGTGCTGCTCCTCCGAGAGCCCGGAGCGAGGCTTGCTATCAAACACGCAGATCGTGCCCAGCCGATGCCCCTCCGGGGACACCAGGGGAGCGCCGGCGTAGTAGCGAATCTTCGGGCCGCCGACCACGGTGGGAATATCCTTAAAACGCGCGTCGTCCCGTGCGTCGGGCACCTCCATCACCTCGGTGCCGCAGATCACAAACTTACAAAAAGACGCTTCAAGTCCGGTTTGGACCAGGTCGACGCCGAGGCGCGCCTTAAACCACTGCCGTTCTTCGTCGACCAGAGTGATCGTCGATGCGGGGGCCTCACAGATCTGGGCGGCAAGACGCGCCAGACGATCGAAGGCCTCTTCCGGCTCGGTGTCGAGAACGCAATAGCGTCGCAACGCCTCAAGTCGCGCCCCTCCCCTGGCGTATGCGTCTGCTTGCTCATGTTTCACGTCTACCCCTTTTACCGCTGCGGTGCCCCCCCGCGACCCTCCTTAAAGCTTAACGTCAAACGTCCTGTCAACCTCACATCTTCGCATCGCGCGTATTGCCCGCAAGACATCATCGGGTCGGTGTCTATCTTCGGCCCGAAAGTCTCTGAAAGGCCTCCAACGCTGGCCTGACCGCCGGAAAAAGCCTTGCAGACACCGCAGGTTAACCGGGCTGTCGCGCTGTGCAGTTTCAACCCGACGGCAAGTCTAACGTCCGCAACCCGGATGTGAACAGCGCCCCGGCGATCTTTCGCGCAGATCGATTGTTTGTCCGTACACGGAGTACCCCATGCTCTCCTTCGACCGCAGCATTGACACTCGACTCAGCCCGGAGGTCCTCTGGGAGCTTCTGGTCGAAGCCTTTGAAGATCCCGCCCACAGCCGCATCTGGCCCATCGCTCTCGACGAGGTCTCGCCCATCACCCTGCGCCCCGGCGCCACGCTGGAGGCCACCTACAAGCTCGGCCCGCTGCACACCCACCAGCGCTACGTCATCGGCGAGGTCGTCGAAGGGCAGAGCTTGAGCTACAGCGCTCTGGGCTCACACCCCTTAAAAGGGGGCGCCACCGTCAGCGTGCTCGAAAGTTTGCAGGGAAGCCAGCTTCGCTGGGTGGGGCACTACACCGCGCGACTTCACCCGCTGGCCCCGGGCGCGTTGCTCTTCGTCAAACTCTATTTTCTCAACGCCTTTTTCGCGAGCCTTGAACACAAAATCCGCATTCAGGAGGCGACGCTCGATGAGGCTCCGCGCGTTCATCGGGGCTAGGGCACATTCAGGCGCGAGGCTTGCCCACGCCCGCCTCCCGGCAGTAGGCTCGCCACATGAGACGTACGCCCACAACCCCTACAGAACTTCTCGCTCGCGCTCGCCAACTGGCCGGCCTCACCCTGGGCGACCTCGCTGGCACACTTAACACCCCGGTGCCCGCAAACCTGCGCCGCCATAAAGGCTGGGTGGGGCGCCTGCTCGAAGACGCCCTGGGTGCCGACGCCTCCACCGCTCAGGCTCCCGACTTCGCCGAGTTGGGCATCGAACTCAAAACGCTGCCTGTCGACACGTCTGGAAAACCCCGCGAGTCGACCTTTGTGACCTGTGTGGAACTCGCCCACCCCGATGACATCCGCTGGGAGACCAGCCACGTGCGTCAGAAACTCGCCCGTGTGCTCTTTATCCCCGTACTCAGTGAGACCGGCATCGACCTCGGCGATCGCCTCGTGGGTCAACCGCTCCTCTGGCAACCCTCGCCGGCCGAAGAGGCCCTGCTGCGCGCCGACTGGGAGGGCCATATGCGTACCATCCGCCAGGGTTACGCCCACGCCATCACTGCCCGCGATGGCGAGGTTCTGCAGATCCGCCCCAAGGGTGCCCGCGCATCCAGCCGCGTCTGGGGCATCGGCCCCAGCGGCGAGCTCGAGCTGATTCAACCTCGCGCCTACTACCTGCGTGCCGGCTTCACCGCCGGCATCATCGCCCGCAGCTTCGCGCTCAGCACCTGACCTACAAAACGTTCAGAGCGCCGGCGCATGAACCAGCCTCGCCACACGCTGCACCAGCGCGCGCAGCTCCCGCGGGCCGAAGGGCTTGAGCAGCAAACGCTCAGGGCGCTCGTCCACAAAGCGCCGCGCCTCATCGGTATAAATCCCCCCGCTGATAAAGCCCATCCGCCCGGCCTGATCCGGATAACGACTGGCGATCTCGGTAAAAAGCTCCATCCCACTCATCCGAGGCATCATCAAATCGCTGATGATCGCCTCAAATCGCTCCCCGTCGAGCAGCCGCTCCAGCGCCTCCTCGGCACTTGTGGCCAGAAACACATCGAAGTCCTGCTTGAGCAGACGCGCGACCACCTCCACGATCGCCAACTCATCGTCGATCACCAGCACCGAGGGCCGTCGCGCCATCGCCGGCCCTTCTGGCGCGGACTGACTGACAAAGTTCGCGGGCAGAATAATCGTCACCCGGGTTCCGACACCATCCTCGCTCTCAAGGGTGAGTTCGCCGCCCATCGCCTCCACAATAGCGTGACTGGAGTACAGGCCCAGCCCGCTCCCCTCCCCGACTTCGTGCGTGGTAAAGAAGGGCTCCACCGCCCGGCGGCAAACCTCCTCACTCATGCCATGGCCACGGTCTTTCACCTCCACGCGAGCCCGCGCTGCAACCGGGTCGTAACTAAGCTCCACGTCGATGACCTGGCGCTCAGACGGCAGCCCCACAACGGCCTCGGCGCTGTTGTTCAGCACATTGACCAGCGACTGCACCAGCCCGCCGGCGGCCCCACTGACCCAGATGGTTTCCTCGGCCTGACTTCGAACGCGGACCTCCACCTCGAACTCCTGGCGCACCACCCGCACCGCCGTCTCCACCATCGCCCGAAGATCCACCGAGCCCGGCTCTCCCGACGATGCCACCCCGCGCAACCTCTCAACGATCGAGCCGATGCGCTGCGCCCCTTCCCGCGCCGCACCCAGCATCTCCTCGATGACCTCCGCATCGGCCTCTTTGCCCGCCCTTCGCAAAAGCACATCGAGATTACTCGTGATCACCGTGAGCGGGTTGTTGATCTCATGGGCCAACCCGCTGGAGAGCGTCCCCAGGGAGGCAAGCCGGTCGGCCATCGCCAGGCGCTCCTCCATCAGCTGACGCTCGGTCATATCGGAGACCACCCCGAACCAGCGAATGCCACCTTCAGCGCGCTCGGTGGCAGTGGCATGCCCCGACATCCAGCGTACCTTGCCCCCGTCGTCGAGCATCCGAAACGTCCCCCGCCAGACATAACCCGGTCGCGCCTGCTGACCGTCCATGACCTTTTGAAGGTCCTCGGAAACCACCCGAGCCAGCGCATCCTCCCCTCGCACACCGGGCTGTCGAAGGGCTTCGAAACCGGGCAACATACCGACGCTAAGGTAGGGCAGACGAAAGCTCCCCTGGGCCTCCTCCTCAAGCTGGAAGAGGATCGCGGGCATATGCTCATTGATCTGGGCCAGCACCTGATCGCGCTCGCTAATCTGCTCGGCCAGACTGCGTACATGGGTCACATCACTGGCCAACCCCACCACATAACGTCGCCCGTCGGTGCCCTGAATGCGCATACGCGTCACCTGAAGCCACCGCGATACGCCATCAGCACGCACCCACTCCTCTTCCCTGGCAAGCGGACGCCCGTCTTTAAGCACCTGCTCAAAGCCCTGCTGCTGAAAATGATGATCCCCGGGCCCGATCACCACCTCGGTCACATCGGAGCCGATCAGGTCATGCTCCGATCGCCCGATAAATTCGCAGATGTAGCGGTTGCAAAAGACAAGCTGTGCGCTCGCATCCCGAATAAAAACCGCGTGCGGCAAGACATCGATGGTCTTTCGTACAAGCTCCAGCGCATGATCGATCTCGGTGCGCACTCCGAGTCGTTTTGCGAGCGCACGCAGCCTCAACTTCAAGCGCTCCGTGGCACCATGGGGCCGCCACGAGAACACATCATCGGCACCGGCGCTGTACACCGGCATCCAGAAACGCTCCGCCAGCACCTCCTGGCTCGCCCCGTACAGCCAGATCCGTGTAGGCCGCCCGCTCAACGCATCGCGCAAGCGCTCGACCGCATCCACAGCCAGCTCCGCATCGTCGGTACGCACCAGCACCACGTCGGGCACCCGATCCGAAGCAATCACCGCCAGCAACTCCTCCACACTCTCAAAGGTGCGGTGGCGCAACCAGTGCTCCTCGCCCTCCCCTACCCGACTCTCCACGACCTTGAACTGCAAAAAGAGCTCGGCCACGTTGAGAAAGTAGTTGGGCTGGGTCAGCGCAAAACTCTTCGAGCTCGGCGAACGACGCTTCCACTCACGCTGGTTTGCAGAACTCATGGCGATGTCTCAAGACTCAGGAAGGTTCCGAAGGCCGCTCAGGCTCCGAGACGCCTCACGCAGTAAAACGTATCGGCCAACAACGTCACCGAGAGCGGCATTCTGGGAGAGGCACCGGTGAGGAGTCAAACTCTCATTCCGGGTGAGGTATCCACGCCATCAACGCACCATCCCGTCACGCATCACCTGAACGAGGTGTCCGTCCTCCAGACGCACCGCGCTGAGCGCGCGGCCACACACAGCCTGTATCAAGCGCGAGCAGACGCGGCGTCTGCATATAGCCCAGCGCCGACCAATGTCCGCAGATCACGCGCACCCCGTCGGCCTGCGGCCCATCGCATGCCCAGCGCGCAGGCTCGGCGTCAAACCAGGCATGTCGGGGCGCCTCGATCGCCTCGTAGGTCGACTTATAGTCGAACTCCAACGAGCCATCGGCCTCCAGCACCCTCATGCGCGTCATGATGTTGATCGCCACCCGCAGACGCGCCTCGCCCTCAAGGTCATCTCGCCACTGCCGCGGCTCATTGCCGTACATAACCTCAAACACCCGGCCGAAGTCCTCAGCGCGCAACGCCGCCTCAACCTCCCGCGCCACCGCCTCGGCCTGCGTCGCGGTCCACTGAGGCCACAGCCCGGCGTGCACCACCAGATTCTGCCCCGCACGCACGATCATCGGCCGTTGACGAAGCCACTCCAGAAGCGCGTCCCGGTCCGGGGCACCGAGCACATCCCCAAAGGTATCCTTATCCCGGGCCTTCCGCGCTCCCAGCCCCACCGCCAGCATATGCAGATCGTGGTTGCCCAGCACCACCTCGGCCGCATCCCCCAGCCCCCTCACAAAGCGCATCACCCCGAGCGAATCCGGCCCCCCGTTGACCAGATCGCCCACAAATATCGCCCGGTCACGCCCCGCCTCAAACCCCGCCCGCTCCAGCACCTGCTTCAGCTCACGGAGACACCCGTGGACATCACCTACCACGATCGTGGCCATCGTCTCGCTCCCGTCCTGATCCGTCGCGCTTTCGCCGGGCGGAATCACCACCTGCTGCGGCCTGTTCTCAACCTGCGACCCGACCTCGTGCCACCCACCATGCCAACGCGTCTGCCAACTTCCCTTGTCCGCCCGGCGGCGGTGGTGCTACCACTTGAGGCGTCTTTTACGCCCAATTTTCGCACCGGCCACCTCCACGGGAGAACGCTATGAAAGCCGCCAATCACATCCTGGAAGTCATCGGTAACACGCCGCTGGTCAAGAGCCACACCATCGCCAGCCATGTCAAGGCAGACATCTTCCTGAAGCTGGAGTACCTCAACCCGGGCTCCAGCGTTAAAGATCGTCCCGCCCTCCAGATCATCGAAGATGCCGAAGCCCAGGGCCTGCTGCGCCCCGGCGGCACCATCGTCGAGGCCACCAGCGGCAACACCGGTATGGGTCTTGCGATGGCCGCCGCCATCAAGGGCTACAAGTGCATCTTCGTGATGCCCGACAAGATGAGCGACGAGAAGATCAAGACCCTTCGCGCCTTCGGCGCTCGCGTGGTCGTCTGTCCCACCGCCGTCGAGCCCGACGATCCCCGCTCCTACTACTCGGTGGCCATCCGCCTGGCTCAGGAAACCCCCAACGCCTTCCACGCCAACCAGTACCACAACCCGTCGAACCCCCGGGCCCACTACGTGAAAACCGGCCCCGAGCTCTGGGAGCAGACCGAGGGCAAGATCGACGTCTTTGTGGCGACCATGGGCACCGGCGGCACCATCAGCGGAACCGCCAAATACCTCAAAGAGCAAAACCCCAACATCCAGGTCGTCGGCGTCGATCCCATCGGCTCGATCTATTACGACTACTTCAAGACCGGCAAAATGACCGAGGCCAACTCCTATCTCGTTGAGGGCTTCGGCGAGGACATCATCCCCTCGACGATGGACTTCGACTACGTTGATGAGGTCGTGCGCGTCACCGACAAAGAATGCTTCGTCACCACCCGACGCCTGGTGCGCGAGGAAGGCATCTTTGCCGGCGGCTCCTCGGGAGGATGTCTGGCCGGCGCGGTCAAGTACGCCGAGCGCATCGACCGCCACGCCAACATCGTCACCATCATGTGCGACACCGCCGGGCGCTACCTCACCAAGATCTTTGATGACGAGTGGATGCGCGAGAACGGCTTCCTCGACGAAGATCGCGGCGTGGGCACCGTCGCCGACATGCTCAACGGCCAGAAGCAGACCGTCTTCACCACCGAGAAGGGTGCCAGCGTCGCCGAGGTCGTCGGCCTGATGAAGACCCACGGCATCAGCCAGCTTCCGGTCATTGAGGGCGATCGCATCGTGGGCATCGTCAGCGAATCCGACGTGCTCAACCACCTCTTAAGCGAAGGCGGCAAGGGCGATGATCCCATCAACGGGCTCATCGAGACGAATTTTGCTGTGGTCGAGCCCACCAACCGCGTCAGCCTCATCGGACAGTTCTTCCGACAGAACAAGGTCGTGCTGGTGCTCGATGGTAAAAAACTCGTGGGCATCATCACCAAGATTGACTTTATCGACTACGTCAGCCGTCAGATCTGAAGATAGGATGCTGACACGTTTCTAACCTCAGGGACTCCACCATGAACGCTCGCACACTTTCTGGTCTTCGAAGCGCCGCGGTCGCACTGATCGCGCTCCTGGGCACCACGGCCCTGCTGGCCGGCCCGAGCGCGACGAGCGCCGAAGCCCAGCGCGTTCAACGTCATTCCGACCGCACCGTGCGCCTGACTCTTGTGGTGGAGTCCCCCGACATTGAAGCCGAACCCGACGACACCAGACGCACCCGCGCCCGTCGTCTGCTTGCCGAAGAAGCCTCCAAACGCATTCTCACCCGGCTCAAAGCCATCGGCGTCAAAGATCCGCGGGCGATCGTCACTCCTCAGAATCACATCCAGGTCGTCGCCCCTGGCGCCCTCTCCGCGCAGGTGGTGCGCGGGGCGCTTCTTGCTCCCGGCAAACTCGAAATTCGCCCGGTCGCCGAGCGTAGCCCGCACTGGACCGAACTCGCCGGGCAACTCCCCGAAGGCGTCGAGATCCGCCAGAACCCCGGTCAGGTCAGCCCCGACCGCGTGCACCTCTGGAGCGCCGATTTTGCCACCCTCCATCGCTTCACGCGCCGCCTGGCCCTGGGTGAGACGCGCGTCGAGGTCTTCCCCACCCGCGAGGGCTGGCGCACCCTCGACCTGGGAGAGGTCCTGGCCACCGAGGAGAATCTGGCCTCCAGCGAACTTCGCTCCAGCCCGGCTGGCATTCCTTTTGTACAGATCGAGCTTGAGCCAGGCAGCGCCGAGACGCTCCGCGGCGCTGCGTCCTCCCACACCTCCACCACGCTGGCGGTGATGCTCGATGGCGAAGTCGTCAGCCTGATTCACCGCACCGGCGGCCAGGCCCTGGAAATCCCCTGCCCCGACCACCTGCGCTCGCATCAATCCCGTCAAGCCTGGGCCGCTCAGGTCGCCGGGCGCCTGGCCACCCCCATCCCTCTCACCATCGCCGAACTCACGGAGCCCTGATGTCGTCTCGATTCTTGCCCGAAGCCATCCGCGGTGTCTGGTTCTACGTGCCCGAAGATTTTGACATGGAACGTGGCCACGAGCGCACCCGCCAGCAGCTCGCGTTTCGCCTCGATGGCGGCTTTACCCGCTACCAGATCAAAAACGACTCGCGCCGCGCCATTGAGACCGGCGATTACACCTACGATGGCAACTTTTTGATCCTCCGCGGGCGAAACACCGACACCTTCCGCGTGCGCCAGAAAAACCACTGGCGCTGGGATCTTGAGGGCAAAAAGAAAGAGCAGCGTCTGCTGCGGGCCCTGGTCGATCTCGACACCCCCGAGGAGCTCAGCGCCTCGGCTGCCCGCGACATTCGCATCCTCCCACTGCGCGTGCAGATCCAGGGCCGTTATAAGGGCGAGGACACCATCTTCGAGGCGATCTACAAACCGGCCGAGGGAGAGTCGCGCCTGGTCGGGTCCTTCTTCGTCGAAGAGCACCCCGGCCAGAAGCGCTGGGTCGGCATCACCCCACTGGTCCAGGGCATCGAGCCCGCCACCTGGGAGCGCATCATCGAAGACAGCTTCCTGGATCTTTTCCTGGGCAAACCGGACGACGTGGGCGTGGTTACCCTGCGTCTGCTCGACAGCGCGGAGTCGCGGGTTTTCAACTACAAGGTTAGCGGTTGAAAGAGGCGCCTCAGGCGCCTTCCCCCCCCCGCCCACCCATTGCGTCACTCGCCCCAAAAGGGTATAAGAGCCGCCTTCATCATCTTTCGTGGAGTTCGACCCGATGACACTCGCGCATTGACGTGAGCGCGGTCGTGATCTCTGGACGGGGCTCTTATGACCGGTTTGGTTGACTATTTTGTACCCGCGCATTTCCCTGCCGAGGGCTTGCAGCGGCGCCAGGCGCGCATCGCCGTGCAGTCCGTCTTCGCGCTTCTGGGCTGGGGCCCGGTAGCCTGCGCACTGTACTACTTTGGCGGTTCACCGGCGGCGATGTGGGCGGTAGCCGCCGCCACGGTGACCTCCGTCATCACCCCCTTTCTTCTCAAGTGGACCGGCAGCCTCAACATCGCCGGCAACTTCCTGATCCTGACCCTTTACGCCCTCTTCACCGGTCTGGGCACCCTCTTCGGCGGCCTGCACGCTCCCCCGGTCAACTGGCTCTTGCTGATGCCGGTCTACTCGCTGCTCTTTTTTAATGCGCGCAGCGCCATGGTCTGGATGGGCGTGGCCCTTCTGACCTGGGGCGGCTTCATCGGCGCCGAGCTCCTCGGCCACACCTTCCCCGATCAGCTCGACCCTCGCCTGGACCTGGCCCATCGAGCCGTGGGCGTGCTCGGGCTCAGCTCCATGGTCTTCGCCGTCATTCTGCTCAAAGATCATCTTCAGAGTTGGCTTGTCGACACCATACGCGCCACCGCCGCAGAGACCCGCACGGTGCTGGAGACGGCCCCCGACGGCATCCTCACCCTCGATCTGGAGGGGCGCGTACTCAACGCCAACAACGCCGCCGCCCGCATCCTGGACCAGGATCGTGATGCCCTGCTGGGACGACCCATCGGAGAGCTGGTCGTCTCGCTTGATGCACGCCGCGCCCTTGAGAGCGCCGCCGGAGCCTTCGGCCTCACCGAAGAACACAGCGCGGTGAGAGCCGACGAGAGCATGTTCCCGGCCGAGATCGCCTTCGGCGCCCTTGAGGGTAGCGGTCGTCAGAGTGTGGTCTTGATCATGCGCGACATCACCGAGCGCAAGGAGGCCGACCGCCAACTTCGCCAGGCCCGCGACGAGGCCATTGAGGCCAGCCTGGCCAAGAGCACCTTCCTGGCCAACATGAGTCACGAGCTGCGCACCCCGCTCAACGCGGTCATCGGCTACTCCGAGATGCTCATGGAAGAGATCCAGTTAATGAGCCAGGAGTCCCCCGATGCTCCACAGCAACGCGTCGAAGGCTTTTTGCCTGACCTGCGCCGAATCCGCACCGCTGGCAAACACCTGCTCATGATCATCAGCGACATTCTCGATCTCTCCAAGATCGAGGCCGGCAAGATGACCACCCACATCGAGCCCTTTGAGACTCGCCCCCTCCTCGACGAGATCTGCGACACGGTACGCCCCCTGGCCGAAAAGAACGGCAATCAATTGAGCCTCAACGTCGATGGTGAGCTTGGCCCCATGCAATCCGACGCCACCAAAGTTCGCCAGGTGCTCTTCAACCTCCTGAGCAACGCCTGCAAATTTACCCAACAGGGCCAGATCATCCTGCACGCGCGCAGCTGCGACGCGAGCGGCCAGATGCTCTTCGAGGTCCGCGACACCGGCATCGGTATGAGCCCCGAGCAGCTGGAGCGGGTCTTTGACGCCTTCACTCAGGCCGACACCTCCACCACCCGCCAGTTCGGTGGCACGGGCCTTGGCCTGACGATCACCCGCCATTTCTGCGATCTTCTCGGCGGTGACATTCATGTGAGTTCCACCCCCGGTGAGGGCACCCGGGTCTGTGTGCGCATGGCGACATCGCTGGAGAGCACGCCGGCCGAGAAGATCGTTGAAACGCTCCCGGCCTGATTCGGCCCCCCCTCAGCGCCCGGCCTGGCGGTGCACACCGCCGAAGAAGTCACGACACGGTGTGGGCATCACTTCACGAGCGTCGAACCAGCACGTGAGATGCACCGAGCGCTCCCCGCGCTCCACATGCGCCGAGTAGAGCCAGTACGACGTGCTCTGCGTCACCCCGTTCCACCCCACCGCGTGGCAGGTCGTCGGCTGCCCCAAAAGCGTGCAGGCATGCTCGGTGTGCGGGTTATGGATGCCTCCCTTCCCGTTATGGCGCGTCATCGCCTCAATCGCCTCACGCTGTGCGCTGGCCGTTGTGGACGTGTCTCCCTGACTCCAGGTGAGTTCCCCCCCATCGCAGACCACCCGTGAATGGGATGCCACATCGCAGTCCGGGCTCAAGGCCACGGGCTGGCCCCCCACTCTCAGTCCGTCGTTCGCACCGGTTGCCGCCGCGTCGAGCCCCTCGACGCTCAGCCGATTCAGGATCGCCTCACATTGTGATGCCTCAAATACCGAAGATGGCATCACACAGCTGGCCCTCACGCTTCCGTGGGTAGGCGTTTCAAGAAGCGTGGAGAGGCCGCGGTGACGCACCTCGCCCTCCGGATCGATCATCGGGTAACCCAGCAGGCTCGTCGTGTCGGCGCGTACTACAAAGGCGATCGCATCTTGAGCTCGCCCGCCGATCTGCGCGCGCACATGCTCTCCGCTCACTCCGCCGCCGAGCTCAGCGCGGATGCGATCCGACGCATAGGCAAACTGCCGCGCAACCGATCCGCTCAGCGCCGGGCCGCTCTGCACCATAACTTGAGCATTGGCACAGCTCAGGTCAATCCACCCCGACGCCTCACCGACCACCTCACAGCGCGTGGCGGGTTGCGCCTGAACAACGTGTGGCAGAAGCATCACCAGTATCAGCGCTCCCCACATCCCTCCGGTCATCCCTGGTGTTGACTCTCCCACACATCACCTCCCGCAAACGCCTATCACGTTGCCACGACCGCGATCCATCCACGCACCAGCGCCAGCCCCTCTCTCCCTTCGTACAAAAGCCCGCTGCGCCCCTGCTCAGACGTCGGGGCACAGCGGGCTATTCACAACCCGCTGTGAAGGCGGGTTGAAGAACGCGCTTGACATGTTTTAGCTCGGATCGAGCATCCGCCCCATAAAGAGGATCGTCGAGGTGCCGTGGTCGTAGACCGCGTAGTAGAAGGGACGATCAAAGCGCACGCTGGGCGGGTTCTCCGGAATTGAGGAATCCGGGCCCGCCATGATCACCGCCGTGGCCGCAGCCGCCTCGGTGCCTTCCTCGTCGACGCTCACAAAGCTCTTGTGCAGAATCTCCGAGATGGAGAGCGAGCTCCCCGGGATGCAGGGCTCCGAGCCGTTGATGCCACCAAAATCCGCCGCGCAGAATTCGAAGGCATCCTCCATTCCCAGCTCCTTCAAGGGACCGACCAGAGAGTAGTCGCCCTCACTCTCAAAGCGCGGCAGGAAGACCTCGCCATCCCGTGTGCCTCGTACAGCTGCTGCCATCGCATCGAAGTCTTCGCGGACCATCGCCTGCTCCCACGCCTCGAAATCGGCCTCGGCGTCGGCGGGCATCCACACAATCATCGACGCCTCATCGCCCACATAGGGAAGCGAGGCCGCCACCGTGCTCTCGTCCTCGTAAAACCCGAACTCCGCCGCCTGCTTCATCATGGGCACGTTGACCTGACTTTCGTCGAGCAACGTAAAGGCGGCGTCTTCGGTCAGCGCTTCGTTAAACGCGTTCAACCAACTGCCATAGAAATAAATCGCGTTGACCAGCACCAGGCGAGTCTCTGCGCTGAGAACGCCCTCGGGCAGAAGGTCTTTGATGCGTTCGTTGGTCTGATCTTCAACCCACTGATTGATCTCCAGACGAATGGCTTCCGTGGCGCCCGCGAAGTCCACAAGCCGCATCTCCGCGCCGTAATGAAGCGCAAGCAGATCGAGGAAGTCCGACTCAAAACTAAAGCCCTGCTGCCCCCAGGTCTGATTGACCACGTTGAGCACCAGGGGCTCTCCGCCGCTCTCCTCCGAAGGCTCGTACTCCGAGCGGCTGGCCAGCTCCTGATCGAGCAGGTTGAACGCCGGGTGCAGATCTTCATCGGGCAGCGTAAAGTGCAGCGCCTCAGCCATCTCCGCCTTCGTGTTCGCCTCGGCCCCGCCGTAGGTCATTGCCAACGCCAGCGAAATGGAGTGCGGCGAGACAAAAATGTTCTCACCGACCTCCGCCTCCTCACGCAGCTGCGCGAAGAGGTTGAACGCGAAGTCACGGTTGTCGGCAGCGAGCTGCTCCTGAACCGATACGTCGACCTCCGGAGCTATGATGCGGCTGAGCTCGCTGCGCACCACATCACCCGGCCCCTCCGGCTCGGGGCTGGTGTTGGGTTGCTCGTCGAGTTGGGAGCAGGCCGCAAGACTTATGGCCAGCGCGGCGGTCAACAGGTTGCGAGAGAGAGATCGAATCATACGAGGTCCTCATCGTTGGGGCGCATCAGGCGCGTATTCAGGTGTACGTTTTCTCACTTAGCAACCCCCGTGCCAGCGTAAAAAGAGCGCCCGAAAGGGTGCCTTGCGACACATAAAACCCTCTATTTCACCCCATTACGATTATTTACCATCCAAAAGTCGCACCATAGACCTCAAGATTCTGAGAGCTCCCCTCTCAAAAACCCGCGCTCTGTCGCGAGTCCTACGTCACCTCCCCCCCTCCTCGCCAACCTGCACGCGGTGCGGGATGTGCAGGAGCTTCTGTTGCTCGCGAACCTGCCCCACCGCCTCGCCGGCGCGCTCTTCCCGCTCCGCTGAGCCGACCTCTCCCTCCACAGTCAACATCCAGGCCACGCTGTCGTCGCTACGCTTGCTGGTGCGGCGCAACCACACATCATCGACCGCGGCCCCCCTCCCCCTCTGGCTGCGCTCATTCCACACTCCAGCGGCGGTGCCTCTCCCCCTCCATAAAAAAAGCCCGCTGCGCCCCGCTCAATCGTCGGGCCACAGCGGGCGATTCATACCTTTAACCCTTGCTGAAGACGGGGTGAAGGCAGCGCTCTCAACACATCAGCTCGGATCGAGCATCCGCCCCATAAAGAGAATCGTCGAGGTACCGTGGTCGTAGACCGCGTAGTAGAAGGGGCGATCAAAGCGCACGCTGGGCGGGTTCTCCGGAATTCCGGCCTCCGTGTCCATGATCACCGCGGTGGCCGCAGCCGCCTCGGTGCCCTTCTCATCGACGCTCACAAAGCTCTTATGCAGGATCTCCGAGATGTAGAGCGACTGCCCGGTGACGCAGGGATCCGAGCCGGTGATGCCACCAAAATCCGCCGCGCAGAAGTCGAAGGCATCCTCCATTCCCAGCTCCTTCAAGGTATCGACCAGGGTGTAGTCGCCCTCACTCTCAAAGCGCGGCAGGAAGACTTCGCCATCCCGTGTGCCTCGCACAGCTGCAGCCATCGCATCGAAGTCTTCGCGGGCCATCGCCTGCTCCCACGCCTCGAAGTCGGCGCCGGCATCAGCGGGCATCCACACAATCATCGACGCCTCATCGCCCACATAGGGAAGCGACACCGCCACCGTGGTTTCATCGTCATAGAACCCGAACTCCGCCGCCTGCTTCATCATGGGCACGTTGACCTGACTTTCGTCGAGCAGCGTAAAGGCGGCGTCTTCGGTCAGATCTTCGTCAAACGCGTTTAACCAACTGCCGTAAAAGTAGATCGCGTTGACCAGTACCAGGCGCGTGTCGGAGCTGAGAACGCCCTCGGGCAAAAGGTCTTTGATGCGTTCGTTGGTTTGATCTTCAACCCACTGATTGATCTCCAGACGAATGGCTTCCGTGGCGCTCGTGAAGTCCACAATCCGCATCTCCGCGCCGTAATGAAGCGCAAGCAGATCGAGGAAGTCCGACTCAAAACTAAAGCCTTGCTGGCCCCAGGTTTGATTGATCACGTTGAGCACCAGGGGCTCTCCGCCGCTCTCCTCCGAAGGTTCGTACTCCGAGCGGCTGGCCAGCTCCTGGTCGAGCAGGTTGAACGCCGGGTGCAGATCTTCATCGGGCAGCGTAAAGCGCAGCGCCTCGGCCATCTCCGCCTTCGTGTTCGCCTCGGCGCCCCCGTAGGTCATTGCCAGCGCCAGCGAAATGGAGTGCGGCGAAACAAAAATGTTCTCACCGGCCTCCGCCTCCTCGCGCAGCTGCGCGAAGAGGTTGAACGCGAAGTCACGGTTGTCGGCAGCGAGCTGCTCCTGAACCGATACGTCGACCTCCGGAGCCATGATGCGGCTGAGCTCGCTGCGCACCACATCACCCGGCCCCTCCGGCTCGGGGCTGGTGTTGGGTTTCTCGTCGAGTTGGGAGCAGGCCGCAAGACTTATAGCCAGCGCGGCGGTCAACAGGTTGCGAGAGAGAGATCGAATCATACGAGGTCCTCATCGTTGGGGCGCATCAGGCGCGCATTCAGGTGTACGTTCTCTCACCTAGCAACCCCCGTGCCAGCGTAAAAAGAGCGCCCGAAAGGGCGCCTTGTGACACATAAAACCACCTATTCCACCCCATTACGATCATTTACCATCCAAAAGTCGCACCATAGACCTCAAGATTCTGAGAGATCCCCTCTCAAAAACCCGCGAGCTGTCGCGAATCCATCGTCACCTCCCCCCCTCGCCGACCTGCACGCGGTGCGGGATGTGCAGGAGCTTCTGTTGCTCGCGAAGCTGACCCACCGGCGCCCTCCTCCCACTCTGCCGGGCGAATCGTCATCTCCCGGGACCGCCACGACGAGGTGTGGTGATGGTAGTACTTTTAGAGAAGTCTCTCTCGCCAGCACGACGTCGACAGACCCACGGTCATTCGCCGCGCGACCCCGGGACGTCCCCCACAAACCAAGCTCACTGCGACCCCGTTGTTTTTTGCACCATGTTTGACCCTCACCCTTAAAACCTTCATGGTGCGCCCAGGTTAGACTTCCTTTCCTTCCCACCCCCGGACCCATCCTTTGAGCACTTCCCGCTCGACCGATCTCGACGCGCCCGACACCGCGTCCTTCGCCACCCTCTCCATCAAAGCGCACTGGCTGGAGACCCTCGACCAGCTCGGGTACCGGCAGATGACCGCGATCCAGGCGGCCACCCTTCCGCTCACGCTGCGCGGTCAAGATGTGGTGGGGCTGGGAAGCACCGGCACCGGCAAGACGGCAGCCTTCGGGCTGGCGCTGCTTCACCGCGTCACCCCCGCCCAACCTCTGCCCCAGGCCCTGGTCCTCTGCCCCACGCGCGAGCTCGCAAGCCAGGTCACAGACGAGCTACGCCGTCTGGCTCGCGCGCTCCCCAACACCCAGATCCTCACGGTGACCGGTGGCTCACCCTTCTCCCGACAGCGCGTCGCGCTGGAGCACGGCGTCGACGTGGTCGTGGCCACTCCGGGCCGACTTCTCGACCACCTGGACCGCCAGACCATCGATCTGTCACGCATCAAAACCCTGGTCTTCGATGAGGCCGACCGCCTCCTCGATATGGGTTTTCTTGATGATGTCGCCACCGTCGCCGAAGCCTGCCCGGCAAAGCGCCAGACCCTGCTCTTCTCGGCAACCTTTCCGCAGGCGATTCGCACGCTCAGCGAACGTTTTCAGCATCAGGCCCGGCAGATCTCGGTGGTCGGGCAGGCCGACGCCCCCGACATTGATCAGACCATCGTCGAGCTCGGCGACATCGACCGCCTCGACGCGCTGGAGGCCGTCCTGCAGAACTTCGCCCCGGCCTCATCGGTGATCTTCTGCAACCAGCGCGACACCTGTAAGGCCGTCGTCGCACGGCTTCAGAACGCGGGCTACAGCGCTGAGACCCTGCACGGGGGCATGGAGCAGCGCGATCGCGAGACGACGCTCCTGCGCTTGAGCAACGGCAGCCTGCGCCACCTTGTCGCCACAAACGTGGCCGCCCGAGGGCTGGACATCGACGCGCTCGATGCCGTCATCAACTTCGAGCTGCCCCGCGAAGCCGAGGCCTTTGTGCATCGCGTCGGCCGCACCGGCCGCGCCGGCGAAGAGGGCCTGGCCATCACGCTGGTCGGCCCCGAAGACAGCCGAAAGCTCCCCCACTTTAAAGATCATCTGGCCGATGCTCGCCAGATCGCAGCGAGCGCTCCTTCCCCGTCTGCCCCGCCTCCGCCTGCGGCTGTAAACATGACCGTCGCCATCAAAGGCGGTCGCAAAGACAAACTGCGCCCGGGCGACATCGTCGGCGCGCTCACCCGCGACTTTGGTTTTGACGCCGACGCCATCGGCGACATCCACATCCAGAACCACATCACCTTTGTCGCCCTGCGCCGCGACATCGCTCGCGACGCGCTTCAACAGATTCAGGACGGCCAGATCAAAGGGCGGCGCTTTCGCGCCTTTATGCAGCGCTGAGACTCATACCCACCCCGGCGTCCAGCGCTCCCGGTCCCGAAGCTCGCGCCACGGCATCTTCACCTCCTCGCCGGTAAGCACGCCACGCAGCACCACCTCGCCAGTGCGTCGGTCAAAACGCACCACTTCCCAGTGCTTGCCGCGATCTTCGGGCTCCACCCGCCTCCAATGGCTTCCCAACACCTTCGACGGGTTATGCGGCGCAAGGGGCATCGGCGTCCTCCTCAAATCCAGATCACTGCGCGAGCGCTAACACCTCCATCATCATCACGCCATACGCCCCAACAACCTCCGAGTTGGCTGTCTTTCTACAAAAGACACCATGCCGCATGGCCTGACGGATCAAAAAACCGTCACTTCACCGGCCATCACCCCCACCACCTCGCCATCGACCAACGCCTGCGCCACACACTCGCCGAGCATCGTATCGAAGCTGGTGGCCTGCACGAGCAACTCGACGGTATCCCCCGGCCTCACCTCGCCAACAAAATGCGCGCCCAATATCTTGGTCGCACGCACCTGCAGGGCGGCGGCCTCCTCCGGGACTTCCTCGCGCAAAAGCAGGGTGTAGAGACAAAGCCCTACCTGCCCCATCATCTCGATGAGCAGCACCCCGGGAAGCACCGGATCGTTTGGGAAATGCCCCTCCAGCCCGACATGATCCGCGGTGATCGTCCGCCGACCGAGTGCCAGGCGTTCGGATCGATCAACCCCCACAAGCGCATCGACCAGAAGCATCGGACCTCGTTGGGGCAAAAGATCCTCAACCAGCGCCCTCCCCTCAAGCGCCCCCCCCACTCCGAGAGGCCAACGCTCAGGCTCCACAAGCGGGCGGCGACGCAGACGCCTCAAGGTCTTTGAAATCCCCGCGTCACTCAGGTCGATCGCCGTCTCACGCACTGCTGCCACCTGTCCGTAGATCGTGATTACGCCGCGCCCACAAGCCCCAGCGGGCGAGCGATCACGTCTTCGATGATGTTGGAGGCCTCATCGATATCCTCTGCGCTTAGCTGTGCCGAGACCGAGATGCGGAAGCGGCGACTATGGGCCTCGACCGCCGGGAAATCGATCGGCTGCAAGTAAAGCCCACGCTCCTGAGCGGCCATCGCAAGCTCGATGAGCTGCTCGCCAGACGACCCCACGATGATCGGAATCACCTGCGAGGTGGACTCGCCAATATCAAGCCCCATCGCAATCAGGTTGGAGCGGAAGTGGCGCACATTGGCCCAGAGCTGCTCGCGAAGCGTGTTGTCGCGCGTGGCCACCTCCAGGCTCTTGCGCATCGCGGCGACAATGGCCGGCGGCAGCGCGCAGGAGAACTGGAAGGACGCCGCGTAACACTTGAGATAACGCATGATCGAGGCTTCGCCGCACACAAAGCCGCCCACCCCGCCAAAGGCTTTGCTCAGCGTCCCAAAATGCACGCCGATGCGATCTTCGACGCCAAAATGCTCACCCAACCCGCGTCCGGTCTCACCGTAGACCAGCGAGGAGTGCGCCTCGTCCAGATAGAGCGGCACATCGTGGGCATCGCATACATCGAGCAAGGCCGGCAGGTTGGCGACGTCGCCGTCCATCGAGTAGACACCCTCGACCACCACCATGCGGCGTTTGCCAGCATAGCGCGTCAAGGTCTCGTCGAGCGAGGCGGCGTCGTTATGGGCAAAACTCACCATCTTCGCGCCGGAGAGCGTCGCGCCATCGACCACGCTGCGGTGGCATTTGCTATCCACCACCAGCACGTCGCCCTTCTGCAGCAGTCCCTGGATCGCGCCCAGGTTCCCGCCGTAGCCGCTTGAGAAGAGCATGCAGGCGTCCTGACCTTTGAACGCCGCGAGCTCCTGAGCCAGGAGCACATGCTGATCGAAGGTGCCCGAGAGCATCGCCGCCCCCGACGCCCCCACCCCGTAGTGCATCAAGGCCTGGGCAGCGGCCTGCACCACCTCCGGGTGCGTCGAGAGCCCCAGGTAGTTGTAGGAGGTCAGGTTGATCACCGGACGGCGCTTACCCAGATGCCCGCCGCTGAGCTCGGTCCGAGGTTTGGGGGAGTTGTGCAGCGGCTGCTCAAAGAAGCTCATGGCCATGGCGACACGCGGATCCTGAATCCAGGCATCGAAATCCTCGGGAGGATTCAGCACCCCATCGCTGTCGTTGTAGGTAAAATCGGCCAGGCTAAACTTCAACACGTCTTCAGGCTTCATACGAGCTCCCGCCGCACCCTCAAAGGGCGCGCGACTTTACGCCCTTTCATGGGCGCCACATCACTAAAACGCCTCGGTCCTCCGAGCGCGACTTTCAACTTACGACGTCGTGAGCAGATGTTGATGGCGATGGCTGAAACGTTGAGAGGAGCAAGGCGCACCCCGGAATGCCCTCAACGTCGCAGACGAACACGGCAGCAACGGTAGCTCACGGCGTACTACTCGACGTGCTCCAGGAACTTCGCTGCCAGCGCGTCGATCGTCTGCACGTCAGCGAGCTCGGAGCGGGGCACGCGAATCTTCAGCTCGCGCATGGTGGCGCTGACCACCTCGATCATATCCAGGCTGTTGGCGCCGTAGTCACGCATCGAGCTCTCCGCCGACACCGTATCGATATCGATGTCGTCCAGGTTATCTTTAAGATGCTTTTTGATGATCTCGATGATCTCTTCTTTCGTCATAACTGCTCCGTCTCTCTTTGGATGTTTCGTCAACAAAGGTTGTTCGTGGGGTGCGCGGGCTCTCCGGCCAAAAAACCTCAGCCCTGCGCGCTCTTCCAGCGCTCATAACGGCGCATCAGGTTATCTTCAAAGGCCATACCACGGTCGAGCGTGAGGACCTGACTCTGCATCGCATCAAAGAGGCCGCTGCACATCGCCAGCACCGCCTGGCCGCACTCCTCAGGGCTGAGCAAATCCTCCCGCTCAATCCCCTCCCCGCGCAGAAACTCCCAGAAGGACTCGCCGAACATCGCCTCAAAGCTCTCGGTTGCGACCATGCCAAAACGAAGCACGTTGACCTTTGTCCCGTACTCCCCGAGATGCGAGCCCATATAGCGCGCGAACACCTCCAGCACGCTCTTGGACGCGGCCACAAAGTCATAGGCCGGATAGGAGCGGTCGGCCCCATCGCTGGAGATCGCCAGCACGTGGCCCGGGTAGCGTTCAAAGCGCTCAAAGATCGCCTGCACATGGCTCACAAGGGGCCAGGTGCTGTAGTCGAGGCTTTTGTAGAACGAGCGCTTTTTGTAGTCGCTTAAGCTCGGGGTGCGCGCGGCAAAGGCCACATTGCTGATGAAGATGTCGACTCCGGCGTGCTCCGCAGCGATGGCATCCATCAGCGCCGACACATCCTCATCGTTGGCCACATCGGCCGCGACCAGCATGGGACGAGGAGCGCCGATGGCGTCGAACTTCGCGAGCAGCTCGGACTCATCGGCCGAGCCCCAGCGGTAGGTCAGCACGCAGCGCACGCCGGCCTGTCCCAGTGCCAGCGCGCTTCCAAGGCCAATACCACGGGTGCCGCCGGTGATCAGCGCAACCTTTCCTTTCAACTCAATCGGGTACATCCAGACTGCTCCCTCAACGCCCCTGGGGCGTCATTGATACGGTGTCGCGACACATATTCGGTGATGGTCAGGGCCAAAGCAGGGCGTCGCTACATATGTTCCGTGAACGGGCACGCCATCGTTTCGACCGCACGTTGCCTTAAGGCGCCACATCCAACCCGCCACTCACGTGCAGCACCGCGCCGTTGATAAAGCCGGCCTCGCGCCGACTCAAGAACCACACCGCCTCGGCGACCTCAGCCGCTGAGCCGGTACGACCGACGGGACAGTGTTGCTTCCAGTGTTCGCCGACGCGCGCGTCCAGCTCCTCGGTCATCTCCGTCTCCAGCAGGCCGGGCACTACCACATTGGCGGTGATGCCGCGCGGGCCATACTCTTTTGCGAGACTCTTTGTCAGCGCCACCAGTCCCGCCTTGCTCGCCGCGTAGTTGGCCTGACCGCTGGCGCCCTCCTGTGCCACCGAGGAGATGGTGACGATGCGACCGTAACGCTGCCCCATAAAGTGCATCAGGGCGGCGCGCGCCACATAGAAGCTGCCGCTTAAGTTGGTGTCGATGACCTCCTGCCAGGCCTCATCGCTCATCATGGCGGCGGCCTGGTTGCGCATCACTCCGGCGTTATTGACCACCACGTCGAGGCCGTCGAGGGCATCGATGATGTCGTAGAGCGCATCTTCAACCTCTCCGCTCATCCGCACATCGAGCTTCCGAACGACGACGGAGCCCACACCCTCGATCGCCTCAAGCTCGGCGCGCGCGGCTTGAGCGGCCTCCTCATTGCTGCGGTAGGTCAGAGCCAGCGACCAGCCTTCGGCGGCCAGCCGGCGCGCAATCGCCAGCCCCAGCCCGCGAGTCCCGCCGGTGATCAACGCCCGTTGCGAAGTCTCACTCATCGCTCAATCCTCATCCTTCAGTGCGGCCAGCCGATCCAACATCTGGTCGGCATTCGGCCAGAAACGACGGCGCTCATACGCGCTCAGCCCCGGCTGCGCAACGTCGGCGCGCGCCGACGACGCCGGCGCCTCCTCGATGACCACGTGCACGTTGGTGCCGCCAAAGCCAAAGCCGCTCAAGCCCGCGCGACGCGCCTGCCCCTCAGCCAACTCCCAGTGGCGAGCCTCAGTCACAACGTCCAGCGCGCTCCCGTCGAGCTCACAGGCCGGGTTGGGTCGCTCAAAGTTCAGATGCGGCGCGATCGTCTTCTGCGAGAGCATCAGCGCAGTCTTGATAAGACCGGCCATACCGGCGGCAGCCTCCAGGTGGCCGACATTGGTCTTCACCGACCCCAGCGCAACCGTGGCTGCCCCGCTCGATCGCCCGGCGCCGAAGACCGTCTGCAGACTCCGGGCCTCGATCGCATCACCGAGCTCGGTGCCGGTGCCGTGTGCCTCCACGTAGCCTGCGAGCGCCGGATCAACTCCGGCGTCCTCCCAGGCCTGTCGAATCACCGCCTGCTGAGCGTGCCCGTTGGGTGCCGTCAGCCCGTTGGTCTGACCATCCTGGTTGACCGCAACACCGCGCACTACCGCCCAGATCCGGTCCCCGGCAGCCACCGCATCCTCCAGGCGTTTGAGCACCACCGCCCCGCACCCCTCGCCGCGCACATAGCCGTTGGCGCCGGCATCAAAGGTTTTGCAAAGACCATCCGGCGAGAGCATCCCGGCCTGGGAGAAGGCCACCGAAACCTGCGGGTCGAAGATGGCGTTGACGCCGCCCACCACCGCCTGGTCGCAGCGGCCGGCACGCAGGTTGAGCACCGCCTGATCCAGCGCCACAAGGCTCGACGAGCACGCCGTGTCCACCGTCTGACTCGGCCCGCGCAAGTCCCAGGCGTACGACAAACGGTTGGCAGTAATACTGGCCGAAAGCCCGGTGCCGGCCCGCACCGCCGCGCCCTGATAGAGGCGCGCAAAATCGCTGCCGCTCTGCCCGACAAAGACCCCGGTACGACTTCCCGACAGCAACTCGGCGTTAAAGCCCGCGTCTTCCAGCGCGTGCCAGGCCACCTCCATCATCAGGCGCTGCTGCGGGTCCATCGCCCGCGCTTCCCGGGGCGAAATCCCGAAGAAGGAGGCATCAAAGGCCTCCACGCCGTCGACGAAGCCCGCGCGCGGGGTGACCATCACGTCAAAGCCCACCGCCGTCGCTTCCAGATAATCTTCTTTTTTCCAGCGCCAGGCGGGCACCTCGGTGATGCCGCTTTTGCCCTCGCTCAGAAGGTGCCAGAACGCCTCCACGCCCTCGGCCGCGGGGAAGCGACACGCCATCCCGACGATGGCCACCGCGCCCTCCTGCCCCGTGGCGGAAGTGCGTCGAGCAGGCTGCGAAGTTGCTGCATCGGCTGGCGTCGCGCGTGGCGAGGAGGTCGCGTCCGCGCGCATCATCTCCACATGACGCGCGAGCTGCGCAATCGTCGGAAAATCATAGAGTGTGGTGGCCGCAAGGCTCACACCGAACGCCTCTTCAAGCTCTCCCACAAGCCCCACCGCCTCGGCCGAGCCCAGGCCGTAGTTGGCAAATGGCGAGCGCAGACTCACTGTCATCTCCGAGACACCCGCTTCTTCGGCGACCCGCACGCGAAGCCAGCGCGCAACTTCGCCCACCGCACGCACGTGAGGCGCTTCGCTGACCGCCTCGCTGCGCTCTTCCTTCGGCGCTCCGACTGCCTCTTCCGGCGCAGCCGCAACCGGCTCACCGGCCTCAGCAAGCTCCCGGGCCGAGGCCACCACCTCAAGCGTCCCGGCCTCATAGGCGTTACGCGTGGCGCGCCGTTGGATCTTTCCGCTGGAGGTCTTCTCAATGCTGCGCGCCTTGATCAGCACCACATCAAAGGGGTTGACCTCGTGCGTGGCGACCAGCGCCGCCCGCACCGCTTCGATAAGGTGTGGAGCGCGCTCGACGGCGTCTTTCTCGAGCTCATGCACCACCACCAGGCGCTCTTCGCCCTCGACCGTCCACGCAAAGGCCGCGCCACACCCCGGCCGAAGCGCCGCGTCCACACCCTCGACGGTCGCCTCCAGATCTTGCGGGTAATGGTTCGCGCCGCGGATCACGATCAGATCTTTGAGCCTCCCGGTCACCACGAGCTCCCCGCCCACCATGGCCCCCAGATCGCCTGTACGAAGGTAGGTCTGATCGCTCCCGTGCAGCCGCGCGCCAAAGACCTCCCGATTCACCTCCGGGCGCTCCCAGTACCCCCGCGCCACGCTTCCCCCGGCAAGCCAGATTTCCCCGACCTCCCCCTCATCGCAAACCTCGAGGGTGTCGGGGTGGACGATGCGCACCTCGAAATCGCCCACCGGCCGGCCGCAGCTCGGCCACATCGTCCCCTCAACCTCAAGCTCCACCGGCTCGACCATCCGCTCCGGCGTCGAGACCAGAAGCCCCACCTCGGCCAGACCGTACGAGGGGGAGAATGCCCCGGGCTGAAAGCCCGAGGGCGCAAAATAGTCGGAGAAACGCGCCTGGGTTTCCATGCGCACCGGCTCCGCCCCGTTGCAGGCCACCTCCCAGCTCGAAAGATCGAGGCCGTCGCGCACATCTTCGGGCACACGTCGCACACACAGGTCGAAGGCGAAGTTCGGCGCTGCGGAGAGCGTTCCCTTATACTTTGTAAACGCCTCCAGCCAGCGCTGCGGCTTTTTCAAAAAGTCGAGCGGTGACATCAGCACGCTGGAGCAACCGTTGAACACCGGCAGCAACACCCCGCCAATCAATCCCATATCATGGTAGAGAGGCAGCCAGCTGACGATCACATCGTCGGGTTTGGCGCGATATCCGAGCTCGATCAACGTCTCATTCTTGAGCAGCGTCCGATGATCAAGCATCACCCCTTTGGGGCTCCCCGTGGAGCCGGAGGTGTACTGCAAAAAGGCCAGCGACTCCTCGTCGATCAGGGGCGCCGTCCAGCTGGCGAGCGCGGCCTCATCGGCCTCGAGCACATCGGTGGCGATCCAACTCAGCTTGCCCAGCCCGGGCGACTGCATCGCCAGGAAGTCGGCCATCTGTGCGATCATCTCGGTGGTCAGCGCCACGGTGGCACGCGCATCATCGACAATCGCCTGGAGCCGCGGCAGCGTACGCTGCAAACGCGTCGGATTGGGCGGGTAGGCCGGCACCGCGATCACCCCGGCGTAGAGGCAGCCAAAAAACGAGGCGACATAATCGAGCGAGGGCGGATAAAGGATCAGCGCGCGCTCTCCCGGCCGGGTCGTTTTCTGAAGTCGCGCGGCGATCGCCCGGGCGCGGCGATCGAGCTCTGCAAAGCTCAGCCGCGCGCCCTCCCGCTCTCCATCTTCCAAAAAGATGTACGCCGCGGCGTCGCCCTCATGTGCCGCGCGCCAGCGCAGCATCTCGACCAGCGTCTTCTTCTCGTCTCGACTCGCCACCATCTACTCCTCAACAACCTGCAACCATGCACGCCGCACACGCCCCCATTATGGGGACGCCTTAAGGCAAGCGCCCCCCTTTAGCCAAAGAGCCCCCATGCTTTCAAGGAGAGAAAAAGACCGACCGACCGGTCGGAAAACCTTAAAATCCCTTCACTTACGCGATCGACACCGCAAAGCTCACGCGCCGGCCGCCAGCAGACGCGTCACCAGGCGATCCCCCTGATTGACCGCCCGCAGGTAATACACAGCCTTGAGAATCTGCTGCTCCTGCTCGCTTAAGTCCCCCACCTTCCCCAACTTCTCCTGACGCTGGCGCGCCGCCTCATACATCGACAGCGCCCCGGCCACCGAGATGTTAAAGCTCTGAACAAAGCCACGCATCGGAATGATGCAGCGGTAATCGGCCGCCCGGGCGACCTCCTCGCAGACCCCGTCACGCTCGTTTCCAAGCACGATCGCCGTGGGCCGCGTAAAGTCGATCGTCTCCAGCGGCACCGCCGCCTCCAGATGGGTGGCCACCACCTGATAGCCCTGCTCCTGAAGCGCGCCCACACACGCAGCCGGATCGGTCCAGGTTGTCATATCCACCCATTTATCGGCCCCCTGGGTCACCCGCGCGGAGACCTTTTTAACAGGCTGGGTATCGATCATATGCGCGCTCATCGCCCCCAAACCCTCGGCGGTGCGCAGCACCGCGGCGATGTTGCCGGTATCAAAGATCCCGTCGAGCACCGGCACGATCGACTTGCAGCGTGAGGCCACCACCTCGTCGATGCGATCGCGGCGACGCTCGGAGATATGCTCCTTGAGCAACGCCACCACCTCGGCGGAGCTCATCGTGAGCTCCTCCTCCATCTCCAACAGACGCCCCACATCCAGCGGATCGGAATATGCAAAGTCGACTCGTTTTTGCGCTACTGCCATAGACTTCCTTGTTCGACCGCTTAAGCGATCGCGTGCTGCTTAAGAGTGTGCTCAGGCGCAGCCCCGACGGCCGCGCCCATCCGAGGCAACATAAACCAGCACGGCGGCGGCTGCCAAACCCGCGCACACGCGATCGCGGCTGCGACTTTTCCAGACGGATCGTGGTGTGCACTTGACTCCCCCTGTGCGCATGTGTATGCCTTGCAGTCCCTCTGCGTACCCATTTTTTGATGGGCCCGCACACCGGTGCGCCTGAACCACCTTATCGCTTCACCAGGCGCTCCACGCTGTATCGACGAAGAGAATGCCATCAGGAGCCGCCCGTCTATCGCGCATGAATGTTCATGAGTGGACTTCAGCGGGCCTCCACTGAAAAAAATACACCATGCAGGAGCGAATCATGCACGCTGTGATCCGTACGGGCGGTAAGCAGTACCGCGTCAAGCCGGGCGACGAGTTCAACATCGAAAAGATCGCCGACGCCGAAAAGGGCGGCACGATCACCTTTGACGAAGTTCTGGCCGTGGGCGAAGGCGACGATATCACCATCGGTGCCCCCCTGGTTGAAGGCGCCTCGGTGGTGGCTTCGGTGGTCGTCGGCGAAGGCCGCGCCCGCAAAGTCATCATTTTCAAGAAGAAGCGTCGCAAGGGCTACCGCGTCAAGCGCGGGCATCGTCAGCCTTTCACTCGCATCAAGATCAAAGAAGTCAACGCCGGCTGAGGCAGCCTCTTAAGGCGCCCCTAACCCCCCGGCCCTTCAAGGCTTAAAAGGAGTTCGTCATGGCTCATAAAAAAGGTCAAGGTAGTTCGCGTAACGGTCGCGACTCCAACGCGCAACGGCGCGGCGTTAAGAAGTTCGGTGGTGAGCAGGTGATCGCCGGCAACATCATCGTGCGCCAGCTCGGCACGAAGTTCCACCCGGGGCGCAACGTCGCACTGGGCCGCGACTACACCCTCTTCGCCACCGCCGACGGCGTGGTGAAGTTCGAGACCCGCGCCGGCAAGCGCAAGTTCGTCTCGGTCTACCCGATCGATGAAGCCGCCGCCGAATAAGGCCGGTTCCATCTCGGAAGCTCTTTGAAGCGCCCCCGACCGCCTGGCATCGCCGGGATGCCGGGGGCGTTTTGGTTTTTGCACTCTTGCACCGGAAGACGCATGTTCGTCGATGAAGCAAAGGTTGAAGTCCGTGCCGGACGCGGGGGCGACGGCGCCCTGGCGTTTCGCCGCGAAAAGTTTGTACCGCGCGGCGGACCGGCAGGCGGCGACGGAGGCCGCGGGGGCTCGGTGATCGTGCGCGCCACGCATAACGCCAACACCCTGGCCGACTACCGCCACCGCCGCACCGTGCGCGCTGAAGACGGCCGCCCCGGCGGCGGGGATAACAAGACCGGCCGCAATGGCGAGGACGCGTTTATCGAAGTCCCCGTCGGTACGCTCATCCACGACGTCAAGACCGGCGAGCTTTTGGCCGACCTGATGGAAGACGGCGAGGAGTTTGTGGTGGCCAAAGGTGGTGATGGTGGCCAGGGCAACGCCCGCTTTGCCACCAGCACCAACCGCGCTCCGCGTCGCCACACCCCGGGCTTTGCCGGCGAGGAGCGTCTGCTGCGCCTGGAGCTCAAGCTCATTGCCGATATCGGGCTTGTGGGCTTTCCCTCGGTGGGCAAGTCCACGATCATCTCGGTGATCTCCTCGGCCCGGCCCAAGATCGCCGACTACCCCTTCACCACCATCGTCCCCAACCTGGGTGTGGTGAAGTGGAAGAACCTCCGAGAGTTTGTCGTCGCCGACATCCCCGGTCTGATCGAGGGCGCGCACAGTGGACAGGGGCTGGGCATCCAGTTTCTGCGCCATGTTGAGCGCACCAACCTCCTGGTGCACGTCCTTGAGGTCACCCCCCAGCTTGAAGATCAGCCCGATGGGCGCGATCCGATCGGCGATTACGAGGTGATTGTCGACGAGCTCAAGAAGTTCAACCCGGAGCTCCTGGAGCGCCCGCAGATGGTGGTGCTCAACAAGATCGATCTTCCCTACGTGGCCGATCGCGAAGAGGAGCTTCGGGCCCACTTTGAGGACGAGCTCGGGCTTCCTTTCATCGCCATCTCGGCGGCGGCTGCCATCAACCTCGATGAGCTCAAAGATCGCCTGGGTGAGGCTATCGTCCAGGGAGATTTTGGCGAAGAGCTGGAGCACTGGGAACGATGACCACCGCGCACATTTTCTACATCCCGGTGATGATCGCCGTCGGTATGCTGGCGGGCTTCTTTCTCGGGCGACGCTCCGCCGAACTTGAGGCGCAGGAGCGACGCAAGCGCCTCAAACGCCGAAAGGCCATGGAGGCCCGTCGCAAGGGGGCGACGGAGAGCCCCGAGGCACCTTCTGCCTCTCCCGCGGACGATGCCTGAGAAAGATGCCTCGCGCCGATCTCGGGCTTGAAGTATCGTAAGCGGGTTGCACCATTACTGCGCCGTGAGCAGACGTTGATTCCGAGGTTCGCTCCATGCAGCAGACACGGCATCCAGCCAGCTTACGGCGCAAAAGCGAACCCGTTTAGCGACGCTCTTGCAGCCAAAACATCGGAGCCAAAGGCATGATCGCAACGCATCTCCGCACCCCGGTGCCCGCGCGCACCCTCTCGCTGCTTCTGATCGCCCTCTCCTCGCTTGCCCTCAGCGGGTGCCTGCCCGATCCGGTCGACGATGAGAATGACACCGGCATCGAAAACGACACGGGCAACGACTCCGGCGACGAGCCCGATGTCGAGGAAGACACCGAGCCCGATGTCGATCCGGCCGATGATTTCGACCCGCAATTTGTAGAGATCGCCGAGATCGTGCGCACGACCTGCGCCGTGGCCACCTGTCACGGGTCGAGCCCGGGCGACACCGACCTGCTCTTCGGCGCCAGCGAATCCAACCTGAGCTACGCGCGCATCGCCGAGGTGTTTGCCGAGTATGAGACGGCCAACGGCGATCTGTTGATCGTACCGGGTGACGCCGAGGCCAGCTACCTTCACACGGCGGTCACCAGCGAGGACATCGACGTCATCATGCCCTCGCCGCCGCTTCCTCCGCTGACCGGTGAGCAGATCACGCTGATCACCGACTGGATCAATGGCGGAGCCAACTACCAATGATCGGATCGGGGGCGAAGCGCGGGCGTAGCGCGGTGGTGGGGCTTGCGTGTGGGTGGGGCGTGGTGATGCTCAGCGCTCAGGCGTTAGCCGGGCCGCCGGAGGTGCAGGAAACCTCGGTGGGGGTGGGGCTGGCCGTAGGCCAGCGCGCCATGGCTCTGAGCGTGCCCGGCCTCGACCACCGCGTCGGCGCCTGGCCCGGCGCTTCGCTCGATCTTCGCCAGGTTCTCTTCCAACCGGAGAGCCTGCCCGCCACCCTGGAGCTTCGGCTCCAGGGGAGCTTCTTCCGCGGCACCTCCGCCGGCAACTCCTTCGACGCCCCCGAAGGCCTCGTCAGCCAGCGCTACACCGCCCAGGGCATCCTCGGACTCACCCGCCCCATGGGAAGCATGGAGCTCACCCTGGGCTCCGGCTTCGGCGTCGACGCCACCATCGTCACTCCCAACGCCGATTATACCGGCCAGCAATACCTGCATGTGCCGGTGCACATTGCCCTGCGCCGCCCTTTTGGCGAGTCGATCTTCGCCAGCGTCGAGCTCACCGCCCTGCCCGTGGTCGCCTACAACCAGTCCTCCGCCTTCCCGGACAACAACGCATTTGGTGCCCGTGCGCACCTCAGCGCTGGCTGGCGTCCCTCTCCCGATGGTCTCTTTGTAGAGCTTGG
Source organism: Lujinxingia sediminis (assembly GCF_004005565.1). NCBI lineage: Bacteria > Deltaproteobacteria > Bradymonadales > Lujinxingiaceae > Lujinxingia > Lujinxingia sediminis. The sequence continues at coordinate 49,845 of NZ_SADD01000012.1, read as the reverse complement.
CTACACCTACCAGCGCTTCTTGACCTACCTGCCTCTGAGCACCGGGGAGCGCGCCACCTCGATCGACGTCGCCCAGGATCTGGGTGTGATGGTGGGCTGGGCCCGCTGAGCTCGTTCAGCGGTAACGCCGCGTCTTCAAAAACGCAAAACTCAACGACGTCAGAATGATCACCAGGGTCACCGTCACCAGCACCCCCATGCTCTCCGGCAGGCTGGTGCGGCGTCGTGGGACCTCGCCAGCAAACACACGCCCGGCCTCATTGAAGGCCATCGCTCGCTGCCGCACCTGAAGATCCAGCGCGCGATCAGCCCGCAGGCCGGAACTGCCCGGCCAGATCAATGGATGTCTCACAATGGCGGCGCCGGGCTCCTCGGGCCTCCGCACCCGAATCAGCTCACTGACATGCGGAAGATCGCTGATAAGCAGCATTTCCTCCCCATCAAAACCCACGCCGGTGATTTCGCCACCGGACCAGGGGCCGCTGACCGTCACCCAACTCTGAGCCTGATCGCGACTCAACGCCACGCGACCGCCGTGAACCATCACCAGGGTCGTCGTCTCCCTCCAGGGAAGCTGCGCAAGCCTCAGCGGTGACTCTGCGTCATTCTCCATAAACGAATAAAGAGACTGCCAGGTTTCACCCCCATCCCCCGAGCGCCAGAGCTGGGTGGGCCGATTGGGATTGAGCGGACGCGAGACCATGTAGGTTCGACCATCGCGATCAAGCACCACGGCGCTGACCACCGAACCCTCCAGCGCGCTTCGGAACGCCTCGCCCAGTCTCACCCGACGCCAGGACTCACCGCCGTCGTTGGAGAGCAGCGGGCCCTGCTGATGCGACCACGCGTGAAGTTGCTGCCCCCCCGGACGTGCGGTTATCGCCACAATCGCCGCCGCCGGAAGCTCCACCCCATCGAGGTGCACCGGCCGAAAGATCACATCGTCGGCGCGCCCCAGGGGCGCGGCCTCGGAGCTGCGTACCTGCCCGTTGAGATCGTGAACCAGAACGCTTCCGCCAAGTGTACCGCTGATGAGCTGATCGCTGCGCGGATTAACCATCACCGCGCTGGTCGCCCGATCGTGAACCTGCTGCCAGCGCTCCTCCCCCGCACCTGCCAGCCGGCGAAAAAGCCCCGCATCGGACCCCACCAGCATCTGGCCTCGCGCGTCAAAGCCCACCGCATACGTTCGCGCGCCATTGAGCCCCTCATTGAGCGACTTCCAGTTCTTGCCCCCATCGTCGCTGCGTAGCACCCCCTGCCCCCGGGTGGCCGCCCACACAACATCATCCCCGGTGCCCGCGCTCAGGTGAGTGATGCCACGGCCATCCGGGTCGCGCTCCCGGGTCTCCTCCCAGGTCGCGCCGGCGTCTTCACTGCGCCAGATGGTGCCACGATCACCGGCGATCAAAAGCACGTAGCCCGCCGCGGCATCGTCGTCGGCACGCAGAAGCATGGCGCTATTGCCCTGAGGCTCCAGCGAATGCCGCACCACCTCGACCGGCTCCCACAACTCCCCGACGCTGCTGTTACGGTAGAGCCGGGCGCGGTCCAGCAGATAAACCTCCTGCTGATCGGGACTGCTCACCAGCGCCCGGTCGATCGCCGCCACGCTGCCGGTGAGCATCCAGGCATCGGCATCTGCTTCGCGCCTGTAAATCAACAAACGGTCACGCAACACCGTCAGCAACTCGTAGGGACGATCGGCGGTGGCCGGCAGATAATGACGAAGCGTGGCGGGCAGCAACTCCTCTCGACCGTCTTCGCCTTCAAAATCAACACCGCCCAGGCTGATGCGTTGCCAGCCCCGAGCGCTGACCTCGCTCTCAGACTCCGGTGACCAGAGCCACAGCCCGCGTCCATCCGTCAGGTAGACCTGACCATCATCGGGAGAGAGCAGGCGTAAACGAGGCGCTGTGTCGGCGCGTGTGACTCGAACTGTCTCACTGAGAGGCCCCGGCAGCGGCGCATGAAGCCAGCTTCGTCCCAGGTCTCGGCTGTAGAGCAAGCGGGTGGGTTGGTTGGCCGCCGGCACCGCCACCAGCCACAACAGCCCCCCGGATGACGCGACGTAGTCAGCAGCCTGATACTGGCCACGCCGCATCCCGGCCCAGACCCCGTCGAAGAGGTCGAGCCCCGCGTTGTTAAGGCGCCGGGGCCAACGCCCCTCAAAGCTGCTCCATGCCGCATCGTCCAGACCACGAACAAAGAGTGCATCATCCCCCACCGCAGCGATCATCGCATCATCGCCCTCCCCGACGTGCACCACCGCAGCCACCGCTCCCCCCGGTGGCACCCCCACCTCACTGAGCTCCACGCGGGTCTGCTCGGTAGTACACGCCGGCATCATCAGCGCCAGGGCCACCGCACTCAACAGCCCCATGAGCCCCCACCCGCGGCGCTGACACTCCTTACGCTCCCAGCCACCGAGGGTCATTCGTCTCCCATCTCCAGGATATTGAACTCCACGCGTCGGTTCAGCGCTCGCCCTTCGGCTGTGCCGTTATCAGCCACCGGTCGCGACTGGCCGTAGCCCACCGACTCCAGCCTCTCGGCAGCCACACCGCGCTCCACCAGGTAAGCCTTGACCGAGTCGGCGCGATCCTGACTCAACGCCAGGTTGCGATCCGCGCGCCCCACACTGTCGGTGTGGCCCTCCACCCGCACCAGCTCAATGGCCGGGATGCGCACCATCAAATCGGCCACATCATTGAGAATGCCAAAACTCTCCTGCGCGATGTTGGCACTGCCCGTCTCGAAGTTGACCTGCTCCGTGATGATGATCGCCCCCTGACGCACCATCGCCCGCTCCGGATTGATACGCGGCGGTTCGGGCGCAGGCGCAGGTGGCGGCACCGGGCGACGTCGCTCCTCCACAGGCGCATCGAGCAACGCCGTCTGTTCCTCAAGGTCCGGCTCCGGCTCCAGGTCGGGGCAGTCTTCACGCTCCAGCCTCAAGCGGCGACCGCGCTGATCGAGATAGTGCGGATCACAGGGGTCAATCTCCGCGCGGAAGCTGGGGCTCGCGTAGTCGACCTGCCACCAACCGCCGGTGACCCACTGCCCGCCAATGCCGAAGAAGACACGCCAGTCCGGCGATCCGATCCCGTCACTGAGCCCTGCGCCCAGACCGCCGGTGGCCGTCCAACCCTCGGCGACGCGGTAGCGAAGCGCCCCCATAATCTCAGCTGGCACCTCCCCCGGAGCGATGCCACGCAAAGGCTCCTCTTTGCTGGCCACGCCGACCGCACCGCTGATCTCTGCGAGAATATCCAGCCGCTCCGTCAAAAAAGGCGCGTGCGCGGCGAGCCCCCATAATATCTCGTTGCCGATCACATTCTGGCGGATGATGCGCTGGCCGGGGCGATAGCGAAATCCCAGGTTGGCACCCAGGCGGATGCCGTCGAAGACCACATAATCCGCCGCAACCAGGGCTTCAGCGCCCACGCCACCATCGCCGGCCAACGCCTCTTCATTACCCACCGGGATGGAGAGTCCGCCGATGATCGCAAGCCCCACCTTCGACGAATCAAGCCCCAACACCTGGTACTTCGCCGTCAGTCGCCAGTCATTGAGCGCGCTGCGCGTGAGGCTATCGGTGCTCGATGCCCCGGGCGGCAGCAGCGGCTGCAACTCTTCACTGCGTTGCAACACCGTCCAGGGAAGCACCAACCCGACCTCAGCCCGGTCCCACAACCCCACGCTGCCCATCACATCGAGCTGAGTCTGGTATGCCAGAGTGCGCTTCTCAGGTGCATCGATCGCGGCGATCTGCACCGGGTCGTCGGCGTAGTTAAAGAACCCGCCCACCTGCCACTGCAAATGGGGAGCGACCGCACTGCCGAACACGCTCAAGTAATCGCCCACACCCGGCGCAGGACGAAAGCGCTGCACCTGAAGCTCGGGCAACTCCCCGACCTCCTGCGCCCCGACCGGCACCGCAGCGCCCATTGCCCCCACCAACAGCATCCACCCAACCCAGCGCTTGTTCATGCGCGAACCTCCCACATTGACACACATCGAATCGAAAAGGCCACGCTACCACGAGTCGGCCCAGATCTACACATCGTCGCTGCCGGCCTGCAGTGCTTTGAGCGCGCGCCGAACCTCATCGAGGTTCTCCGGGGCAGGTTCGCGCCCTTCCACCAGGGCGACCGCCTCGGCATAGAGCGCCCGAGCGGTCGCATCATCCTGAAGGTGTTGAAGATGCAACTCGGCGGCTTGCACCAGCGCGTCGAAGCGTTGCCCGGCGTCGAGCAACATCACCGCGTATGCCTCGAGGTCCGCAGCCAGATCGGCCCACTTTTCTGCGGCGCGGTTGAGCGCGATGCGCCGCTCCAACGCCTCCACGTGTTCGGGCCATAACCCGAACGCCAGCCCCCAGAGGCGGCGCGCGGCCTCTGGACGCTCGATATGCGTCTCGACGATATGTGCTGCGTCGGCCACGATCTGGCTGGCAGGCACGCGCAACGCCACAGCCACCTCGTCGGCTTTTAGAAGCATCATCTCCTTGATGCTCAACCCTTGAGGCTTTCCAAGCAAGAGCCCCAGCTCGCGCGCCAGGCTCTCCACATAGCCCTTCCAGTCGTCCAGAGCGGCCTGACAGGATTTGACGCCCTCCAGCGCCATCGCATCTCCCGGTGCCGCTTTTAGCACCCGTTCATAATGGGTGCGGGCATCTTTCGGGTTGTCGAGCTTATGCAGAAGAAGTTCGGCGAGCTCCCGCTCGGTCTCCACCGCATCGATGCCCCCGCCGGCGACCTGCACGACGACCTCCAGGTGGCGCGCGGCCTGGGCCCAGGATTGTGCGTCGAGCGCCATATCCGCCAGGAGGCGATGCGCGGCCTCATGGCGCGGATCGCTCTCCAGGACCTGGTGCAACCAGACGCTGGCAGCCTCAGCATCGGCGCGCTCATCCCAGATCAGCTGGGCGATAAGCAGCCGGTAGGTCGTGGCCATCTCGCTCGATTCGGCCTGCTCCAGGCGCGCCTCAAGCAGGCGCAGACGCGCGCCCACATCGCCCTCTTCCTCGTAGATGGCCTCCAGCGCGTTGACCACCCCCACCGATTTGCCCAGCCCTTCCGGGTCGGCATCGCGCACCGCCTCCAGATGGCGGCGCGCCCCCACCGGGTCCTCAAGTTCATAATAGAGCAACTCGCCGAGCTCCCGCTGCAACCCCAGTCGGCGCGCACTCCCGAGCAGCTCACCACCATCGGCCTGAGTCAGCTCCAGAACAATCTCCAGCGCTCCGGCAATCCGGGAAGGATCATCGCTGAGGCGAGCCTCCTCCAGCTCATTGAGCGCGAGCTGGGCCGGATGCACATGGGGCGAGGTCGTCGGGGCCAGATTGGGTGAGGTCTTCCGAAAATCATCGGATAGGGAGCTCTCGGAGGCACGCTCAGGCACGAAGGGCTCTCCCCCCCGGGCGGCGCCCGACGCCGGCGCTTCGTCGGGCGTCTTCTGTGCGGGAGGCGGCACGATCCCCCCGGGGGGTTCCCCTTCGTCGGTGGCGTCATGACGCACGCCCCTGAGCACCTTACCCAGCGCACTTCCATCGTCGACCTGATCGGCCCTCGGGAGCTTCGCCGGACGTTTGAGCATCGACTCAAAACGCCGGCGAAAACGCCCCACCTCTTCCTCGCCGCGGGCCGCCGACTCAGGCGTCGGTGCAGCAGCCCCCGGCGCTTCGGCCGTGGTATCGGGTGTCTCGAACTCGCCAGCCTCAGAGACCTGATCACGCGTCAGTCCGTTGAGGCTGTCGAGCATCGCATCGAGGCGACGGTCAACGCCCTCGGAGGCCGCACCATGTTCGTCATCGATGACAAGCGCGCGTGCCCGCTCCCGGGCCTCGGCCGCCGCGGCGCGATCGCCGCGCTCCTCGGCCAACATCGCGATGCGCAACAAGATCTCGCGTCGCACCCCGTCGGCGGTCTCAATCTCGGCCAGACGAATAAGCACATTCTCCAGCAACCGCCCAACCTTCTGCGATCCCATCGGCGCCGGCGCGTCGCTGCCCTCGGCATCGACCAGCGCCTCAAGCGCTTCGGCCGCCCCCTGAAGACTCGCGCGCTCGGCCGGCATCAGCTGCACCGCCTGCAAATACGCCCGGGCCGCCGCGTCCCACGCTTCGGCCATCGCGCAGGCCTGGCCCAGAGCCACACCCAACTCCCAGCGGGTCTGGCGCTCGGTAGCCTGAGACAGCAGCTCGTCGAGCGCCTCGCGCAGCGTCTCGTAGCGCCGATGGCGCGTGAGCAGCTCGATCAGGGTCGCCCGGAGCTCGGAGGCTTCCGGCATAAGTGCCAGGGCCGCCCGGAGCTGCTCCTGGGCATCCTCGACAAGCCCCAGTGAGCTGTAGAGCTGCGCGAGCTCTTCACGAAGCGCCACCGACTGCTCCGCGCTCCCCGCCTCCGCAATGAGCTGGCGGTAGAGCGCAATGAGTTCCTCGGGCTGCCCGGCCTGGCGCAGGTATTCGATCATCCAACGCCGCGCCCCCTCATCCTGAGCATCGAGTTCGAGCACCCGCCGCATATGGCTGGCGGCCGCATCCAGACGCCGCCGACGCTCATAGATCACGCCCAGGCGGCGATGTGTGCCCAGCAACGCACCTGCTCGATCGCCCTCATCCTCGGTGCCCCGCGACAACTCATACGCCCGCTCGCGTAGTGGCAGGAGCTCGGTGAGGTAGTCGGTGGCCTCATCGTCGCGCTCCAGCACCTCGCACATCGCACCGGCCCACTCCAATTGCTCGGCGCGCTCCCGCTCAAGCGTATCATCCGCGCTGGCCGAGAGGCTCAACGCACGCCGCATGCTCAAAAGCGCCTGGCTGGCATCTTCCAACTCCTCGAACCAGATCTGGCCCACCCGCTGGTAAAGCCGGCTGGCGCGCGCGTGCTCACCGTCAGCCTGGGCCGCCCGCGCCGCCGACCCAAACGCCTTGAGCGCCCGCAGCGGCTCCCCTCCCAGCACATAGCTCTCGCCCAGGGTATGCAGCGCATCGAGTTCGGTCGGGTCCAATCGCAGCACCCGCTCCAGATACATGCGAGACTCAGCCAGATCCCCCTGCCGATCCATCAGATGCCGCGCCAACTTCAGGTAGGTTTCCTTCAGGGTCTGACGATCGCTGTAGACGCCGGTCAACCTCTTGAGCGCCTCCTCCAGACCGGCGCGCTCGCCGGTGCGCTCATACACCTGACTCAAGAGTTCCAGCGCGGGCCGATTACGTGGATCCAGGCGCAGCACCTCCCGCAAGCGCTGGGCGCAGCGCTCCGGTTCATCCGGTGCCAGACGTCGGGCAATCGCAAGCTCGCAGAGCACCCAGTCGCGCGTATCCTGACGCTGACGCAGCACTTCGGATAGGGCCTCATAGGCCTCCATCACCCGCGCGTCGTCCTTCTGCGAGGCGATCGCCAGCGAGGGTGCCACCAGCGCCGCCGCCAGACTCTGATCATCCTCCTGCACGAGCTCACGACGCAGCGACTCCGCCTCGGCCAGATGCGCCGGCGTGGGATCGGCCACCAGGCAATCGAGCTGACGGGTCACAAGCTCGGGATGCAGCCCGTAAAGATCGCGATAACTTCCCAATAGCGCGATCGCCTGGCGCACCTGCCCGTCAAAAAGCGCCTGATCGGCGTGCGAAAAGAGCTCCTTGGCTTCATAAGACGCCAACGCCCGCGCCCCCTCCCCGCTGGCGACAAGCCCTCCCTTCCCGCGCGACCCCGCCGGCGCATCCTCCGAGACCGCCCGTACCGTCAACACCCCGGGTCGAATCCGCGCGCTCTCCAACACCACCCCCGAGAGGTTGGGCAACTTCCACCCAACCCCCGGAAATACATGCAAAAACAACAACTTAAGCGGCCTAAAAATCACAATATCGCCCGCCAGCCCCACCCTGAAACTCTTTCCTCGTCCCGGCGCACGTAACCCCGGCGCGTTGAGCAAACTTGAGATCAGCTCATACGCAACCAGGCGAGCCGGATAAGGGAGCGCACCGTACGCGCGATAGTCGTAGAGCGAGAGGTGCACTTCATCGGCCCGCGCCGGCTCGGGCGGAATCAACGCCGCCCGAAAACTCAGGTAGCTATCCGCCCCGAAGGCTTTGAGCCGAAGGCTGACGTGCGCCGCATCTTCAAGAAAACGCACCTGAAGCTCTTCAAACCCCTCCAGCGTGGCGGCCGCCTCGCTTAAGAGATCGCCCAGCCCCACCTCCGAGATCGCAAACTCCGCCTCCCGCACCCAGGCCCGCGTATGACGAAAACGATCCAGGCCGGAGCGCGCGTCGAAGGGAAATTTCAGATCCGGGATCTCCATGCGCAGCGACTCCAGCGTGATCCAGTCGCTGATCGGCTGACGCTCCGCCCACAGGTAGCCGCGCCCGAACATAAAATCGAGCGCCAGCCCCAGCGGGTTATGTGCGTCCTGTGGCGTGGAGGATTCCATCCAGATCGTATCCCAATCTACGTCGTGCCCGTGGGCACCGGCTTAAGCTCGCCGTCAAGCTGGTCCAGCGCCTCGCGCGCCTTGCGGCGAGTGAGGCGATCATCGCGCGTAATCGCCAGCGCCTCAACCTCCAACCAGGCCAGCCGCCGGATTTCAGCCGGGGCATCGCACGTGGCGAGCTTCTTAAACACACGCATGGCCACGCCACTTCGCCCGCGCATCACCTCACAGCGCGCCAGCCCATAGCTGGCCATGGCCCCAAAGGGAGGCGGAAGATGACGCTGAGCATGGCGAAAGCGCTCCGTGGCCAGATCCACATCACCATGCATCAGGGCGGCCATGGCTTCAAAAAATTCGCCACGATCGCCGCACTCCCCCTCCGCGATGCCTCGTTCAATGAGTTCCAGGTACACACGCGTCGAGCGCACCTGCGCTTCTTCCTGCATGGCCTTTGCCATCATGACCTCCGAAGATGGTGGAAGTTCGGTGGCACAGACTGCGGTTCGCCATCGGAGATACGGGCGTTTAAAGCCGCTCCTCGAACCCTGTGTCTTGCATCGCATCACCTCAACCCGGGGCGACGCGCGATGAAAAAAGCGGCGGCGCGTCTCTTCAACGTCACCGCCGCTCCTCGTAGCTTGCCCCGCCCCCGAGGCCTCAGGGCCCGAGGGGCGGGCCGCCCCTCAGAAGGGAATATCATCGTCGTTGAAGGACTGATCAAAGCTCGACTCTGCCGCCCCCGAAGACCCGCCGCGGTTGCTATCCCCGTAGGAGGACGGTCCATCGGAGCGCCCCGCCGCGTTGCCGCTGCTCAAAAACTGCACGGTCTGAGCGACGATCTCGGTGGTGGAGCGCTTGTTGCCGTCGCGATCCTCCCAGTCACGCGTCTGCATCCGCCCCTCCACATAGACCTGACGGCCCTTGCTCAGGTACTTGCCGCAGTTCTCGGCCTGCTTGCCAAAGACCACCACACGGTGCCACTCGGTGCGCTCCTGCTTGGCGCCGGACTTATCCATCCAGGTCTCGTTGGTGGCGATGTTGAAGTTCGCCACGGCCGCGCCGCTCTGGGTGTAACGAACCTCAGGATCCGAGCCCAGGTTCCCGATGATCATCGCCTTGTTCAAGCTCATAACGTGCCTCCTTAGATATCTGTCGTCAGCCCTTTCGGGCCTCGCGTTGGCCTGTCATATACCAGCACGCCCGGCTCTCCAAGCGCGCTGACCCCTGATGCAAACACCAGCCTCCCTGCCACCTCTCCCCATCCATGGAGCAAATGCCTCATGGCGCCGCGACTGGTTTCTCTATTATCGTCGACCCGCTTCAACCTTTGCCTGCCGCGAGCATTTTTTTTGATCGTAAAGACTCGCCAGACCGGCCAACGTGTCCAGCTTCACCACCTGAACAAATAATGGGTAATTCCGCAAGTGCGGGGGTCCAGTAATCATGAGTATTTTTGATAAGATAGGTGCCCGAGTCGGCGACTTCCTCGATGAAGTCCTCCTGCCCGAAGACGTGCGTCTTCTGCACGAGCGCGCCCGTGAGGCCATGGATCGCGGCGAGTATGTGCGCGCCCGCCATCTTCTGGACGAAGCGCTACGACGCCGCCCTGATATCGAGCGCACTCACCACCTTCTGGGCCTCTGCCTGGCCTTTCGCGAGGAGTTTGACGAAGCGCTCAGCGCCTTTGAGCACGCGCTGAGCATTCGCGAGGAGCCCTCCACCCTCTTTCACCTGGGGCTGACTCTGGAGCGCATGGGCCGCAGCGCCGAGGCTCAGGCGCATCTTCAACGCGCGCTGGCCCTGGGCGATGAGACCCCTTTTGAATTCGATGTTCACCTTGCGCTCGGGCGGATCTACCTGGTGCAGGGGCGCGCCGATAAGGCCGCGCGCGAACTTCAGCGCGCGCTACGCCTGCGCCCGAAGCACACCGAGGCCAGCGTGCTCCTCGCCAGCGCTCTGCTCAACCGGGGCGAAGACACCCGCGCAGCGGCGATCCTCAACGAACTTCCCACCGAACATCCCACCCTCGATCACCTGCTGACCCAGGGTGAGATCGCCTCTCGGCAGGGCCACCCCGCCCGCGCCGCCGATGCCTATGAGCATGTGCTCGACCGCCAGCCCGATCACCTCGACGCGCTGGTGGGGGCCGCGCGCGCACACGTGGCGATGCACCAACCCGCACGGGCAAACCCCCTGCTTCTACGAGCGCTCTCGGTATGCGAGCCCGACTGCGACGATGCCATCGCCGCCGATATCCACAGCCTCATCGGTCAGACCTACGCCCAGGTGGGCGAACATCAACGCGCTCTCGAGAGCTATAAAGCCGCGTTGGCAGTGCGCCCCGATCACCTCAACGCGCTGGCCGGCGCTGGCCGAAGCGCGCTGGAGGTCGAAGACTTCGACCAGGCGCGTGCGTACTTCGAAAAAGCGCTCTCGCAGAGCGCACCGCACCGCTCCGGAGCGCCCCATCACACAGCCCCCCTTCGCCGCGCGGAGCTCCTCTACGGATTGGGACGATGCCGACTTCACGCAGGCGACGCGTTGGGGGCCCGGCATCTTCTCGACGAAGCCATCATGCTAGCCCCCGATCAGCGAGCCCCCTACCTGCACGCGATCGCCGAAGTCGCGCTGGAGTTGGGCGACGCCGCCGAAGCGCTCATCACCCTTAACGCCGCGGCAGAGGCCCACCCCACCTCACGCCTGCAATCTCGAATGGAGGCGACCAGCAAACGCGCCTTGCACCGCCTGCAGTCGTACTGGCAGCCTCCCGAAGATCCCAGGAGCAGCGCCGAGCTCATCGCCGCTCTTGACGCGCTGGTGAACCTCTACAGCGCCGACCCCCACGCCGGCCCGCTCATCAGCCGGTTGCGCGAGCTCCTCGAAGAACTCAACGCGCCGCTATCGGTGGCGATCGTCGGCGAATTCAATGCAGGGAAATCAACCCTGGTGAACGCGCTGCTGGGGGAGGCAGTGGTGCCCATGGGAGTGCTGCCCACCACCGCGCACGCCTGCATCATGGGATACGGCCCGCGCGCGGGCGCCCGCATCGTCTACGAAGACGGCCGCCAGCGCGATGTCGACTTTGCCGGCGCGCGCCACCACATGCGCGAGGAGCCCGAAGCCATCGCGCGCCTCGACTACAGCTACCCCCACCCCCAGCTCCGCTCGATCAACTTCTGGGACACGCCCGGCTTCAACGCGTTGGACCCGCGTCACGAGGCCCTGGCCGAGCAAGCCCTGGAGCGAGCCGAGGCCATCATCTGGCTCCTCGACGCCAACCAGGCCCTCACCGACACCGAATTTGAGCGCCTCGACGCCATCCCCCGCGCCGAGGAGCGATTACTCATCGTCCTCAATAAGGTCGATCGCCTCGGCGCCTCCGACGAACGTCAGGACGCCATCGACGCGATCTTCGCCCACATCGAAAAGCATGTCGGTCATACAGGGATCGGCATCTTCGCTATCTCGGCGCTCGAAGCCCTTAACGCCCGTCGCGCGAATGAGCCTACGCCAGCGGCCTTTGACGCCCTGCTCGAAACGATCGATCTGAGTCTGATCCAGCGTTCCACCCGCATCAAGGTCTCCGCGGCGCGGAGCGCGCTTGACCAATGGCTACGCGATCTTCATGAACTTCGCGACCAGCTCGACCAGGGCTACGCCGAACATCTCGCCACCCTCGCTCGCCTCAAAGCTCACCTCGATCGGCAATCGCCAGCGCCGGCGCCCCGGGCCGCCTCGGAGGCCGAGGCCCTCATCGACCAACTCGACTTTGTCGTCATCGGTGTCGAGCGCGAGATCAGCGAAGCACTCCGCCCCCGCGGCCGCATCTTCACCCGCCAGAGCCTCGACGAGGAGGACCGCGACTTCATCGTCGAGCTCTTCGCGCACCGCGTCGACGACCTCCTCGACCGCGCCATGCAACGCGTCCTTCATGACATTGAGGCGCTCGAAGTCACACTGGCCACCGAGATCAGTCCGATGCTCGGCGCGCTCAACCTCAATGAGGCCCGCGCGCTTCGCCGACGCCTCGACGGCTTCTTTGACGCTTCGCGCGCGCTCAAAAGCGTGCTCCGTGACCGCGTCTTCGGCCAGTGGCGAGCCCGCGCTCAGGGCCAACTTCGCGCAGCAAGCGCCGCAGCCTTTGAAGAGCTCCTCGCCATGCCCGCCGAAGATGTCGCCGGACGACGCGATCGCCTTCGAGCCCTGCTGCCTCGCGTTGACCAGCGTTTCACCGACCCGCTGGCCGAGTGGCTGCGGGAATTTTCTCTTGCTGCGACGCGCTTTTGCGATAGGCTCCAGCGCGACCTCGAAGCGCTCCGGCTGGAGGCGCATCATCGCTACAACCTGACCCCCTCGGCCTCCTCCTCATGATCGTTTCCACCTTGCTTGCACGCTCGCGTTTTCTGCTTGTTTTCTGCGCCTTTGCCGCTCTGATGGCATGCGCCGATGAAGCCGGAGATGTTCCGGAGCCCGACTCCGGCTCCAACGTGATCGCCGCGTCCGGTGAAGGCGGTCAAAACGACGTTTCCCTCGATTTCGAGAGCGCGGAGCCAGCTCAGGAGCACATCGCAACCTCTACCAAACGCGGAACAATCGCGGCGATGCCTCCCCTCTCTCTGGGCAGCTTTCTCTCCCGCTCCGACGCCCAGGACTTTATCCCCAACACCCCGCTCGATGAGGCATCGCTACCAGGTCAGCGAGTCACCTCGAACTACAACGCGGTGCGCTACACCCCGCGTGAAGACGGCGGCTTTGGGCTTGCCCTTCAGGTCTGGTCCACCGAGACCAACGACGCAGCCACAGAGCGCGTGGCCGCGTTACGTGAGCAATTCCTCAACGTCGCAGACGCCCCGCAGAGTGCGCTCCCAGAAGGCGCGTTCACCTCGGAGCGCGCTGGCATCCGCACGCTGGTCTTCCGCTCCACGGAACGAGCCTACGCGTTTGCCCTGAGCTGTGAGCTGGACCACTGCCGCAACTGGCGGCCTTTGATTGAGCTCGGCGAGTCGATCGCAAAGAAGCAATAAAGCCCTTTAGATCAACACGTTAGGCCACACCTTTCTCTTGCGAGCGATGCGCATCGAGGTGTGCGAGCACAATCGCATTCACCTCATCAGCCGCGTCACGCTGCACCCAGTGGCTCGCGCCCTCAATGCGATGCACACGCGCCGCTGTGCACCGCTCCACCGAGGGCTCGATCAGACTGGTGTGCAGCGCGCTATCCGCCCTTCCCCATATCACGCAGATCGGCAGCTCAATCAGCGCGGGCTCAGGCGCACGAAGACTGAATCGCGCTGCCCGATACCACGAGAGCATGCCCCGCAATGCCTGCGGTTGGCGCCAGGCCTCCATGTAGCGCGCAATCTCCTCACGTCGAAACGCTCCCTTTTGAGCCTCACCCACCATTGCGCCTCGCAACGCCCCGTAGTCGCGGGCTGAAAGCATCACCTCGGCCAGTCCGGGCACCTGAAAGAGCATCACATACCAGCTCCGCCAAAACTGGTTGGGGTTGGACCAAAGCGCCCTGGCAAGCACCTTGATCGGCGGGCAGTTGAGCACCGTAGCCGACGTGAAACGATCGGGCCGATGCGCCGCAAGCCACCACGTCAGCGCGCCGCCCCAGTCATGCCCCACCAGTTGCGCCTGCTCGATATTCAGCGCGTCCATGATCCCCATCACATCATCGCCCAGCGCCTCCAGACGATAATCCTCCACCGCCTCGGGTTTATCGCTGCGATCGTACCCGCGCTGAATCGGCATGATCACGCGATAGCCCGCTTCAACCAGGGCCTCCACCTGCCGCGCCCACCCCATCCAGGAATCCGGAAAGCCGTGCAGTAAAAAGACCACCGACCCATTCTCAGGTCCGGCAACCGCCACGTGGAGCTGCACCTCGGGGCCGGTGTACGCAAAGAACTGCACCGTCTCCTCCAGGCCCACCGCTTCGGCCTGCTGGCGGTAGTAGTCGCGGTTGGCATGAAGAATCAGCTCATCGAAAATCGCACGCATCCCATCACTCCCGAGCTCAGGTTATGTTCATGGCATCAACGCGCCCCACTTTATCGCGCGCTCAGCAGAAAAAAAGAGCCGCCCGCGCTTCGCGCGGACGGCTCTCCATTCAGGCTTCGAGTTGCCTGCTTGCCCGGGGGTACCCCTGACCGACGCAGGCGATGCAGCAGCCCCGCCTCAGCCGGCCGCTTCCAGCTCCCCGGAGGCACGCATCGCCAGAAGAATCTCCCGGGCGCGATGCACTTTGATCTCGCCATCTTCGATCAGACGCTCGACCACACGGTCCAGTTCCTCAGGTTTTGCGCCGGCGGTCGCCGCCACGCTGCGGGCGTGGAGCGACATATGCCCGCGCTGAATCCCTTCCGTCGCCAGCGCCTTGAGCGCCCCCATATTCTGCGCCAGTCCCACAGCCCCCATCACCTCGGCCAGCTCTGCTGCCGACTCGATGCGCAGAATCTTATGCGCAAGTTGAACGGTCGGGTGCAAACGAATCGGACCACCGACGGTGCCGACCTGAATCGGGATCTCCAGAATCCCCACAAGGGCCTCGCCCTCAATGCGCCAGATCGCCATCGGTCGGTAACGTCCATCGCGTGCGCAGTACGCATGCGCCCCGGCCTCCAGCGCTCGCCAGTCGTTGCCGGTCGCAATGCATACCGCGCCGATCCCGTTCATGATGCCTTTGTTATGGGTTGCCGCCCGATAAGGATCGACCTCGGCAAACTCACTGGCCAGCACGATGCCCTCAGCAACCTCTTTTCCGCTGAACGACTTCCACGCCAGATCGTTGAAGGGAATGCGGCAGGTCGCGCGCACTTTGCGGCGATCCGCCAGATTGCTCAAGATCCGTAGAAAAACACGCCCGCCGGTAAGCTCCTCGATGCGCGGTGCCATGCCCTCGGCGACCGAGTTAATGGCGTTGGCCCCCATCGCATCACAGCAGTCGATAAAGAGGTGCACCACCAGCATCCGCTGGTAGTTGCCCTCATCGATCAGACGAACCTCCAGTCCGGTGACCCCACCGCCGCGTTCGACCATATTGGGCTGCAGCGCATTGGCCGAGGCGATCAGCTCGTCGCGTTGCGCCTCAATGGCCTCGCGCGCCTGATCCCAATCCTGGCAACCGACGACCTGCACCTGGCCGATCATCACGTTCCCTTCGGAGCGCGCTTCGAACCCGCTGCTGCCACGGGCGATCTTGGCCACGTGGCTCACCGCCGCGATAATACTCGGCTCTTCCACCGCCATCGGCACCAGATAGTCCCGACCGTTGACCTTAAAGTTCAGCCCCAATCCCAGCGGCAACTCCAGCACCCCGATGGCGTTCTCCACCATCTGGTTGGCCATCTGCGCGTCGAGCCCCCCGCCGTGACTGCGCAGTAGCGCGGCGTCCTGCGCGTCAATCACCCCGCGCTCCACCAGCAAGTCCACCCGCTCTCGGGTGCTCATCCGGTAAAATCCCCCGATACGGCTGCTGGGCCGATCGTTTTCGTCCTGACAACTCACTCGATCTTCACGTTGCGCTTTGCGAGTCTCCAACATCGCTCGCTCCCATACAAAAGGTCATCTGAGGGTCATCCACAGCACCCTGCGGATCGCTGACCGATGAACCTTCGACGCCACCACCGTCCAGGGCAAACCAGAATCGACGAATGGTTGCCTCCGACAATAACCGGTCGCGTCACTCCATAAATGGTCGCTCACTTCGCGGGCCCTTAAGGGCGCACCCACACTCGCTCATCCTCAATAACCACCTCATAGACGTGCACCGGCGCTGAGCGGTGATCGCAGCGCCCCGTCTCCAGATCAAACGCGTACTGATGATGCGGGCAGATGATCTTCCCGTCGAAGATCACCCCGTAGGCCATCGAGCGCGACTTATGCGGGCAAATCTCATCGACCGCCCGCACCCGCTCGCCATCCCTGCATAAGAGCACCGAACGCTCGCCAACTTTAACGCGCGAGGGCAAAACCTTGCCCACCTCGTCCAGGCCGCAGACCTCTTCAAAGCCCTGCGCCAGTAGTTCTTCTCGTGTCGCCATAGTTGCTCCAGGAGCGTCTTGCGAGGCCCACAGACCCCGTTTTGTTCACGAACCCTTGAACACAAGCGCCCATTCCTCTCTACCGTCCCGGAGCGCCCGCTTCAACCCCCACATCGTCCCCTTTCATCCGCTGCGCGAATGGGCCGGCAACCTCCCGGCACCGCCCTCAATACAATTTGGTCACATCAATCCCGCGATAATAATGCGTGAGAATCTCGCGATGCGTCCTCCCCTGCGAGGCCATGCCGATTGCTCCGGTCTGACACATGCCCACCCCATGGCCGAACCCACCGCCGCGGAAGTTAAAGGTACGCACAAACCCATCGCGCCCTTTCTCGATCTCCATCACAAAGAGCCCGCTGCGCAGCCCTCCGAAGAGCCGCCGCACGTTGAGCTCCCGCTCCACCACGGCCTCCCCGCGCTCCCCTTGAAGGCGTAGTCGAATCACTCGCCCGCTCACCCCGCGGCTGATCACCTCGGCGTCCCGAATGCGTCCGATATTCTCCCCTCGCTCGGCAAGCCAGCTCTGCGCCTGGGAGGCCTCGACCTCCCGCGTCCAACGGTAGAGCCGCGCACTGCTCACCGGTGCCGTCTTGCTGTAGGCCGGAAAATCGCTGGCCAGAAACGCCTCGATATTCGCCTCGGTGATCCCGTCCTTAAACGCCTCCGGCACATCTCCCGCCGGTGCATCCGGCCGCCCTCGAAGATGCGGCCAGGGCTCGGCATCCCACACATTCTCATTATTCTCGGTAAATCCGGCGGCGTTCGAGCTGTACACCGCGTTAACGATGCGGTTTCCCGCCAGCATCACCTCGCCACGCGTCGCATCGACCGCCTCATTGGTACGCGGATCTTCGTTATCAATGCCCCCGTAGACCTGATCGTAGACATCAGCCCGCAGCATGTAGGGGTCTGCCAGGTTGCGCACACCGATCGCCGCAAAGATCTCATTACGCGCCGCGATCGCCTGCGCCCGAAGCGCTCCCTGGGGCGCCGACGCGTAGATCTCCGAGGGCACCGTTCCCTTGAGCACCCGCTCCGCTCCCAGGTTGTTGATCACCGCAACCTTGCCGTTCTTATCCGAGGCAAAGATCAACTCCCCGGTATAGCGGCGGGTTTCTTCCCCGGCGTTATACGACTTCTTGATCCCCGGCACCGTGTAGCGAATCGACTCCTCACGTCCACGGCGAGAGCTCACCCAGAGCACGTCATCATGGCGAATACTCACATCGAGCCCCCGCCCGCTCAACGTCAACGTGCCCCCCGGAAACTCCAGGCGCTCACTGTGCACGCTTCCGTTGATACCGAACTGCGCCTCCAGCCGACGCCGCAACGACTGCGCCTCCTCAAACGTGTCCGCCCCACCCACGCATACAAGGAGCACCCGCGAATCAAACACCTTGCCCCGCACCGCAAAGAGTCCCCCCACCTCAAAGGTGCGCGGCATCATTCCGCGCCCTTCCCACTGCCCCAGAACACCGTCGACCCGCTCGCGCTGGTCCACCGCCACCCGGTCCACCACCACCCAGTGCTTATAGCGCCCCGCCCTCCCGTTGCTCATCGTGACGGTGTAGGTCGTATCCCCCGGAAGATCGATCTCCGGTCCTCCCGGGCCCTGTGGCATCACCCGAATCGGCTCACTCGGCGTAAACTCAACCTCTTCCTCCCCTTCCAGGATCCCCAGCCGAATCAGTGGATCGCCGCTTCGCGTAAAGTTCAGCTGCGGCGCATACAACATCGCCACCCGATCCGCCGTTGAGAGCTCCCTGCCCTGCGCGCTGGCGTGATGCTGCGCTCCGATCACCATCAGGAGCGCCACCATCGCACCCCACCCGAACTTCCCAAACACCTGACTGCTCTGCATCGCCTACCTGTACGTCGTCCGCCGATTCCATGGCCTCTCCCCCCCAACATAGCGCGAGCCTCCCCCGGATGCACCAACGCCGGCACCCTTTTGAGATGCCGGCGTTCAAACGCACCCTTTCGATCCTTGCGGATCTCTGAGTGCGAGGCGCGTCCTCTTACCTTGAATCGTTACTGCACAAGGCGCAGCACAACCTCACCCACAGGCGGATCGACCTGGGTGTCGATCATCATATCCGCCACCACCCAGCCGCCCTCCGGCCAGAGCATTGCCCGGGTAGAGAAGCCGTGCGCCGCCGTCCCCGACTCCAGGCTTCCGGCCAACGTCTCCACATTCCAGCCACCACCGGCAGCTCGGGTTGCGGCCATCAACCGATGGTTCGTCGCATCATGGAAGAAGAGGCGCACGCTCCCATCCTCCTCGCGGAAGATCGTCACATCATCGCCGATCGGCGCATCGGTCCAACCGCTGGCCGTATCGCGAATCCCGTCGACGACAAGCTCCTCCGCCCCGCCCGGCGCACGGTAGGCCAACGCCATCTGGTCAACCTTCATATACGCCGCGTGCACCTGATCGGCCTCATCCGGCACCAGGCTCGTATAGACCCCGGTGGCCTCGCCATACTGCTGCACGCTGCCCCACTGCCCCTGGGCATCGCGCCACAACCATGAGGCGCGCTCGGCCACGTTGTCGAAGAAGCCGACAAAGATACGATCGCCGACCTTACGCAGCTGCACATGCAACGCCACGACCGGCGGATGTGCCTCCAGCCCTTCCACCGGCGCACTCACTCCCTGATGAAGCACCTGCGGGGTCAGATCGACCAGCGCGTCCAGCGCCCCGTCCACCGGAATCTCGCGATAGCGAAGCTCCGAGCCACCCTCCTCAGTCCGCGCCACATAGAAGAGATGCAGCACATTCCCCTCGCGCAAGACCGCCGTCGAGAGCCCCACATCGCCATCCTCGTCGAGCACGCTGATCTCAAACTCCCAGCTCCCCGAAGACTCCACACCACGCGCGTACTTCAACACCTGCGCATCTTCATCGCGGTAGAAGACGTGCACCACCTCATCCTCATCAATCGCCAGCGCGGTATGCGTCCCCACCCGGTCCCCACCATCGGTGCGACCGCCACGCGGACCATCCACATCACCGCGAATACGGCCGCGGGTGGGCACACCGTCCACAAACATCCACTCCAACTCCAGACCGCCACGCGCCACACCCACCATCAAATCCTGATAGCGAAGGTTGAACGCACTCGCGGCCACGAGATCACCCTGGCTGTCCATCGAGCTGTACCCACCAAAATACCCCACCGGAATCGGAGGCAACTTCACGCATGCACAGCTCCCGCCGGTCACCTCACAGGCCGCCGGATCGGAGCTGCCCATGTTGGTGATCTGCGGCTCAAAGCCCGGCTCACAGGTCACATCGGCGCACCAGTTCGGAAACTCCGTGCAGCTGTTGCTCTGCTGGCAGCAGTACTGCGACTCACCACACCCCTCCGCACAGAAGCTCTCGCATACGCACTGATTGCCCTCGCCACAGGTCGCAAACTCACCCACGCCGCACTCCTGGGAGCAATCCGAAGGCTCCGAGCACCCGGCCAGGCATTGGCCACCCTCACAATAACCCTGCGGGCAGTCCGCGCTGCTCTCACAACTCAGCGGCACACACGCCCCTTCCACACATGATTCATTGCCCGCGCACTCGCTCGCACAGGCCTGCGCTGCATCATCACTGCATCCGACGGTGAGGCTCAAAAGCGCCACCATCGCCACAGCCCCGGCCACACGCCGGCGCAAACGCGCTGCCACAAGCAGCCCCACCATCAGCAGCAGCGCTCCGGGACCACCGCTGCCCGAGCTCGTCGCGCAGCCGCCTTCCTCTTCGCCGCCATCATCCTGACCCAACGCCTGACCTCGGGCGCCAAGTGTCGACCGCGTGCTACGCCCGGCCTCATCTCGCACTTCAACCTCAAGCTGCTCTTTGCCTTCCACCTCAGCGATCTCACGCACAGGACCCCAGGCGCTCCACGCCCCCTCGCCGCGCGCATCCAGCCAGCGCACACGCATCTCCAACGCCTGCAACGCACTCGCCGACTCGATCTGCACAAGCGCAGCATCCTCTCCCCAGGCCAACTTCAACTTCGGAGCGCTGTAATGCACCGTCACACGATGCTCGGTGGGCACCGACTGCCAACGCGCCCCCTCAGCCATCGCCCGCGCCCTCAACTCCACCTTATGCTCGCCCTCCAGACGCAACATCGGATCGGTGAACACCAGGTTCGGCCCCACACCCGCAAGCTGCCACCCCCCACCATTGAGGCGATACGCGTACTCATAGGCTCGATCCGACACCGGCATCCCGCTTTCAGTCGCCTGCACATCCAGCTCCACGCGAACCGCAGGGGCTTTCCCATACGCATGTGTGACCACCACAGTGGTCCCATGAACCTCCGAGCCCACCACCGACATCAACCCGGCCGACGGCTCGCTCCCCACAAACTCCAGGTCCGCAAAAAGCCCCAGATACTCATTGTTGTCGATCCCCCTGATATCATCATCATCCAGAAGCAGGCGGTAGCCCACAAACTCCGGCAGATCGATCGGATCAGCCAGCGCCTCGGTCAGCGCCGGAAGCGCAAAACCCATCAACGTCGGAAGCAGGTCGATCAACGCCTGCGCATCACCGGCGAGCAACTCGTCGTTGAGCACACGGATATTCTTGAGGGCGCCTTCGATGTCGCCGAGCACCGCAAAGAGCTGGCCCTGATCGTCAATCGTCACCGCGATCGGAAGCTCAATATCGGTACGCAGCGTAAACAGACGCGTATCGCGCTCCTGCACAAACCCATACATATGCAGGTCCACATCCTTCCAATCCAGGGTCAGCAGGCCCTCTTCTACCACGCGGTTATTCCCCTCGGTGCGCACCACATTGGCCCCCAGCACCACATTCGGAGCCTGCTGCGGCGCGAGCTGAATGCGCATCGGCGCATCTCTGGTCGAGAACACACTCAGCGAGGGCACAAGCCCGGCAATCGTGCCCGTCGAAAGCATATCGACCTGCGCCGAGCCCACCGACGCGCACAACCCGCCGCTCGACCACACCGACCAGAACATGTGCTGCAACGCCCGCTGACTCAGAGCCAGACCAAACATAAAGGGCGTCCCGTCCGGCTTCGTATCACTGTTGATCGTCGGCGAAGGTACGATCGGCTCAAACGAAGGCCGCGTCGTCGGATCCACCGGCACACACGTCTCAAACGTCTCCGGCTGGAAGCCCGCCCGCGCCGCCAGCGAGAGCCCCGTATCGGCCACCGCACGGTCTGCAAGCCGACCCGTCATGAAGATGTCGGCGATATCACCGCTGGAGAACTCCCCGATCAACGCACCCAGCTCAATCGCCCCCTCCATGCCCAGCATCCGCGGCACGCACTTCTGGTTCGCATCGTACACACACACCTGCGCCCCCTGATGCTCCTGACAGGTCGAGCCCGCCTTACAGGCCGGCTCTCCATCGCCACACACCTGGCAGACCTGCCCGGTCACCGCCTCCTGCACCGCGTTGTTGAGCTCATCGGCGATCAAACGCTTCAGCGTGTTATCGGCGAACGACGCCGCCAGCGTCGCGAGGGCAGGACAACCAAGCTCACTCCCGCCTCTCCCGCGCAGCGTGTAGTACACGCCGTTAACGTTCGCCTCGACCTCTCCCACCTCAATGCGCAAATCATTAAAAGGACTGAGTTCATCAACCCCGAAAGTCACAGGAATCTGCGCCGGCACCTGCGCCGGATCTCCCAACGACCCACCCACTCGATACAGATCCAGCCAGCAGGTCGGCTCCCCCAGAAACCCTAAATCCCCCTCCACCGGCAACGAATACGCCAGGTTCCCCACCGTAACATTCACCTCCAGCATATTGGGCGCCTGCGGGGTCAACGAGGCATGCTCAATCGTCAGATCCAGCTGACACCCCACGCTCCCATCATCACAGGTCGAATCTTCATGACAGAACTTGAAGTTGCTCGACTCTGTCGGTGGAATACAAAAACTCAACCCCCCTTCCTGCACCGCCCCGATCAGATTGGGCACCTCACTGGCCATAAACGAGAGCCCGTGACTGCTCAGACGCACCTCCGCGCTCACCGGCACCGTCTTATCGATATGCTCCTCGGGATAAGGCACCTGCGCGAACCCCTCCATATCGCAGCCACCATCACAGCCCATCACCACAAGAGCCATGCTCCATAGCATGGCGGGGCGCACCCAGCGTGTCTTCAGGCTCATCGTCATCTCTCCCATCGCGCTATCCTGATCCAGGGCCAGTCCATCCCACATCCCGTCGGGCGCACTCGCTCCATCTAAGGTGGTCTTAAGCCAGCTCCGGCCCGTCTTCAGGCGGATCCCGGCGCAAACTCTCCACGTAATATTCGGCCTCACGGCCACTTTCCAGAAGGCCCTCCACGATACGCTCTTCCAGCGCGCTCTTCAACCGCCCCACCAGCGGCGAAGGCTTGAGCTTGAAGGCGTCCATCAAGATGCGCCCGATGCCTTTGGGCAGCTCCGGCCGCAGCGACTGAGCCTGCTCCAGCACCTCGATCCTGCCGGCGAGCTCTTCGACACGCTCCAGAGCCGCCTCTCGCTTCTCCAGAGACGCTGTCGTCAAATCGGCACGTGCAAAGTCCAGCATGCTCTCCACATAAGGATCGAGCTCCCGCACAAGCCGCCGCACCGCCGGATCGGTCCACTCCCCGCTGTACTGCGGAATTCGCCCGTGCAACGCGATGATATGACGCACTTCTTTCGCGGTAGCCTTATCCATCTTAAAGCGCTCGGCCACCTCATCAAAAGCACTCGCCCCCGCCTCCTCATGACCATAAAAGCTGACGCGCCCCTCCTCTTCACTTACCTCCCGCGTCCACTGCTTACCTACATCATGCATCAACCCCGCCCACTTCAATGCATCCGACTGCGGGCACTGCGTGATCACCTGCAACGTATGCTCCCAGAGATCCTTATGATGCACCGGGCTCGACGCATGAAAATTTCGCAGCTCCGCCACCTCCGGCAAAATAATCTGCAAGAGCCCCACCTCCTGCAGAAACGCCATCGCCTGATGGATGTAGGGCCCGTGCAGCATCTTCGTCGTTTCCTGAAGCCAACGCTCACGGCTGATCTCCAGAATGCAATGCGCCCGATCCTCCGAGGCCTGCCTTAACTCCCCATCAATCGTGAACCCCAGCCGACTCTGAAACCTCGCCGCCCTCAAAATCCGCAACGGGTCCTCGGCCAGCGTCTCCCACGGGTCCCCCACCACCCGCATCACCCCTTTCTGCAAGTCATCGAGCCCACCGTAAGGATCAATGAAGTCCCCGGCGGCATTCATCGCCATCGAGTTGATCGAAAAATCCCGACGCCCCAGGTCCTGGTCGATCGTATCCCCGTACGTCACCACCGGATGCCGACTTCCCCGCCGGTAATACTCCGCCGAGCGGTAGGTCGTGACCTGACAATCCTTCGGATACCCCTTCTCCTCCGGCCCCCTGAGCACTGCCCCGATCGTCCCGAACTCCTTGCCCACCTCATAAAAGGGAAGGTTCGCCCCTTTGATGATCGCCAGAGACTCCTCCGGCAACGCGTTCGTACAAAAATCCAGGTCATCCAGCTCATCGATGGGAATGCCCAGCGCCACATCACGCACCGCACCGCCCACCAGATACAGTTCCTTGCCAGCCTTCTCAAAGGCCTCAAATAAGCGCTTCATCAAGCTCCTCTCGCACCCGTCATCCATCGACCGCTGGTGTACCCAATCCCCTTTCCCGCGGCAAACCCCGATCGTCGACGCATTGCGTCACCCTTGACGTCCTTGAAATCACTGCTAAATACCCCTCCTGGTTTGGATTCACTCTCACTTCAACACGCAAGGTTGTACGATGAACAAACTTCTCACCCTCCTCCTCGCCCTCTTCCTCGCCACCGGCACCTTCAGCGCCTGCGGCTCCGACGCCGACGAAGAGCCCAACACCGAAGCCGACGCCGGTGATGACACCGACGCCGGTGATGACACCGATGCCGGTGATGACACCGATGCCGGTGATGAACTGACGGACGAAGAGCTCGTCGCTGCCATCGTCACCTCCGAAGTCGCTTTCACCACCGGTCTCGATACCGCCTTTGACACCTACGACTGCAACTGCGCCTTTGAAGAAGGTGGCTACGCAGACGTCGAAAGCTGCCTGGCTGAGGAACCTCTCTCGGAATCCGAGCTCAGCGCCTTCGAAGCCTGCCTCACCACTGCGATCGCCGGGGCGGACACCACCGACGCCGATCTTGCCAGCTACGTCGCATGCGATAGCCCCGCCACGAGCACCCTGAGCGATTGCCTGAACGCCATCGACACCTCGGTCTGCTCCGAAGATACCGAAAACGCTATCTTCACCTGCGAAGACGACTTCTACACCGCCTGGGAAACCTGCGCCGCCGAGCCCGGTGCCACCTGGTACCAGGAGACCTTTGGTCCGGCCGTCGCCAACTGCTACGAAGAGTTCTTCCCGGCTCCCGCCGAGTAAGGCTTCCCGGCGCATCACGCGCCCCATAGCCTGAGCCTCCGCCCAGGGCTCCCCTGAGCGGGGCAAAAGAAAGCGCGTGCCAGACCTTCTGGCGCGCGCTTTTTTTATGCGCCCTTCTTTGCCCACCTCCTCTCCTGCGCTTCAAAAACCTTGACGTCGCAATACCGGCTGTTTTATGCGCCCACGTTCCGAATCCTACACGGGCTCCTGGCCTGTGCACGCCACGCCCGCGTCGCTCCGAAGCCTGAACGCCACGGAGCCTGATCGCACTCGCCCACGACCGGCTCGCTGAGTCCTCCCCCAACCCGGAGTCCTCCCCATGTCGAAAAACCTGCCCCTCATCCTCCTCCTGATGCTCGCGCTGAGCGCCTGCTCCCCCTCCTCCCAGCGTCGCGGCGTTCCCACCGGTCATGACGGCTCCATCGACCTCGGTGATGCCGGAGACGACTCCGACACCGACGACGCCCCCTCAGACCAGACCGACGCTGGCTCCCCCGACGATCCCGATACCGATGAGAACCCGGGAGACCAGACCGACGCCGGCACCCCCGATGACCCCGACACCGACGAGGGCGTGGACGTCAGCGCCCTCTTCGCCACCCTGGCGCAGATCGAGGCCGATAAAGCGCTGGCCTTCAACGCCTACCACCGCCATGACTGCGTCTGTAACCCGCATCTCTACGAGCCCCCCTTCGACACCTTCGAGGAGTGCATCGACGAAAGCGTCCTCCCCGATAGCGCCAACGACCGCGCCAGCCTGACAGCCTGCTTCAACGATATTCTCATCAACGGCATGTACGACTTTGAGGGCGATCTGGAGGCCTACGTCGCCTGCGAAGCAGCCAACTATCAGAGCTTTGTTACCTGCAACGATCCCATCGCATTCGGGACCTGTTCTGACGCCGTCAACGCCGACCTCGAAGACTGCTACGGTGCCTACGAGGAAGGTCTGGAGGACTGCAGCCTGGACTTCGATCCCTCCTGGGTCGACGACTTCTACGTCGAAGGCTACAACTCCTGCATCTAAACGGAACGCCTCCCTCTGGCCCCCGGGCCCATCGGCTCAAAAACGCTCGCCAGCTCACTGGCGAGCGTTTTTGTCATGTCCCCGCCCGCAAGCCTCGCCATAGCAACGTCGGACTCCCTCCCCACACGCCCCCCACGCCGCTACTTACGAAAGCTCGCCGGCACCCTTTCCTTTGCTCGTCAACGCACTTCCCCTACACTCCCACCACCAACGCGCCTCCCCCCGTCACGATGTGTAGGAGAACCCATGTCTCGCAAACTCGCTCTGCTCGCCAGCCTCGTCCTCATCCCCGCGCTCCTCTCGGCCTGCGGGTCCTCCGAGCGCCGAGGCTCCGCCACCGGCTACGATGGCTCGGTCAACGTGAACCCCGACAACGGAAACTCCGGCGGCTCCTTCGCCACCACCGTCGCCGACCTGCTCAGCATTGAAGAAAGCAACGACCTGGTCGAGGCGCAGGTCGAGTGCGCCTGCTCCTTTGACGCCTGGGGCTACAACAGCGCCGAGCAGTGCGCGGACGACATCAGCGACTCCAGCGGACTCGGTACCGCCATCAGCTCCTGCATCCGGCAGGTCGTCAGCGAACAACCCGCCCCCCCTGCCTCCCTCAACATCGTGATCGAAAACACCCTCGATGCTCTCCAGGCCTACGAGCGCTGCCTCCAGACCATCGACACCCAGAGCTGCGACGAAACCTCCATCGAGGAGGCCATCGAAGCCTGTGAAGACGAGCGCGACGAGATCGTCGACGGACAGACCTTCACCCCCGAAGACCAGGACTGGTTGCGCGATATGCAAGACGCCGTCGAAGTCTCCTGCTTCAGCACCTCCCCCGAGCCTCAGCCCGGCAACGGCGGCAACGGCGGCGGACAGGTCGGCGGCGACAGCGGCGACGGCGGCTTCTAAGACGCCACCTGCCCTACCGGCCTCATATCATCCCTGCTGCGCACCCCAAACGCTCGCCAGACGGCGAGCGTTTTTTTCTCCCACCTCGCCACCTCTATTCGGGCCATCGATAAGGCCTGCGCCCATCTCGTCTTCTCTTCTGCCTCAGACAACAAGGCGCTCCCTACCGACGGCATCTCAAGCTACGAATCCTCGCCCACGTCTGGCCGCGCCGCCCGGACAGCCCACGCGATACACTCCGACCGGCACCAACCTCTCTCCGTCGACTTTCCCCCGGAGCTCCCCCCGAATAGGGGTTCACGTCCTTTTACTTGATCGACACACTCAGCTTTCTAGGATGCCCCCATTCGCGATGACCCGGATATCCCAACAAAGGAGCTTACTATGTCTCGTAAACTGATCCTGCTGCTTACCCTCACTCTTGTTTTGAGCGCCCTGCACCTGGGCTGCGGTGACGCCGAGGGCCCCACCGCCGACCCCGATCCCACCCCCGACGAGCCGACCACCACCGAGCTCCTGGCCGAAGCCTTCACCAACGTGCAGCTGACCTACTTCGCCGACACCACCTACCAATGCGAATGCTTCCCCGAAGACCTGGAGGCCGAGTCGACCGCTGCCTGCCTCCAGGAAAACTCGCCGCCCGATGCCGACGAACTCAACGAGTGCTTCCTCGGCCAGCTCGCCGACCACCCCGAAGCCGACCAGGCCGTCCACAACTTCCTGGTTCAAGTCGACGAGCTCTTTGACCGTCATGTCGCCTGCGTCAACGCCATCGACACCTCCTCCTGCTCCCGCGACACCCTCGCCAGCATCCAGAGCTGCGGCGACACCGCCGGCGAAGAGCTTGATGCCCTGAACGAAGCCGCCCCCGAAGCCGTCATCACCTACATGGATGACACCGGCGAAATGCTCTTCAATTCGTCGTGCGGCAACCTCTTCGCCAACTAGCGGGTCGGGAGCAGACGCGGATGCCCGTGAATGCGACCGCCGCGCTACGCTCGGCGCAGCAGACCGGGCATCAACGTCTGCCCAACACCCCATACCCGCGCGGCTTCGACTCGCACCCCACACGCTCGCCAGATGGCGAGCGTTTTTTCTCCCCCGCTGCGACATGCTCACACACTGCGCGGGGTAGAGATTCGCCCCTCGTCGCCCGTCCCTGCATCGCTTCAAGCCACAGGGCCTTCTTCACCAGCCTGGCGAATGTTCCACCCGCCCCTTGCAGGGCCCGCTTCTTCTCCAGAAGATGAAGCCAGATACGCTCCCCTTCGAGGCCAGCACCGAAGCCTGCGACCCTCGCTTTGCGCTGGACTACCATGCGCCCTCGCCACACGGACTCGATACCGATGAACCCTCGCCAGCTTTCGACCCTCCTCCTGGCCACCTCCTCCCTGGCCTTTCTTCTGGCAGGGTGCAGCCCCGCATCCTCCCACACCCGCGACTCCAACTCCGGCAACTCACCCCAGTTTGCCAACGACTTCGCCGCCGCCTACACCCATCTCCATCTCATCGGAGCCGACGCCGACGCCTTCGACTGTGGCTGCTACTACGAAGAAGACGGCTTCGACTCCTTCGAGCAGTGCATGACCCGCACCTCCGTCAGCCACGCCGATCGCAACAACGTCATGCGATGCACCTACAATCTCATCCTCGACCTCCCCCCCGCCCCCGGCGGCGTGCATGACTATGTCATCCGCTACCAACGCGCAGACGCCTCCTACCAGTACTGCAAGAACCTCGGCGCTGATGACTGCTCCGGCGCCGAGTCCGAACGCCAATCCGACTGCCGCGCCCCCCTCGTCGCCGAGTTCGAAGCCCGGCCCACCGACGAGGCCAGCATGCGCTGGCTCCAGCTCTTCGACGACGCGGTCATGAACGCCGGCTGCTACTGACTCCCGCAGCCCTGGCGCGAACGCCTGCCACGCTTCGTAGAAAGCTCCGACAACGATACGCCCCCGACCCATGGATGCTAAACCAATGAACCCTCGCCAGCTTCTGGCCGCGCTCCTCGCCACCACCGCCCTGGCCTGCAGCGCCCTGGCCTGCACGACGCTACCAAACGCCGGTCAGGGAAACGCCCCGGACTTCGCTCACGAGGTGAGCCAGGCCCGCGCCCATCTGGCGCTGATCCACACCGACACCAACGCCTACCTCTGCGCCTGCTACTTTGAAGACGACGGCTACGCCTCGCCAGCGCGCTGCCTGGAAGCCAACTCCATAAGCCCCCACCAGCGCCAGGCCCTCACCGACTGCCTGACCCAGAGCGCCCTTCGCGCCCCGCCAGCCCCCGAGGGGGTACGCAGCTTCGTACGCCTCTACCAGCGCGCCCTCACCGACTACCAGGCCTGCCAGGAGGCCGTCTCTCCCCTGGAATGCAGCCAAAGGGAGTTCTCCCGACGCTCCGACTGCCGCGCCGCTTTCATCGAAACCCTGGACGCACACGACGCCGACCCGGCCACCGCACGCTGGTTCGAGCACCTGGAGCAGAACGCCGCCGCTGCTGGCTGCTTCACCCCTTGAGCCTTCTACGCTTCCTTCGAGGTTCACGTGCTTTTACTTGCTCTGCACGCTCATCTTTTTAGGATGCCCGCATTCGAAATCACCGACATGTGCCGACCCGCTCAAGGAGCCTTCTGTGTCTCGTAAACCGATCCAGCTGCTGACCCTCACCCTCGCGTTAAACACGCTGCACCTCGGCTGCGGCCCCACCGAAGGCCCCACCGCCGACCCCATCTCCATCGCCGACGACGAAGACGCCGGCCCCACCCCCGACGAGCCGACCACCGACGAGCTCCTGGCCGACGCCTTTACCAATGTGCAGCTGAAGAGAGTCGCCGCCACGCACTACATGTGCGAGTGCTTCCCCGAAGACCGACAACACGACTCAAGCGACGCCTGCCACCAGGAAACCGCTGCCCCCGCAACCGACGAGCTCCGCGAGTGCTTCCTCGACCAGCTCACCGATCACCCCGACGGCGACCAGGCCCTCTACGACTTCCTGGTGGAAGTCGACGCCCTCTTCGACCGACGCGACGCCTGCGTCGACGCTCTCGACACCTCTTCCTGCTCCCGCGACACCCTCGACAGCATCCGCGCCTGCGGCCGGACCGCGGACGAAGAGCTTGAGCTCGTCAATGACGCCGCCCCCGCCGCCGTCATCACCTTCATGGATGACACCGGCGCGCTACTCGTTAACTCGCCATGCCGCGACCTCTTCTCCAACTAAGCGCGCCCCCCTCACTCACCCCACCTCTCGCCCGCCAGCTCCCTGGCGGGCGTTTTGTTTCCCGGAACTCGCCGCGCTCACCACCCCGACTCATATCACCACTTTTCGCCCTCCCCTCCCTTTACTTCTCCGCACCTTTGTCCGAACCTTACGCCGCCTACTGAATGACCATTCACAACCCCCACCACGGAGCGAATATGATCGGCTACGGCTTAAGCGACGACCAGAAGATGTACCAGAAGACCGCGCGCGACTTCGCCCGCGACGTCATCCGCCCCGCCTCCGAACACCACGACCAGACCGGCGAATACCCCTGGGAAATCCTCACCAAGGCCTGGGAACTCGGCCTGCTCAACACGATGGTCCCCGCCGAGTACGGCGGCCTGGGCCTGGGCGCCCTCGAAGCCTGCATCCTCTCCGAAGAAATGGCCTGGGGCTGCACCGGCATCGGCACCGCCATGGAGGCCAACCAGCTGGCCACCGCCCCGCTGATCATGTTCGGAACCGAAGAACAGAAGAAGAAGTACCTGGGCATGCTCGTCGACGGCCTCAAAGACGACGGTACCCCGCACATGGCCGCCTACTGCGTCACCGAGCCCGGCGCCGGCAGCGACGTCCAGGCCGTCAAGACCCGCGCCGTCAAAGAGGGTGACATCTACCGCATCAGCGGTCAGAAGATGTGGATCACCAACGGCGCCAAGGCCTCCTGGTACTTCGTGCTGGCCTACACCGACCAGGACGCCGGCTACCGCGGCCTCACCGGCTTCATCGTCGACGCCGACACCCCCGGCATCGAAGTCGGCCGCAAAGAGATCAACCTCGGCCAGAAGGCCAGCGACACTCGCTCCATCAGCTTCGACAACGTCGAAGTCCCGGCCGAAAACGTCCTCGGCGGCAAAGAGGGCGGCGGCTGGGCCCAGGCCATGGGCGCCTTCGACAAATCTCGCCCCATCGTCGCCTCGGCCGCCGTCGGCCTGGCCCGCGCTGCCTTCGAGCACGCCCGCGCCTACTCCCTGGAGCGCACCACCTTCGGCAAGCCCATCGCTCGCCACCAGGCCGTCAGCTTCATGCTCTCCGACATGGCCATGAACATCCAGGCTGCCCGTCACCTCGTCTGGGAATCGGCCTGGCTCCACGACCAGGGTGAGCGCAACACCAAGCAGGCCGCCTTCGCCAAGGCCTTTGCCGCGGATATGGCCGTCAAGGTCGCCAGCGACGCCGTCCAGGTCTACGGCGGCTATGGCTACTCCACCGAGTACCCCGTCGAGAAACTCTACCGCGACTCGAAGATTTTCCAGATCTACGAAGGAACCTCCCAGATCCAGCGCGTCATCATCAGCCGCGAGATCCTGCGCGAAGCCTGATCGCCCCCGACGCCCACAGCGTCACCGGAAGCACCCGCAACACCCAGAGCCCCGTCGCGCCCCCCCGGGCGCAACGGGGCTTTTTTGCATCCGCCTGCCATCCCTCGCTGCTGTGCCCCCCGGGATTGCCCGCCTGCCTTCGGTGATTAGCGTGGCGCAGCACTCCGCCAACCCTCCCGCATGGCTCGCAAGTAAAGGAGCACGTTGATGTCCGAAACGCCCTCCCTCGATCCTGCCCCCCCCACCCACCACGACGCCCTGGCCCGCATCGAGGCTCGCCTCGACCGCCTGGAAGCCTCCATCGGCCGACTCACCGCCCTGCTCGACCAGGCCCCGGCCCTGATCGCCACCGCCGTCGACAGCGCCGACGACCACCTCCCGCCGGCCCACGGCGCCGACATCGACGCGCGACTCCGGCACCTCACGCGCCTGACCCTGCGCCTGACCGAGCCCCGCGTGCTGGCCACGCTCGAACAACTCCTGGACGCCGGCGAACAGGCCCCGGGCCAACTGGCCATGGCGGTCGATGTGGTCGATGACCTGGTGCAACGCGCCCGCGCCCGTGGCCTGGAACCGGTCGCGCTGACCGAAGCCCTGGCCTCCTCCGGCCTCACCCTGGCCACCCTCCTGCAGAGCCCGGAACTCCGCGCGCTGCTCGCATCCCCGGCCTTCGCCCCACACGCGCTGGCCACGGCCCACAAGGCGCTCAACGCCCTGGCCGATACCTCCCCGGCCGACGCCCCCCGGGTCGGAATGCTGGGCCTGCTCAACGCACTGCGCGACGATAACGTGCGCCGCGCTCTCGGCTTCGCCCTGGAAGTCGCCCGCGCCTTCGGTGCCGCCCTGGCCGACGCCGACACCCCACGCCAGCTTCCCGGCTAAACGCCTCGCCACCTTCGCTTCCCACGCTTGCCCCCTCAGGAGTTCCGGATGACCTCCCACTACAACATCCTCATCGTCGGCGGCGGGGCCGCCGGCATCTCCGCCGCCGCTCGCCTCGCCACAGCAGACGCCCCCCTGCATGTGGCCATCCTTGACCCCGCAGACTGGCACTACTACCAGCCCCTGTGGACCCTGGTCGGCGGCGGCGTATTTACCCGCGAGCACACCCGCAAGCCGATGAGTGAAGTGATCCCCCCCGGCGTCACCTGGCTCCAGGAGAGCGCGGCCACCTTCGCCCCCGACGCCCACAGCGTCACCACCACCGAAGGCCGCACCTACACCTACGACCAACTCATCGTCGCCCCCGGCCTCCAGCTCGACTGGCACAAAATCAATGGCCTCGACGGCCACATGGGCCAGGGTGGCATCTGCTCCAACTACGCCTACGACACCGTCAACTCCACCTGGGAGGCACTCCAAAACTTCCGCGGTGGCAACGCCCTCTTCACCTTCCCCAGAGGCACCGTCAAATGCGGCGGCGCACCCCAAAAAATCATGTGGCTCTCCGAGCACTACCTCCAAAAACAGGGGCTCCGCGACCGGGCCGATGTGCACTTCGTAAGCTCCGGCGGCGCAATCTTCGGCGTCGAAAAGTACAAAAAGGCCCTGCAAAAGCTCGTCGCCCAACGCGACATCCACACCCACTTCGGCCGCAACCTCATCGAGGTGCGCCCCGACGAGAAGGTCGCCGTCTTTGAGAGCCTCCATGGCGAGGCCCCCCTGGAACTCCCCTACGAGATGCTCCACATCACCCCGCCTCAGAGCGCGCCGGACTTCATCAAAACCAGCCCTCTGGCCGACGCCGGCGGCTGGGTCGAAGTCGACCGCCACACCCTCCAGCATACCCGCTTCCCCGACGTCTTCTCCGCCGGCGACGCCAGCAGCCTGCCCACCGCCAAAACCGGCGCCGCCATCCGTAAACAGGTCCCCGTCCTCGTCGCAAACCTGCTCGCCAGGCGCCAGGGCCGCCCCCTGACGGCCGCCTACCACGGCTACACCTCCTGCCCCCTGGTCACCGGCTACGGCCGCCTGATCCTGGCCGAATTCGACTACGACGGAAACCCCGTGGAAAGTTTCCCCTTCGACCAGGCTCAGGAGCGCTACAGCATGTACGCCCTCAAAGCCTACATGCTCCCCGAGATGTACTGGCACGGCATGCTCAAAGGCCGGGCTTAACGTTTCGGACCCCTGGAACGGTCGGCGAATGGCGGCTACCGGCAGGGATCGTATTCGTGGAAGGGGGG
Source organism: Lujinxingia sediminis (assembly GCF_004005565.1). NCBI lineage: Bacteria > Deltaproteobacteria > Bradymonadales > Lujinxingiaceae > Lujinxingia > Lujinxingia sediminis. The sequence goes on along the minus strand of NZ_SADD01000012.1, from coordinate 16,214 downwards.
GAAGGATAGCATCCCCCCGCTACCTCCTCCGCTGGCACTCAGCCACCGCACACCATTCCGCCAGCGCCTCCCCTCTCCACAATCCCCCTCCCCACACCTCCTATGCCCTTCGACCCCACCCCCATCGCCTGCCGCGTCTCCCAACACCTCCAGGCACTCGCCGACCCCGATAACGCCGAGAAGATGGCGGCGTACATGAAAACATCCATGCCCTTCTACGGCGTCCAGGCCGGCCCCCGCGACCAGATCGTCAAAACACTCGCCCCCGACATCCACCTCGCCGACCACCACAACTACGTCGCCCTCATCGAAGCCCTCTGGCATCTCCCCCACCGCGAAGAAAAATACATCGCCATCCGCCTCGCCAGACGCTTCAAACCCTTCATCACCCCCGCCTCCCTCCCCCTCTACGAACGCCTCATCCGAGACGGCGCCTGGTGGGACTTCACCGACGAGATCGCCACCCACCTCGTCGGCGACGTCCTTAACCACCATCCCCACCAGACCTGGCCCACCCTCGACCGCTGGCTCCACGACCCCGACCGCTGGATCCGCCGCGCCGCCCTACTCGCCCAGAATCGCCTCAAATCCCACACCGACTCCGACAAGCTCTTCGCCTACTGCCTCCACCTGGCCAGCGAAGACGAGTTCTTTATCCGCAAAGCCGTCGGCTGGGCACTGCGCGAATACGCCCGCACCAACCCTGACGCCGTCCGCAACTTTCTAAACACCCACGCCGATACCCTCTCTCCCCTGAGCATCCGCGAAGCCTCCAGACATCTGAAGAGCTGAGACTCGCCCCAAAGCACCGATAACATAACTTTCCAAACATCAATTCTCGCCAGAAAGAAGTGATGTTTGGCCTCCCAAACTTAACTTCTCGCCAGCGAGAACCGCTACTCGGAACCCCGACCTCCACTTCTCGCCAGCCAGAACCACGACTCGGGACCCCGACCTCCACTTCTCGCCAGCTAGAACCACGACTCGGGACCCCGACCTCCACTTCTCGCCAGCCAGAACTGCTACTCGGGACCCCGACCTCCACTTCTCGCCAGCTAGAACCACGACTCGGGACCCCGACCTCCGCTTCTCGCCAGCTAGAACCGCTACTCGGAACCCCGACCTTCGCATCGCATCCACATCACCAGGCCTCTCCCCCAGGCAGCCTGACCGACCAACAAAAAACCCCTTCGGTTCTCCGAAGGGGTTTGGATAACTACGATGTCACGGGCCGCGTCACGTATCGACCACATCATCCGGCAATGAGGGCTCCATCACCGGCTCGGCCACCACAACCTCTGCCCCATCCTCCGCCTCGGCCGCATCGACTTCCGCCCTTGCAAACTGACGTGCCCCATACACATCACTGACGGGCGGCATCAACTGACCAAGGCTTCCATCACCATCAAGCAACAACGCAGCCTCTACAATCTGCCGCGCAGCGACGTAGGCGAGTCGGGCGCTATCTCTGGCGCTGAACAGGCGCTGCATCTGTTTGACCGAGCGGGCCTTCTGGCTGTCCGCAGCATCAAGCGCCTGGCTCAACCCCTCATACACGCCTCGCGACTCCACCACCACCTCGTGATTCGCACCCAACACCTGCTCCCCGTAGCGCAGTGCCCGACTCATCACCGAACGTTTGCGATCTACCCCGAGCACATTGAACGCTGAGGGTGCTTGCGGCATCCCACGATTCAACCGCCGCTTGAGCGTCTCCTTCTCAGACTCACCCTGGCTCAAAGCCACATAGTAATGAGCCTGCGACGCCGCATGAAGGCGCGCATATGCCCCCTCCACAGCCACCTGCGCCTTCGCTACTTCTTCCGCCGCACGCGCCGATGTCTCGTTCGCTTCCTGCGCCTGATCTACCGCCAGACGATAGGGCCCCAGCTTCGACAACATCAACCCCGACGCAAGCTCCAACGCCTCGCGCGCATACGACTCCTCCACACGCGCCGCCACCGGGGCAAGCCTCCTCGCACTGCGCTCCAACCACGCCTGCAACTTCATGTCGAACTTGGTCTCCGACATAGCACCGCTCCTTTTCCCTAAAGGACGCGTCCCGCCCATCCCCCAAAACGCCCGCAACCCGCCGTCCCCATGACGGCAGCCTCGCGTTCGCGCTCCGGATTACCAGCAGCGGTGTCTCCCCCTCGGAGAGACTGAGTTGTTACTGATACCTTCTTTTGTGCCACACATGCCCCCCCCGCACAATGCGACGCCCCCACGACAACCAGTCGCCCCCCCCTTTGAGCGACCGCCCCTCTTAGTGCCGACGCAACACACGAATGCCGTTGGCATGAGCCCCCACCACAACGTCATCATCTCCATCACGATCGACATCGAACACACGCACGCTGGTTCCGTGCAGCCCCGCTGCCACGCCCTCACTGCTCAAGTTCTGCGGATGAGCCAGATAATAGAGCGGAGCTCCCCCATTGACAGCCACGATCATCGCCTCGGCCGAACCATCGCAGTCAAACTGCCCGACCGCCGCCGACACCTCGGTCGCCGGCCTCGTCGACGACTGTGCGCTACCAAACCCACTGGCCGTACCCGGCACGAAATAGCGCATCCCAGTTGCCGGCAAGAGCAGGTCCGCGCGTCCGTCGTTGTTCAAGTCCGCCAGTACCGGGTCCGCCCCCAATGACACTGTCCCGTTTACCACCGTGTTCGGCGAGTTGAATGTGCCGGGAGAGGCCGCCCGATAGAGCGATACTTTTGTAGGATAGATGGCGACAAGATCGCGATCCCCATCACCATCCGGGTTAAACGAGCGAAGCGCACGGGCGCGAGGCACTGTTGCGTCGATGATCGTCGGCGCCCCAAACGTCCCGCTACCGTTGTTAGGGGAGAGCGCCAGACTCCAATCCGACGACCGAATCGACCCGATCGTCGTGACGATATCCAGGTCCCCATCGCCATCCATATCATCCAGCACCAGCCCACCGGTCCCCGGCTCCCCGCCCGGGCTAAACTGGAACGCCTCATAGGGCGCCGCAAACTGCCCACTCCCATTGTTGATATAGACCTGGGCCTTCATCGTCTCCCCAACCGCGACGATGTCGAGGTCGCCATCACCATCGACATCGCCCAACGCCACATCGCTCTGCGTGCGGAAGGGCGAAACCGCCACCGCCTGAAGATACGTCGCCGAAGCGAAGTTCCCTCCGCCCTGATTCAGATACGTGAAGAGACGCGTGTCGAGGTTGTTCGCATCATGGATGACCGGAGCACATACCACATCAATGCGGCCATCCCCGTTGATATCGCCGGCAGCCATAGCGATGCATCCGCGATCCGCGCCATACGTGGTCGCTACCCCAAAGCTCATCGTCGTATTGTCGATGGTTCCATCGCAGTTGTCGTCGACGCCGTTGCACGTCTCCGCGCTGGGATGTCCCGGCGATGCGCTGCACGTCAGACTCTCACTCCCCAGATCACAGATACGACTGCCGGTGCGTCGGCAGGCACCCACGCCCACCGAACAGCTGTTCCCGAGCCCCGACACATTATCCGGGGTTCCGTCGCAGTTATCGTCGACGCCGTTGCACGTCTCCGTCTGGGGACTTCCGGCCGTCGCGTTGCACACCAGCGCACGAGCCCCCACATCACACACCCGCGTACCGCTCGCTGCGCACTGCCCCGTACCTACCGAACAGCTCGTCCCCAACCCCGGCACATCATCGACCGTCCCATTGCAGTTGTTATCCCGCCCGTCGCACACCTCGGCGCTCGGGGAGCCCGCAACCGCGCTGCACGCCAGAGTGCCGGTGTTCGTATTGCAAACCCGCGTACCGCTCGCTGCGCACTGCCCCGTACCTACCGAGCAGCTCGTCCCCAACCCCGGCACGTCATCGACCGTCCCATTGCAGTTGTTATCCCGCCCGTCACACACCTCGGCGCTCGGGGAGCCCTCAACCGCGTTGCACACCAGCGCCCCGGCGTCGATATCGCAGATACGCGTACCACTCGCTGCGCACTGACCCGTACCTACCGAACAGCTCGTCCCCAACCCCGGCACGTCATCGACCGTCCCATTGCAGTTGTTATCCCGCCCGTCGCACACCTCGGCGCTCGGGGAGCCCTCAACCGCGTTACACACAAGCGCCCCGGCGTCGACATCGCAGACCCGCGTACCGCTCGCTGCGCACTGACCCGTACCCACAGAGCAGCTCTCCCCAAGACCGGGAACATTGTCGACCACACCGTCGCAATCATCATCCAGACCGTTGCATGTCTCAGACTGCGGACCTCCGGCGCTCGCGTTACACACGAGCGCCCCAGCGTCGATATCGCAGACCCGCGTACCGCTCGCTGCGCACTGACCCGTACCCACAGAGCAGCTCTCCCCAAGGCCGACCACGTTATCAACCTCACCGTCGCAGTCGTTATCGACCCCGTCACAGACCTCCTCACCAGGCTCAGCGCTCAGCGCGTCACACACAAGCGTACGCGCCTCCACATCACAGACCTGCACACCGCTGGCCGCGCACTGACCCGTGCCCACAGAGCAGCTCTCCCCAAGGCCGACCACGTTATCAACCTCACCGTCGCAGTCGTTATCGACCCCGTCACAGACCTCCTCAACCCCGGGGCCTGCCTCCACGCTGCACGTCACCGACTGGCCATCGTCCCCGCAGATCATCTCTCCGCTGACCTCGCACTGCCCCTCTCCGCTGACGCAGACCTCACCGAGGCCGGCAAAGTCTTCGTCGATCTCTCCATCGCAGTCATTGTCGACCCCGTCACAGATCTCATCCGGGGCCTCACATGCCGCCCACTCCCCCTCCACACACATCTGGATCCCCCGACAGCTCTCGCTGAGATCGCAGACCTGCTCCTCACCATCGAGGCACGGCTCAACGTCCCTACCCCCGACATCCTCGGCATTCGCGTCCTCCCCTCCGTCCCAGGCGTCCCCGCCCGCATCGAGCTGCTCAAGCTCCTCCACGCTATCGCCGCAGCCTGCCCCCAGCACCACAATCACCATCAACACCAACCACACACCCTGACCTTGCCTCACCATGCACCCCTCGCCCTGGATCAATCCTAATGCGCCTCAACCACGCAGCCCTGCCGCCCGAACCTGCCTTCTTTAACCGATGGCCTCGCACCCTATCGGGCCACTCCACCTCACACAAGGCAGTGGCGGGTCCATTCAAATCCTGGCTCTTTGCGCAGGACACCCCCTTCATGTTCATGCTACGCTCCCCTCTCAACCTACACTCTGGCAGGAGGGGCTCCCCATGCTCACACGTTCAACGCGCTCGAATGCCTCCGGCGTTCTCTTGTACCTCATTCTGACAGGCGTATGGCTCACCCTGGTGGGCTGCGCCTCCGGCGGCACCGCAGCGCGTTCTACGGCGATGAACCCCGCATTTGAGCGCGGCTGGACAGCAGACGTCGACGCGGTCTGCGCTCACGAAAGCTGGGATGACGATGCAGAGATCCCCCTTGAGCGTCGGGGCTATGCGCCCTACCAGGTCTTTGAGCGCTACGCCTCTCGCGACCTCCGATTCGACCTTTATGAAAAGCAATGCTCCGAGGGCCGCGCGGAAGGCTGCCTGCTTGTCGGCCTCATGTTCAATGCCGACGCCGATGAACCCGACGCCGATCCGCGCGCTCGCTCCGCAGCCTACGATGCCTTTCTGCAGGGCTGCTCTCTTAACTTTGGCCCGGCGTGCACCGCCGCCGTCAACACGCTCCTTCACCACCCCGACGTCGACCCGGAGGCGGCCGCATCCGGCAAGGCGATGTTCGGACTGGTCGGCGCTGCCTGCTACCGAGGCGACGCTGACGGATGCCGAATCCTGGCCCGGGACGTGGAGTTTCCCGAGAGCGCCTCACCCGACTTGATTCAAGACCTGGTCGTGCAGGGCAACAGCCTGGGCTGCATCTATGGTGATCCTCAAGCCTGCACCGCCCTGAGCCTGCTCCGCATTCAGAACAACGATCAGGCCTGCGCCGCAGCAGCCCTTCGCCGAGGCTGCGCGCTGAACGATAAGGAGGCCTGCCAGCAGGTGGAGACAATCGCCCGCACCCAATGCGCCTCCGGTTCCGACCTCTGCAACGACATGAGCTCCTTACTTGAACGCCCGCGTCAGAAACGACCGCCCACCTGGCGCGATGGCATGCGTGAGGCCTGTGCCAACGACGACCCCTTCTCCTGCCATCTCCTCGCCCATATGACCCTCGTGGACGGCGGCAGCCCCGACGAGATGCTCCACGCCATCGACATGCTTCAAACCAGCTGCCAGGCCAATATCCCCGGAGACTGCACCACGGCCTACAACGTCGCCCGCTACTTCTTCGACAACGCCGGATCTGAAATCCCCCTGGACCCCGCCATACTCGCCGCGCGCGTCATCGCCGCCGCGACCGTCGGATGCGACGCCGGCAACCGCGATATCTGCTTCGAAGGTGCCTTCTTCGCACTCCCCACCAACCTCGCCATCACAGAGCACCTCGAGATCGACATCGCGACCAGCGTCGAACTGAGCCTGGCGGGCTGCCATCTCGGACACGGCCAGGCCTGCGCCATTCCCCATCTCATCCGCCCCCTCCTTCAAGGGGAAACGCTCGCCAACCTCAACCGCGCCGTCGAGGAGCTTCACGATGAACATGCCCCGCTCTGCGAGCAGCTCCCCGGCGATACCTCCTGCCTCCTCACCGGCGCCGCCCTCTACGCCATGGCCGACATCGAGCATCAAGAGCAGGGCTTCAAGCTCATCGAGAAAAACTGCGACGCCAACCACCAGGAAAGCTGCTCCTACCTCGACCTCGTCGCTGGCCGCCCTCAACGCACCGCGGTATCCATGCCTCACTCCCACCTGCAATGCCTCTCCCCGGGTGAAGAGATTCCCCCGATCACCTGCTCCTCAGGCCCCTTCCAAAGCCTCTCCCCTCGCCAGTACGCCGCACGTCACGGCTGCGGCGTAAGCGACATCACCGCCCTGACCTCCTCCCATCAACGCCCGGTGGAAACCTGTGAGATCCAGGGACAACAAGCCTTCCTCATGAACCTGCAATGCGCCGACGGCTCCACCCCCGTCACCAGCCGCCAGGCCGCCGCCAGCATGCGCCAGGGCAGCCGAAAAGGCGGTGGCCGTTGCAACAACCCCGTCGACCTCTATGTCATCCCCTGCCCCGAAGGGGACTACGAGGTCTACATCGACCTCTACATGTGCCCTGCCCCATGAGTCTCAGCCCCTGCTCCACCTAATCAGCCGCCGAAAAGTGCGCCAGCTGATCCTCCAGGGCCTTCTTAAATGCCGGCCGCTCGCAAGCCCGCTCCACATAGGCGCGGCAGGCCGGATGCCCCTCCAGGCGATCAAAGCGGTCGACCAGACGCAACACATCCGCCATCAGAATATCCGCGATAGAAAACCTCCCGGCCAGCCAGGTCTGCTCAGCGAGTACCGCCTCGATATGATCGAGCCTCGCCATAAGAAAGGTGTCGAGGCGTTCCCACTCCGGAGTCTCTTTTGAGAAGCCGGAGAACTCGAAAATCGTCCACGGCAGGCTCGCCATCTCCACCGAGTTCAGCGCGGCGAAGACCCACGCCATCACCTCCACGCGCCGATGATACTCTGCCGGCAACAACACCTCACTTTTCTGGCCGAGGTGCATGAGGATCGCACCACTCTCAAAGATCGAAAGCTCCCCATCGCTCAGCCAGGGCACCTGACCAAAGGGTTGGTGCGCAAAATGCCCCTCCTCGCGATCGCGGAAGGGAACGCTCTCGACCCGGTAGGGCAATGCGGCCTCTTCCAGCGCCCAGCGCACGCGCAGATCTCGCACATAACCACGAGGCAGATCGGGGACCCAGTCGAAGGTGGTCAAGACCAACTCATTCATCGTTTATCTCCATCGCGTGTGGGGAGGGGACATGTGCACATCTTTTCGTGCCACCCCGTGGCACTCACCGAGTTCTGATACCCCCCGGGGTGAGTACGTTATCGCATACGCAGCGAGTTGTCTGGTCGTGAGGTGGACCCCTTGAAGCCACGATGGCAGAGGAGCAAACACGATGAGCGCAGACACGCCCAATCCCGATCCGCGCGCTGATTCATGCCAGAACCACCACGAAACGAGCTTCTCCCCCTTCATCCGCCACGCCGCAAGCATCCTGGCCATGGTCGTCTTCATCACCATCGGCCTGCTCTTCCTCTGGGAGATGAAGACCCTGATCCTGGTCATCTTCCTGGCCATCCTCCTCTCCATCTTTCTGCGCTGGCTCAGCGACCATCTCCAGCGTCGCACACCGCTCAACGGGCTCTGGGCTCTGCTCACCGTCGTCATCGCCCTGCTCGCTCTTACTGGAGGGGCCGGCTGGCTGATGGCCCCCGCCATCGCTACCCAGGTCAACGCCATTCGCGAGATGATCCCTCAAGCCCTTGACGAGCTTCAGGCCTGGATCGCCCAGACCTCGGCCGGACCCCGCATCCTCGCTGAACTCGGCGCGCTCGACCCGGCCAGCTTCTTCACCAACGAGATCATCGGACAACTCGGCGACGCCTTTGCTGGAGGCCTCAACTTCCTCACCAACGCCGCCCTTGTTCTCGTCGTGGGGGTCTACCTGGCCATCGATCCCGGAACCTACAAACGCGGGCTGATCCACCTCGTCCCCATGCACTACCGCCCCCGGGCCGAGACCATCCTCAACGTCTGCACCCACCAGATGATCTGGTGGCTCCTGGGACGCCTCCTGGCGATGGGTGCCGTCGCCCTTATCGTCGCCATCGGCCTCTGGGCGCTCGGTATACCCTTGCCCTTTACCCTCGGGTTCATCGCCGGGCTCTTCTCCTTCGTCCCCATCCTCGGCTCGATCGCTTCCTTTCTCCCGGCCGCCCTGGTCGCCCTCCTCGTCGGCCCTGAATTCGTCCTCTGGGCCGGCCTCGTCTTTCTCGGTGCCCAGGCCATCGAAGGCAACCTCCTCACCCCCATCGTTCAAAAGCGCTTTGTCTCACTCCCCCACGCCCTCACCCTGATCTCCCAGGTCATCGGCGGTATCCTCTTCGGGCTTGTCGGCGTCACCGTAGCAACACCCCTGGCCGTCCTTCTCATGGCGCTCGTCAACATGATCTACGTCGAAGACGTCCTCGGAGACACCACCCCTTACACCGACCTGGCCGACAGGCTCCATTGACCCTGGTGTCGCGCTGGCCTCTCCGCTCCCCTGCGCCCACAGGGCCTTACGCCCGACGTAAAAACGCCCCCTGAGCGCGCCAGCGCGCTCAGGGGGCGTTTCTCATTAAACACCTCAACCCGGGTTCGACTCACGGAAGAGCCGAGGTTTAGCGACGCGCCACAATCGTGCTCCCTTCCGAGGTCATCAGGATCAACGCGCCGCTCTCGTCGATCCGAAAGCTCTCCACCTGAGACAGGAGCTTGAGAAGCTTACGCTCCTGATTCTCCAGCGCCGGCACACACGCTCTACGTGTGGTGCCCGCCGGCGACATCGTCAGCTGCTCACCTTCACTCTCATAGCTGCCCATCACCCGGTTGCAGCTGGCGCTTCCGCCAAAACGACCATCTCGCCAGAACTGAAGCGTCGCATGACTTGAGTCGATGATGCCTTCTCCGGCGATATCTTCAATCACCCATTCCGGCCCCAGCAGAGGCGTCTCATCATGCGCCATCACATACTCCGCCACGGCCCGATACGCCGGCAACGCCACCGGATCGCTGGCGGCGTTGGCCGCCCTCGGGTGCGACGCAAAGCGCACAATCACCATATCGGCGCGAGGATCGATCCAGAGGGTCTGACCATGAACGCCTCGAGCGGCATACGCTCCGTGCTCATCGTGACTCACCCACCACATCCCGCGATAGCTCCAGCCCTCCAACATCGTGTAGCCCGCCGCTTTAAAGGCCTCGCGATCGCCCCCCTGACGGATGCTCTCAATCGCCCGCGGCGGCACGATCTGCTCCGAGCCTACGCGCCCCCCATCAAGAAGCATCTGCCCCAGACGCCCCAGGTCCCGCAGCGTCGCGTTAAACCCTCCCCCGGCAAAGGGAGTCCCCACCGAGTCGACCGTATAATACGCCTCGCGCTCCGCCCCGATACGGCTCCAGATACGCTCCGAGAGCAGCTCCGCCACCGAGCTCCCGGTGGCTCTGGCCAGAACCCAACCCAGCGCGTCGGCGTTGACCGTCTTATAACCAAACGCCTCCCCATGCGTGCCCTGCTTCTCCACCCCCTGCAGATACTCCATGTAGCTCCGTGGGCCGCGGTACCCCTCGGGAGGCGGCAGCGGGCTCCCGGCCCGGGCGTGCGCCCACACCTCGGCGTTCGGATCGCTGTAGTCCTCCGAGAAGGCCAACGCGCTGGTCATATCCATCACCTGGCGAAGCGTCGCATCACCAAAGGCGCTCCCCTCAAGCTCAGGCACCAACTCCCCCACCAACGCCTCCTCATCAAGCGCCCCCTCGGCCACCAGAATCTCGCCAAGCAGACCCGTCAGCGACTTCGTCACCGACATCGCCCCGTGCAAACGCTCCGGGCTCATACATCCGCTGTAGCGCTCGTAGACCACACGCCCGTGATGCATCACCAACACCCCGTCGGTGTACAACGCATCCAGCGCCTCCTCCCAGCTCATCGCCTCGCTGCCATCGGACGGCTCCACCCTCACCTCGGCCAACCCCGGCATCAACTCGACCTCCAGCGCCCCCGCAGCCTCCGGGCCCCGCGCCACGCCTACCGTCGGCATCAACTCTCGAAAGTGGCACACCGTCCAGCGCAGACGCGGAAAGCTGAAATAGTCACCTTCATAAAAACGAATCACACGATCCTCCGCAGGCGGATACCCCTGCATCCAGCCCAGCTTCCCGGGATCGGAGCTCGCTGCATCCCAACGCTCCTCGGACCTGCTTTCCACATCCGCCTTCGCTCCCTCTTCCAGGTTCGGTGTCGAATCGCTCGTTGCAGGCGGTGCACTCGCGCACGAGACACTCAGGCCCACAACCACCAACACCATCGCTCGTAGCATCATCACGTCTCCTTCAGTCCAATTCCTGCACACCGCCGCCCGAGACCGTCACGATCTGCCCACTGATCCAACCCGCCGCAGGCGAACACAAAAACAGCGCCGCGTTGGCCATATCATCCACCTCACCCAGACGCCCCAGAGGGGTATGCTTGAGCATTCGCGCCTCGATCTCCTCGTTAAGAACCGAGCTCAACGCCTCGGTACGCGTGGCCCCCGGGGCAATACCGTTCACCCGGATATTCTCCCCGCCCAGATCAAAGGCGATGTTCCGAATCAAATGATTGGCCGCAGCCTTCGAAGCACCATAGGCCGCCATGCGTTTATTTGTGTTCTCCCCGGCCATCGACGTGATCCCCAGAATCGCCCCCCCTCCCACCTGCGCCATCTTCGGCGCCACCAGCTGAGAGAGGCGAAACAACGAGAAGAGATTGAGTTCAAAGGCCTGCCGAAACGCCTCCATCGGCATATCAAAGGGCTTTGGCCCTCCCCCGCCGGCATTGCTCACCAGAATGTCCAGACGCCCGAATCGCCCCACGCACCCCTCTACCAATGCCTCCAGATCAGACTCCCGGGTCACATCACACGCCAGGGCCTGAGCCACTCCCCCTTCATTCACGATCGCTTGGGCCACCGCCTCAGCCGCCTCCTCACTGAGATCACTGACCACCACACGCGCTCCAGCCGCCGCAAACGTCCGGGCAATCCCGCGCCCAATCCCCGCGCCGGCTCCGGTGACCACGGCCACCTTGCCCTTCAACATAAACATCTCGATATCAAACATGGTCGTCTCCTTGACTCAGTGCCAACACATCGCAAGAGCATCTCGGCGCCCCATCCCGGCTTTCCCTGACCTGCACGCCCTCCTATCCGGCAAAACCTCGCGCTCCGCCCGCATCACGAACCTCCCCGGCAACCTAACCGCCCCAATCGCTCTGACGAGTCCCCGGCCTGACGAATACCTCCCGAATCACTCCACACCTTCCGCCTTGCCCCGGAGGTCCTCCTCGGCCGTGTGCCCGGGGGGAAACGATGCCTCATTCACATCGCGCCCCATCCCCGAGGCAAGTCCCTCTGCGTGATGCCTCCCGACGCCCCGAGCATCAGCTGGCCCCTCCCCCACCGCCGCGATACACTCGCGCCGCCTAAAACGCGTTCATAACGCCTCCACTCCCACTCCGATCGAGCGACGTGCCTGCCTTGATTCCCCTCTTCGTGACGCTATCCCTGCTGGCTTCCCTGGCCACGGCCTGTGCCAGCGCAGCATCACCCGCAACGTCCCCCGCGTCACCGACCCTTGAACGCACGGGCACCGTCATCCAGACCGAGTTCCGCATCACCCCTCCGCCACAACTTCCAGCGGGCTGCACCTTCACCGACGACGATCCGATCTCATACATCCTCACCTGCGGCGTAACGCTGAGTTTTTTGGCCCGCGTGGAGACCACCGACATCACCCCCCTCATGATCGCGACGCAGGAGAGCAGCGTCGAGCACACCCTTCAGAAGGCGAGCTGGTCGGTCTACCGCGGGAATCGGGTTGAGGTGAGCGCTGACGCCGGCACCTTGCAGCTGCGGCACTTCCGGGCCGAGCGTCACAATGAGACCATCAACGCCTTTGCCGGATACGCCCCGAGCGGGCCGCAGCGTTACCGCTTCTTCACCTGTTTTCTGCCCGACCAACTTATCGCGAACTGGGCGACGGAGTGCTCCATCCGCCTGCGTCTGCTCCGGGGGCTGGCCAACGCCAATCGCCTCACCGGTCTGTACCTCGCCGGCGAGCCCATCGAACTCCCCGATGGCTGCCAACTGATGGAGAAGAACATACGCTGCGAGAACACCATCTTCTCCTGGACCGAGCATCCCGCGTCCATCTCGCGCCACGACCTGGAGTCTCGTGAGCAGGACTTCGTCAGATCCTTCCCCGACGCACTTCCCATCCCTTTCGACTGCGAATTTCTCGGCGAACCTGTCGCATGCTCGGGCTGGCGGGTCGACAAAGAGGGCTACCTGCCCCAGCTCGTCCTCACCGCCTACCCGACCGTTGGCGACACCACCCTCCAGCTCTCCTGCGAGGCGGCAATCACCGAAGAAGCCTCCCTGCATATGCCCGCCTGCGAGCCCTTTCTTACCGTGTCGCGCAAGCAGTGAATCTCCTGCCCGGAACCGAGCCTGCGATCATACCTTCACCCGCATAAAAGCCAGACAATGTCCCTGTCTCGGACGGACACGCCACAGACGATGTCCCTGTCTCGGACGGACACACAGCAGACGGACACACAGCAATCACCGAAGAAGCCTCCCGGCATCTGCCCGCCTGCGAGCCCTTTCTTACAGTGTCGCGCAAGTAGTGAATCTCCTGCCCGGAACCGAGCCTGCGATCATACCTTCACCCGCATAAAAGCCAGACGATGTCCCTGTCTCGGACGGACACACAGACGGACACACAGACACACCTCAAGCTCATAAACACTTGCGCTCGTCCCTGTCTCGGACGGACACATACCGCGCTCCTCGCCATTGCCGCAGGCCTGGGAGGCGCGCTCGTCCTCGCGCTCCGGCAGCGCGCTCGTCAGAACGACTGGAGCGGCACCTACGACCACCTCCGACGCCGCGTCGGCCGCACCCTCCTCATCGCGCTGGAGTTCTTACTCGCCGCCGAGATCGCCCGCTCCATCTTCGCTGGCAAGACGTTGAACGCGGCGCTGACGCTGGGTGTGGTCGTCATTGTCCGAACGTTTTTGAGCATCGCCATCGAGATGGAGATCAGCGGGCGCTGGCCCTGGAACTCGGCTCAACATAAACCGCCGCATAACAGCAAGACTGGGCATTGAACCCGGAACCTCCCCACCTCGGCGATCTCACATCGCGACGAAGACACCTCGCCCTACTGCCCGCATGGCCATCACGTCTGACTCACGGGAACGGATGCCCCCCGGGTCACACATCACACCTCCGATCGAACCCCGTCGATCAGCCCCTCTTCACCAGATGTCGCTCATTCGCGGCGAGCTTCCCCACGGCGTCTGCTCGCGCCCCGACGCCTGGCTACCGGCAAAGTCACTTCGGCCATTAAAAAACTCATCTCGCCCCCCCAACGCGTCGGGCAATGGGCCATGGTTGTGGTAATCACACCGGTGAATCCCCACCTCATGTGATCCCTTAAGTTGCAACATCACGCCAGAGCTTCCGGTCCAGATCATGTGGATATCCTCAACCTGCAAAAGCCACTCAATAATCTCATCATCCGTCGCACCCTGCTCGTAGCGCTGCCAGACTTCGTCGCCCAGCGCGCCGGCACGTCGATCGGCCTCCCGCCGCTCGGCATCTGACGGGCAGTTCGCGGAAGCCTCACACCCCGCGCCGGTGCTGGATCTCGCACGCCGCCAACGCTCAGTTAGACGTATCAACCCCTCTTTCACCCGCAATCGACGCGCCGAAGCCTCGTCACCCTTCTGCACCGCACGGGTCAGAGTCTCCCCGACAAACGCCATCGCCTCCTTCCGGGCCCCCGCGGCGCGCATCTCCGCCCGGGCCTCCTCCACCACGGCGTCCATCCGTTCCACGGTCGCCGCTGTCACCACCTCCCGTATCGCGGCGGCGCGCCGCTCCGCCCCCGGGTCGCAAGACATGGCCGCAAACACAACCAACGCCACCACGACCGCAGGCAAGGCCCGCTCTCGCAAGACACAATAGACCTTCGACCGACATCTTCGCGTTCGCATAAGCGCCCCGGTGGGAAAGCATCAGAACATGCAAGCGTAACGGCATGAGCGGGAGACGTCAGGCGAAAAACGGTGGTTAACCGCATAAACACTCGACCTTGTCCGTGTCTCGGACGGTCCTGCCCGGCGAATCTCATCATCGTTTTCAACGCGCCCTCACACCTCCAGCTTGCCAGCCCACATCTTGCACCGACGATGTGGGGGACGAGCGGATGGCACACCTGCGGAGCGTGCCCCCCTCTCAGCTCGCACAAACGCGGCGGCAGCGCCCCGCCCGGACACACCTCACAACCGCCTGGCGTTGCGCCCCTCGATCCTGCGATCACCCGCATAAAAGCTCGCGTCTGTCCTTCTCTCGGACAGTCAAATTCGGACAGTCAAATTCGACCGCCCAGCCTGCCTCATCATCTCCCCGGAGTTCCCCGATGCGCCTCAATGACGACTTCGCTCGCCGCACTCTCGTGCACGCCTCACAGCAACCCTGGGTGCCCAGCCCGGCCGCCGGCGTCGAGCGGCGGATGATCTTCCGACGCGGAGCGGAGAAGGCGCGGGCCACCTCCATCGTGCGTTATGCGCCGGGAAGCGCGTTTCCCTCCCACGTGCACACGGGCGGAGAGGAGTTTCTGGTACTCGTCGGCGTCTTTCAGGACGACGCGGGCGACTACCCGGCCGGGAGCTACGTGCGCAACCCGCCGGGAAGCTCGCACGCCCCCGCCGCGAAGGATGGTGCCATCATCTTCGTGCGCCTCTGGCAGTTTCGAGCCGACGACACCACCCACGTCGTGCGCCTTCCAGGAGAGGGCCAGCAGGTTGCGCCGCGCCACGAGGGGGGCTCAGCGCGAGTGCTCTTCGAGGACGAGCACGAGCAGGTCCGCCTGGAGACCTGGGCACCGCACACCGAGGTCGCGATCGACCACCCCGATGGCCTGGAACTTCTGGTCATCTCGGGACAACTCCACCTGAGCGAGGGGCCGGTCACCGCACAGGGCTGGCTCCGCCTCCCGGCCGGCGAACCACTCGAGGCCCGCATCGGCCCCGAAGGCGCGCACGTCTGGATGAAGCTCGCCCCCCTTCTTCATGCGAACGTATCTGCCTTCGATGACGCGCCTGCCTGACTCGCCGGCTCCTGCTCAAGAGCGGAAAGACCCCATAAAACCTTGCGATGGTCCCTCTCTCGGACGGTCAACGTCACCCACAACTTCCCAAACGTTGAACCCAATGCGGCCCGAATCACTCCCCCCACAACTCGCCCCACACCCGCATAAAACCTTGCGATGGTCCCTCTCTCGGACGGTCAACGTCACCCACAACTTCCCAAACGTTGAACCCAATGCGGCACGACTCACTCCCCCCCACAACTCGCCCCACTGAACCTGCCCCGGTTTCTTGGACACCCACCCACCGGTTAAACTGGTGGACCAAGGAGGTGAACGATGTCCAGAAAACGACCGTATCGAAGCTACACCGACGAATTCAAACGCGACGCCATCCGGCT
>NZ_SADD01000011.1 GCF_004005565.1 Lujinxingia sediminis | reverse complement strand
CGATGCTTCTTTACGAGGCCATCGATCCAAACCTGATACGGGGGCGTTCGAGCGACATTCTTTGGGATTTGTGAGGTGTTAGAGAATGAGTGTTTATGCGGGTTTGAGGCTTAAGCGAACACGGATGGTCAGATCTCGGTGAGACACCGAACCAAACTGTCAGTTTCTGTTATCAAGCGTTCACCTGCTAACACTGACAGATTCTTATTCAATAACCGTGCCGACCTCCCAGATCGGCGCCGTTAAGGTAGTGGACTAAAACACAAAATGGGGGGCGTGATGTCAAGGCGAAATCCCGGGCGAGGGCTACAAAGCGCTGAATTCTGGCGCTCTGGCAGCGTTTAAGCGTGGCTCCCCCGGCGCGCACGACACCGGGGCAATGCTGCAGCGATCGTTGTCGGAGCCAGCCGCCAGGCATGTGCCGTTAGATTCCTGACGGCGAGTTCAGAGGGTTGAGAGCGTGCGAATGGCGCTTAGAGTTCCACGCTTGCTTAGGCATGGCATTTCGATTAGAGCCATCGCCGGGCGCGTAACGAATTGTTTGGATAGTACGCGCACACCACTTTCACGGAGAGGCCACTTATGTCTCTTATGAACTGGGTCGTACTTATCGCGATGTATTCGCAGCTGGCCGTCGGCGGGGACTCAATCGAGCTGAGCGCCGTGGAGCTTCCGCCTGTACAGCAGGCCGGGCTTGCCTCCTGGTATGGCGATGGAGCCTGGCATGGCGACGTCACCGCGAATGGCGAAGCCTTTGATCCGATGCAGTATACCTGCGCCCATCGCTCACTACCTTTTGATACGATGGTGCTGATTGAGAACCGCGCCAACCGTCGACGTGTCTGGTGCCGGATTAACGATCGTGGCCCCTACGGCTACGTCAACGATGAGGGGGAGTGGGACTTTGTTGTTTCAAGCTCTCCTGATAAGAACTGGCGGGGCATTCTGGACATGTCGATCGCCACAGCGCGTGCGCTGGGTACGACCGAGGTGGGTCTACAGAACGTCTATCTCCGCTACTGGACGCGTAACAGCCCGCCTAATTTCCACCTCGCTGCACTCAATCCCTGAGTTTTGCGGCCGCTCTCTCCCTCCCTTTTTCCCCTCTGCTCTATGAACCGAATTCCACGACGACGACCGCTGGCGGTGCTGGCATGCTCTGCGGCGATCTGGCTGACAAGCGGATGCGCGATGACCCGGCAGGCACTTCAGCCGATGGTCTGCGACGCCCCCGAAATCAGCGCGCAGATGCGCGCGCAGATCATCGCCGAGCATGAACTCGATCAAGCTCTGACCCAGGCCGAGCTCGACGCCAACGAGTTCTGGGCGATGGCACAGAGTGAGGATGTTCCCGCCGACGGTGAGGAGCTCGTCGAAGAGAGCGCTTCCACCACCGCGATGACTCGGCGACTTCAACGTGATGTGGTCCAGGAAGAAGAGGAGGAGAGTGTTGAGCCCGGGCACGATCCTCTGGAGCCGGTCGATCCCTTTGTGGCCGAAGCCCAGGCGGTCTTTGAGAAGGGCTCGGAGCGCGAGGTGTTCGCGGCCGCCCATGGCGTCACACCGGAGGCCAGCGCGCTGGCCTTTGTCGGACCTTTTGTGCGCTACCAGAATGGCGCAGCGGCGGTATACACCCCGGGCGAGAGCTTAAAATTCTACACCAACGGGCAGCTGCACGCGCAGCTGGACCTGAGCCACACCGTCGCCGAAGACGTGAACTGGGAGGGTATCAGCGAACACCAGCCCGGCGCGCTTCGAGTCGTACGTGATGGCACCCTCCAGGTGCTGATTCCCTACGCGGTGGATCGCGGTGAGGAGGGTGCCCGGGATTATTACGTGGGTATCTACAAGGTGATCGGCAACTTTGTAGGACGGATCTTTGAACGCCGCGTCGCCCATCGCCCTGCTGCGGATGCCGAGGTGCAGGTGTTTGGCGCGATCACGTTTATGCGCGGCGAATCGCATCGCGCGATCGGCTGGGCGCCGCTGGGTGACGATGCCGGGGAGCCTGAAGTGCTGCGGTGGAACAACTGGGAAGGCGTCTTCCGCGTCCCGGGCCCTGCGCCCACCTCGCCGAAGCCGCGCTCCTGAACCGGTGAAAGTACGACAGCTCGCTTGCTCGAAATGCTAAGCGTGGGCTAACTTTAGGGCGAGCAACTTCTTTTCTTCAGGTAGCGACGCGAGAACCGGAGGCCACTGTGGTATTCAACGTCCGATGTTTTAAATGTGGTGCGCACGATGTTCGCCTGGTCCTCGGTGGTCGTGCCATCATCCACGCGCGCTGCCACAGCTGCGACACCAACCTTTTGGCCGAAGTGATGGCGCTTGAAGAAGAGGCGGTGCGCAGGCGTAGCACGCATCGTGAGCGGCAGATCACATCCACCTCATTGCAGGCGCTGGGATCGGAAGAGACCGACGTGCCCGATACCGCGACCAGCGCCGGCTAGGCGGCTTTCGAGGAGCGTCGGTTTCAGCGCTCTCGTTCGCTGCGGATATTCATCGCCTGAACGCTTTTGTTCAGGCGTTTTTTATGCCGGGTGTCGCCCTGCCCTGGCTGGCATCCCAGCTCAACGTCACATCGCCCTGCTTGTGTCCGCGCAGCAAGAGTTCGGTCAGCGGTCGGTAGACCACCTCATCGACCAGCGCCTCAATGGCCCGGGCGTTACCGATCGCGCTGACCCGACGCTCCAGAACCTCATGCAGGGCAGCGTCAAGTTGCACCCGAAGCCCATACTCGCACTCGGCATGCTTGCAGAACTGCTCGAGCAGGCGCGTGAGCAACTGGCGAGCACCTGCGGCCCCGTCGCCTGAGAGTTCCCGGAAGGCCACCAGCGCATCCACGCGCGCTTCAATCCGAGTGGCGAGCTCCGCGTCCACGCCATCAAGCCGACCGGGCTGGTGAGCGCCAAACCCGATGGGCTGTGAGGGCGTTGCCTGCGCACAAAAGCTGAGCACAAAGATGGCGTTGGTCGCATCGGCGCTGTGCCCGCGGGTATCGACCAGCTCGCCCTCTTCCATCATGCGCAATAACCGGTCCTGAATGCGTGGGTGAGCCTTGTCGAAGTCATCGAGGAGCACGACGCTGCTGGGCCTGCGGCGAAGCGGAGTCACGAGCATATCGGCGTCTTCGTAGCCGACATAGCCAGGCGGTGAGCCGATAAGACGGCTGAGAGCGTGGGCCTCCTGAAAATCACTGAGGTCAACGCGCAAAAACGCGCGTTCATCGCCGAAGATCTCACGGGCCATCGCGCGAGCCGCCGTCGCTTTGCCCACTCCCGCAGGTCCGACGAAGGCCAGCGTCGCCAGGGGCCGACGTCTGTCTCCGTGTTTGAGACGGCTGACCACCAGCGCGCGCGCCATCATCGAGACGGCCGCCTCCTGACCGACAATGGCCTCAGCGAGGCGCTCTTCCAGCCCGACCCACCAGGAGACTTCCCCGCGCAGAAGACGTTCGGTGGGCACTCCGGTCTTCACGTGGATCTGTTCGGCGACGGCGCGACGATCCACGACAGCGGCTCCTTCCTCGGTCTTCTCACCCTGACGAGCGCCGGCGATGGCGGCGTCCATCAACACTTTCTTGGCTTTGTCAGGCAGGCGCTGCTCGGGGATGTAGCGCGTCGACAATTCGATGGCGGCATCCACGGCCTCCCCGGCGATGGTCACCCGGTAATCGTCCTGAAGATGGGGCACCAGCGCGTTGAGAATATGCCGCACCATCGGGGCATCGGGCTCGGCCACCTCCACCCGTTCAAAACGCCGCTTCAGCGCGGGGTCTTGCTCGAACCAGCGGCGGTACTCTTCTTCCGTGGTGGCCCCGACCACCGCAATGGTGCCACTGGCCAGAGCGCTCTTAAAGTGGTTGGGTACCTCCGCCGGTGTGTTACTTCCGGAGCGAGGCGAGAAGACGGCATGCGCTTCATCGATGAAGAGAATCACGTCTCGGCTGGCTTCTTCAAGCAGCGTGGTAATACGAGCCTCGAGGTCACCGCGGTAGCTCGTGCCGCTCATCAGATTTGCACCGTTGAGCTCAATGACGCGGTGGCCGGCCAGCCGACTCGGCGCCCTCCCGGTCGCAATGGCCTGAGCGAGTGCGGTGGCCAGCGCGGTCTTCCCGACGCCGGCCTCACCGGTGAGCAAGGGGTTGCGCTGCTCGCGGCGCATCAAGACGTTAAAGACGCGCTCAAGCTCCCGCTCACGCCCCACAATCTCGGGCAGTCTACCTTCGACGGCCTCCCGCGTGAGGTCGCGGCCGAGCATATCGAGGGTAGGCGATGAGGGGCGTCGCGCGGCAAAGCGCACCGCAGCTTCCACCGGCTCGGCACCGGCCAGCACTCTCGGCTCGCCCAGCGCCTGGCGGATATCATGCTCGAGCCCCAGTGCCTGAACCAGCTCCAGCGACGAGCCTCCGTCGGCAAGAAAAGCCACCACCAGATCATGTTCACTGACGCTCTCGCCAGCCTCACTGCGCGCGATCTGCAACATGCGGATCATGCGTGGCGTCAAGGTCTTGCGGCCGATCAAAAAGTCGGGCAACGCATCGGGCTTGGTGCCGATCAGGCGTAGCAGCTCCTCACGCAGACGCGCCGGTTCCAGCCCTCGCGCCATCGCCGAGCGCCAGAGTACCGAGTCGCGTACCGAGGCAAGCATGGCGATCAGGTGGGGGGTGCCGAGAAAGGAGCTTCCGTGGGAGGTCGCGATCGTCATTGCGCCTTCCAACATCCCGCGAGACGCATCGTCGAAGAGGCTTAAACGAAGCATGCCGCGATCGTCGAAAAGCTCATCGCCCTTGCCCTCGCCAAGCCGTCGAATGGCCCATCGAATGGAGGCGGACTCAACTGCCTCGGCGCGCCAGGTTAGCGCTCGGGAGAGGTCAGCCACCGCGATCGCGGCACCGCCACGTCCCAGCGCAAGCTCCCAGGCTTCTTCAAGGATCCGCGTAAAACCGCGCGAGAAACAGGAGCGCTCCATGCGAGCCTGGCCAGCGGCGTCTTCGTCGAGCTCACGTGCGAGAACGCGCAGACGTGGGAGCACATCGGCATAGCTCAACGCAGCATCTGCCCCGGAAGCCACGGTTCGGGCCAGTTCAACATCTCCGGCGTCGATCAGCACGAGAAGCAGATCGATCGGCAGAAACATTCGCCGACCAATCGCCTCGAGATGCGCGAGCAGCGCGGCGAAGATCTCGGCTGACTCCGGCGTAAAACGCTCCATGCGGAGCTGGCCGTCAGCGCTAAAGAGCGGCTCTTTGTAGAGGGTCTTCATCGGGCGGGGATCCTGGCCGGTTGTCGCCAGCGTCGAAGTCTTCCGCCCAGAGCTTAGCCGATCGCCTCGGCGTTGCGAAAGGAAATGTCGTCGGCGCTCAGCTCCTGACGTCGGGCCACCGCTACCAGAAAGCCGCCATAGCGGCTCAGGGGGCTATCGCGCGCCACAAACTCAAGTTTGCGCAGCGCTGAGCCGACCACGGGAAGTTTATGCACAAACGCCGCAGGTGTGAACACGCGCACCCCGGCCCATTCCATCAGTTCAACGCCCTGCGGCAGGTAAGAGGTCACCGTCTCGGGGTCGTCCCAGCGCGTGTAGACGGCCGATTCCCGGGTGGCCTCCGAGATCTTCTGGGGACCACCGAGGGACTTGGCCAGGTAGCGGATGCTGCGCGGGTTGTAGAACTCTAGCAGGAGCACGCCGCCGGGACGCACCACACGGGCGGCCTCGGCGACAGCCTTACGGATGTCCTGGACGTGGGCGAGCACCTTAAAACTGTAAACGACATCGAAGGTGGCATCGTCGAAAGGAAGCTCAGTGGCGCAGCCCTCGCCAACCTCCAGACCGCGCGCGCGGGCCTGTTCGAGCATCCCGGGGCTTAAATCGATACCAACGGCCTTGCGCGCAACCTTAGCCACGCGCTCCAGAATCAGCCCGGTTCCGCATCCGACCTCGAGCACGTCTTTGCCGCGGCCGTAACGGCTCACAAGGTCGACCTCCAGATCGTCGATAAGGCGGTGATAGCCGTCGTGGCGCTCACGCTCGTACCAGGCGGCGAATTCGTCGTAGTAGCTCTGGTTGTCTTTGCGGCCCATGGCGTCTCCTGCGCAGCGAGGCGTTAAAAAGTGGCCCTCTTCTTAGTCTTCCACGCCTCGCAACGCAACGCTCACCGGCAGGCCATTCTCAGTACTGCTCCGGCGGCGCGGGCTCGCCGCGCCAGGGGTCATCCGCTGGCTCACCAGGAGCCTTCGGGGGGACGTCGTCGAGGGTATCATCGAGGCTTTCATCGGGCAGATGAATCTCTAACATACGCTCGCGAGCGCTCATCAATTCCTCGCGCAGCAGCCACATCTGGTCGATCTCCTCCTCGGTGGGGAGTTGGGCAGCAGTGCTTCGATTTTGATGCCAGCTTCCCAGGGCGCGATTGATCTCGGCGAGCTCGCCATCGTTGGTGCGGGCCTGATCATCGCCGAGTTCGAGAAGCAGACGATCTTCGTGATGACGGGCAATACCCAGATGTCGCCGGGCGATGCGCTCGTGCTCCTCGGCCAGCTCGGCGGGCATGGCCACCAGGGCATCTTGCTGCGCCTGAATCAGCGCCGCATCGTAGCGTTCATATTGAAGATCGAGTTGGGTGTACTGACTGAGGATCTCACGATGAAACCCCTCGATCTGCTCCTGGCTCAGCGGGCCGAACTCCTCATCGATCACCTGTGAGGTGCTGCCCTCGATGGGCCCGCCACCGGTGCCTCCCACCGCAGACGGGCCGCTCTGACACGCCGTGCTCATAAAGAGCGCAATCAGCGCAAAGCCCACGACACGTGCCCTCACCATAGGTCCCCCCCCTTGCTCTTGCGTTAGCGGTACAGGTCTCGGAGTCGCATCCTGACCCATGCCCGGAGCTCCACGTTCGGGAGCCAGGCGCTTCTTCAGCGCCTCCGCGCGGCGTCTTCACAAAGGTACGCACCATCTCAACACAGTCTTGCACCCGGCAGCCCCGGCCCCGGCCCGTGACCTCCACCGGCCTCGCTTGATCATGACAACCCGGTCGGGGTGCGCTATCGTCGCGGCCGACTGATGCCGTCTGGCCACATCCTCCCTTTTCGAGGTCCTCATGGGACGTACCCAGCGTCTGGCTCAACCGGAGTCATTTGCCAAATACCAGCTCGTTGCTCGCCTGGCTCACGGGCGCATGGGCGACGTCTATAAGGCTAAGAGCCACGGGGTTGAAGGCTTTGAGAAGATCCTCTGCGTTAAGGTCATTCACCCGGGTCTGGCCGCGGTACCCAACTTCGTCGATGTGATCATCGACGAAGCCAAACGCGCCGTGGCGTTGAGCCACGCCAACATCGCTCAGGTTCTGGACCTGGGTCACGAAGAGAGCCGCCAGCAGTTCTACGTCGCCATGGAGTACATCAACGGCATGGACCTGGCTCGCGCGCTCAACCTGGCGCGCACGACCGGGCAGCGATGGAGCCCGGAGATGGCGGTCTTCATCGCCAGCGAAGTCGCCAAGGGCCTCGACTACGCCCACCGCCGCAAAGACTTCAACTTCAACAACCTCAACATTCTCCATCGCTCGCTGCGCCCTGAGAACGTGATGCTCTCCTACGACGGAGAGGTGAAAATCACCGATTTCGGCCTCTCCCATGCCCTCGATCTGGTGGAGGCGCTCGACGATAACGACGTGCGTCAACGCGTGCTCTACACGGCCCCCGAAGCCGTGCGCAAAGAGGCTTACACCCGCCAGAGCGACATCTTCAGCCTGGGGATCATCCTCTACGAGATGCTCACCGGCACCCATCCCTACGAGCACCCGGATATCGGCGAGGTTCAGCGTCGGGCGGCCCACGGGGAGGTGGCACCGATTGCGGAGCGTGTGGAAATTCCCCGCCAGCTCCAGCAGCTCATCGAGTCGATGCTCGTGCCCGACCCGGCCGGACGTGCCGCCAGCGCCGGCCAGCTCTACGAGGAGCTCATCGGGTATCTTTTCGGCAACAACCTTCAGGCCGACAACCGCCTCCTCTCGCTGACCATGCAGGAGCTCCGCCGCCGGGAACCTCAGGACAAGCAGACCGAGGTCATCGAAGAGGTGGGGCTTGAAGAGATCAGCGTGCACGAGTTGGAGTCGGCCTTTGCGCGCGGGGGAGCGTTTCACGAAGGCAGCGATCCGGCCCCCCGCCCGATCGGAGCCCTTCCCTCAAGCCGACTTGGCGCGCGCGAGGAGCCGAGCGGCCCCCGACTTCCCGGGGCCCTGGAGACGCTCTTTCGCTCCGCGCAGGGCGGCCGCGGCAAAGCCGCCCTGCTCTCGGGTGGCGTGGGACGAGGCAGTCAGCACCTTCTGGATCGCCTGCGCGTGGCGACCTCAAAACGCAGTGGGAGTCGGGCGGCCCTGATGGTGGTGGGTGCCGATGATCGCCTTCGCCCCTTCGGCGCTATCAGCGAGATGATGCTCAACGCGCTCGCCGGACCTCCCTCCCCCCAGGGGGTAGACCGTCGCCGCGAGGCGCTGAGATTGCTGGCCGGTGTCGGCGTCTCGGCCCCGGCTCTGGCCACCCTCAAGCGCCTCTGGCAGCTGAGCCACGGGCTAGATTTCGGCTGGGAGATGCGCCGCGGCCACCTGGTCGAGGTTCTCCGCTCGTTTGTGAAGCTGCAGGCCGACGAGGGCACCTTTGTCTGGCTCATCGATCAGGTCGAAGCTCTGGACCATGCTTCACTCGATGTGGTGCGCGATGTGGTCGCTTCCATCGGAGAGTGGCCCCTGCTCCTGATCATGGGCACCTCCTCCGATGACGCGATGCGCAGCCATTTTGACGCGGGGCATCCCGAAGATCTCGAAGCGGTACGCGTACGCGGCATCGGCCCGCTCTCCCCGGAGGAGGTCAGCCGGGCAAATCAGGAGGCCGATGCCGTCATGACGGTGCTGGCGCTGGCTGAACGGCCTCTGCCCGCCGAAGATCTCGGCCCGCTCACCGGTCTCTCGGCCGAGGCGGTGGCCCGTGCGGCCGACTCGCTCTCGGAGCTGGGAGCGCTTCGCCAGCCGCACTCAGGCTTCGTGCATCTTGCCGTGCCCAACTGGTTGACCTGGCGTCTGGCCGAGCGAGGCGACCGGGACGTCAGCCGCTACGCAGCAACCCTGGCGCGCTACCTCTCGTTGCGCATCGCCCCCGGTGAGCGCGGGGGCCTGACGCCCACTCTGATTCGGCTCTATGCCTACGCCCATGACCGCCGCGCCCTGCTCGACCTGGCCAAACGCTTTGGAGACTGGCTCCAGGCCCATGCCTGGCAACGCACCGCCCTTGATTACTACAGGCATCTGGCAAGCCTGCTCGGCGCACACGCTCTGGGCGTGCCGCAGCAGCGCGTGGACCTGTTGCTTCAAGCGGCCGAAATCGCGCTGGAGATGGCTCTGATCGAAGAGTGTCGCGAGGTGCTCAATCCGCTCAGCGCACTGACCGAGGCCACCCGCTACGAGAGCGGCTTTGTCCACAGCCAGCTCCTCCTGGGCCAGTTGGCCATGCAACAGGACGATCTCGACGAGGCGCGCGCCCACTTTAACCGCGCCTGGCGTAGCGCCACCGCCATGGAGCATCCCGAGCTCCTGGCGCGCGCCTCGCTCGCTCTGGCCGGCTGGTACGAACGCTTCGGCGATCCGAGCGCTGCGCTCAACCACATTGACAGCGCGGTCAACCTGACCGGCCGATGGGGCGCAAGCCGTATGCAACCTCGCCCCCGCGCCGCCCTTCTCCAGCGCAGCGCGCAGATGTGGGGCGAGCGAGGCATGGGCAGACGCGCATTGCGCCCGCTTAACGCACTCGATGAGCTTGCGCGCGCCCACACTCTCCCCTCGATTCAGTGCCGCGCCCTCATCGCCCGCGGACGCCTTGCAGGCTTCCAGGGCCAGGTCGAGCGCGCCCGCCAGGGGCTTGATGAGGCGCTGGCCCTTGCAACCTCACACGGCCTCAACGCCCTGGCCATCGAGGTACGGCGCATGCGCACGTCGGTCGAACTTCACGGCGGCAACTTCGCCACAGCGATCCACTGGGCCGACGAGGCCACCGCCCAGGCTGCCCGCCACGACGATCGCTACAGCGAACAACGCGCCCGCGACCTTCGCGCGCTGGCCGCCTGCCACCTCAACAAAGAGGCCGACCAGGCGCTGAAGCACCTTCGCCAGAGCCTGCGGCGCGCCACCGAGCGCGGCGTTCCCAAGGACGTCTTCCGCGGACACGACTTCCTGGCCCGCGCGCTGCGCGCGCTGGGCCGCTCCGAGGAGGCCAACCACCATCAGGAACACGCCCGCCAGCTCTCCCGCGCGATGCGCGTTGGCCGCGCGGCCTGAACGCCACTCAAGGTGTCCATCCAACCTTCAAACACATAAGGCCGACGCCCTTCCCGGGCGTCGGCCTTATGCGTCCACGTGACCTGGCGACACGGCTGAGCGTGCGCCTTCAGTCGTAGCGCAACCCATCAACCGGGTTGAGCCTTGATGCCCACCACGACGGCCCGATCGTCGCGAGAAGGCTGATGACCATCGCCACCAGCCCCACCGCCAGAAACTCCCAGGCCACAATGCGCACCGGCAGATGATCGATCATATAAATGGAAGGATCGAGCCCGAAGCTGGTGTGTTTAATGCCCAGGCAAACCGCCAGCCCGCCGACAAGTCCGGTGACCGTGCCCACAAAACCCACCACGGCCCCCTGGAAGATAAAGGTCTTCATCACCCCCCAGTTCGTTGCCCCCATCGACTTGAGGATGGCGATATCTTTATTCTTCTCCAGCACGATCATGATGAGAATGCAGACGATATTGAAACTCGCGACCAACACGATGAAGCAGAAGAGCACCGCCAGCACCAGACGCTGCAACCCCAGGCTTGTAAAGAGGTTATGGTTGAGCTGCCGCCAGTCCATAACCCGAAAACGCCCCTCCGGAAGGTCCCGCCGAAGCTGGTCGGCCAGTGCCCCGACGGCGAAGACATCCTCAACACGCACGTCCACACCGGTGACGGTATCGCCCTGGTTAAAGAAATCCTGCAGGGCCTGATAATCGACCATCACCATGCGATCGTCATACTGATGAAACCCGCTGCGATAGATCCCGGCGACCTCAAACTGACGGCTCGACGGCGAACTGCCTTTGGAGCTCCACCGTCCCGGATCCAAACTCTCCAACGGACTGGTCACCTGAACGAGATCCCCCTTCTCGGCACCGAGACGCTCGGCGAGCGACTCCCCCAGGAGAATTTTCGGTTGTTTGACCTGACCGTCAGGCGGAAAACGCTCAAACTCAAGGTCGGCGACCGCTCCCTCATCCAGGGTGTATTTGGGGATGTCGCTGACCGACTCGGCCGTCGCCGGCTCAATGCCTTTGATCAGGATGCCTGCGCTGACGTTTCCATGAGTGGCGATCATCTCGTGCAACACAAAAGGACTGGTGGCGGTGACGCCCTCCATCGCTTCGATGTCGTCCTGAATCTCGCGGTAGTCACGAAAGTCCACGCCGTACTTGATCACCAGCAGGTGACTGTTGACGCCGAGCACGCGCTCCCGAAACGCCTCCTCAAACCCACCGGTGACAGCCACCACGCTGGTCAGAGCGGTCACGCCTAAAAAGACGCCGAGGATCGCGATGATCGTGATCGTCGATAAAAAAGAGGTTCGCTTTGAGCGCAGGTGGCGCCAGGCGATAAAGCGTTCGTAAGACATGGGGGCCTATCAAAAGACGTTGGTCCATCATGGCGATCAGCGCGACGCGATGGAACGTTCTCACGTGCGGCTGAAGCACGCGCACCACACCCGGCCACAACTACCCCGACCCGGCGGCGCTGACAACCAGCCCGGCGCACCGCGCCATTCCCACGGCACGCTTGCACGCCGGGGTGCGCGTTATGATAGAAACCCGCTAAACTTTTTGTTAACTTCGCGCCGCATTTGCGCAAACCACGTTCTTTATGGAGTTCCTCATGTCCGCCTCGATTCGACACTTCTGTTTGTTGGCTCTTGCCGCGTTGGCCTTCTCGGCCGGATGTGCAAGCAATGAGCGCCCCGCCTGCGGCACCACCGCTGATTGTCCCGAAGAGGGTCAGGTTTGCCGCGAAGGTGCCTGCACTGTCGTCAGCCAGCCCACCTGCAGCGGTGATGGCGACTGTGACCCTGGTTTTGTCTGCGTCGCCTCGATCTGCGAGCGCGCCTCCATCGACAACGATGACGCCGGGGAACCTGACGCCGATACCACCCCGGATGCCAACACCCCGGACACCAACACCGAGCCGGACACTGAAGAACCTGACACCAATCAGCCCCGTGTCACTCACGTGATCCCGGTCGACGGTGCCCGCCAGGTGCCCCTGGATACCGAGATTCGGGTGACTTTCAGCAAAGCGATCGACGCGTTCCGCACGCTCAACATCCAGTCCTTCTTTATCTCCGACCCCGACGGTATCGGCAGCACCCATGGCGCCATCCCGGTCGACATTGTGTACCAGGAAGATGAGCGCGTCGCCGTCCTCACCCCGCGCCAGCCGCTGCGCCCGGCCACTCAGTACACGGTCATCGTGACCACGGGCGTTCAGGACAGTGCTCAGCCGGCCAACCCGCTCTTCCAGCGTTTTGAGTCGACCTTCGTGACCGACAGCAGCGAGCCGGCCGACCTTCAAGAGATCGCCGCGACCTACGCGCCGATCATCTATCAGGACACCCGCCTGGTCGAAGGGAGCGAGATCAACATCGACATCCCCACGACGCTCAATTTTGACGGCGACTTTGACGCATCCAACAACCTGGCCAACGCGCGTCGTTCCTCCACCCGCACCTCCGCGGCGGTGTACTACTCGGTGACCGAAACCGAATCGCACCATTTCATCCACTACACCCTCTACTACCCCTCTCGCCGCACGCTTAACGCCGGCGACTTCCTCTACGCCGAGCACGACTTCACCGACATCGTGGTGGCCGTAAACCGCACCAGCGGTGAAGTGGAGCTCGTCGAGGGCACCCGCGTGGAGGGCTCTCAGTCCAGCGAGTCGTACCTGACGTACAAGCCCGACAGCTCGCCTGTATCCGGCCGCGGCTCCAATGACTATGAGGGCTTCCCGGCCAGCGCCCTCGAAGACGGCGCACGCTACCCGCTCTTTGTGCCCAGCGGCGTTCACGCTGGCTGCAACTGGGTGAAGCGCCCCGACGGCATCACCAACACCGAGTGCCCCTACAACGATGCGTCTTTCAACAGCAGCGGCGACGACGCCGGCTTCATTCTGCGCCCGGGCGACCAGGGCCAGACCTACGACGACGCCACCGAAAACCCTGAGACCGGCCTCAAGGAAATCACCTACGCGCTCGTGCCCTTTGTCGACGCCATCTGGTCGCGCCGTGCCGACTTCAGCTGTGGGCTCTTCGACGGTGTGGGCTTCTCCTACAACCCCGAAGACGTCCCCGATTACGACCGCCTGGTGGGCAGCACCCCCAACAACCCCCTCTACCTGCCGACCTCATTGTGCAGCGAGAACGCCAGCAGCAACGGCAAGACGCCCTTTGCCTGGTTTAAGTTTAGCACCAACACCGGTGGTGCCTGGTTCCTGGACCCGGCCATCGCGCTGAGCACCCGCTTTGACTTCGGCGAGTCCTTCAGCCGCGAGTATTGCTACAACCGCTTCTTTGACGTGGACCGCCGTGACGACCCGGCATGCGCCGCGGAGTGAGACTGATGATGACGCGACTCACCGTGACTCTTCGCCTTCTGACGCTGAGCGTGCTGACTCTGGCGCTGCTCAGCTCGGGCTGCCGCTCCACCCCCGAGGCCAGCAACGCCCGCAGCGGGGAACGCCGGGTGCTTCAGACCGGCTCGACCATGGAGAAGCCCTCCGCCGAGGAGCTTGAGGGCAACCCCTGCGGCAACCCGGACTGGGCGAAGTTACCTCCAGAGGTCGGTCAGCTCTCCGGGGCCGACGCTGCCGGCGACGACACCTCTGAGGAGTCGGACGACGAGGCGCGTTGAGCTCATCTCTTGCGCCATGTGAGTTCAAGCGGGCCGCCACCTCAGGCGGCCCGCTTTTTCGTACCCCCTGCATAAAAGAACACCTATGAGCCAGTTTATCTCCGTCGAAGATGCCCTCGAACACATCCTCAACGCCACGCCCAACCCCGGCATCGAGCGGGTCAGCCTGCCCGAGGCTGCCGGACGCTACCTGGCCGATGTGGTCAACGCTCCGGTCGATGTACCCGCCTTCGACAACTCGGCGATGGACGGCGTGGTGGTTCGGCGCGACGACCTCGCCAGCCTCCCCCTCACGTTGCCCATCGTGGGTGAATCAGCCGCAGGACATCCGGCCCACCGTGAGCTGCGCGATGGCGAGGCGATGCGCATCTCAACCGGCGCACGCATTCCCGAGGGCGCCGACCAGGTCATTCCCCGCGAGTTCTGCGACTTCGGCCAGGACGAGGTCACCATCCACGAAACTCCCGATCACGATCATATTCGCCTCCGCGGCGAGTATCTGGCGACCGGACGCCCCGCCCTCTTTCCGGGTCAGCGGCTGGATGCGGCGGCGATCGGACTTCTGGCCAGCTTCAACATCGCCGCCCCCTCGGTGATGCGGCGCCCCACCGTGGCGATTGTGGCCACCGGAGATGAGCTCGTCGAAGTTGGCGCGCAGCCCGGTCCTGGCCAGATCATCAACTCCAACGCGTACATGATCGAGGCGTTGGTGCGAAGCTGCGGTGCGACCCCGCGCGTCTTTCCCATCACCTCCGACAGCTATGAGGCCGTCTCGCGGACCTTCGCCCAGGCCAGCGCCACAAGCGACCTCGTCATCAGCATCGGGGGCGTCTCCGTTGGCGAACATGACCATGTGCGCCGGGTGCTCGATGAGGTCAGTCGCGGCATGACCTTCTGGAAGATCCGCATGAAGCCGGGCAAACCTCTGGCCTTTGGCACAACCGAGCGGGGTGTGGCGCTGGTGGGACTGCCGGGCAACCCGGCGTCGAGTTTTGTCGGCTTCCAGCTCTTTGTGCGACCGCTCCTGGCCTGCGCCCAGGGGGTGCCCCGCGACCAGGCCAGCCTCCCGCGCGTGAACGCGGTGCTCGACTCGCCGGCAAAGGGTGCGGGCGGGCGCAGGGCTTATCTTGCGGGACAATGGTACGCGCAGCGCGGGGCGATTCGTTTCGCTCCCTTAAGCGATCAGAGCAGCGGAAACCCCGCCCTCTTCGCCGGCGCCAACGCCTTAGGGATCGTCGAAGAAGGCATGGGTGAACTCAATGCCGGCGCAAGCCTCCCGGTGCTTCTGCTTCCGGGAGGCTAAACAGACTCACCAACAGCTCGGAAGCCCTTCGAGCATCGAGAGATCCTGGGCCGGCGGTGCAGCCACATCTTCACAGGCCTCACCGGACATCAGACGGTAGTCCATGCCCATGGCCCAGGGCATCGAAGCCCGTGGCACCTGCTGCCCACCGTTAAGCGCGCTGGCCATCGTCGCCGGAAGCCGGCAGGTCGTCTCCAGCGAGGCGAAGCGCCCCAGCGCCTCCATGGTGGGCGCGGCCACCACCAGGAAGCGCTCAACCGGCACCTCACTGGCGCGCACCGCTTTAAACTCACCCAGGCTCACCGGGTGATGCGGCGGCAACCTCTCCTCGCCCGAGGAGTACACCATCAGCCCACCTTCGCCGTTGCCATAAAGGTTGATCACACGCACGTGCAAGGGCTCGGCCGTCTCCAGCCAGAGCTCGGTCTGCTGCCCTTCGCAGAGCGCGCCGCCGGGGCGCGCATCCATATGCAGGGCGACCTTTCCGTTGCCTTCGGGAAGCGGCGGCATGTGCGTCTGTGGATCGATCATCGGCGCGATCGCCTGAGGAAAGCGCACCGACCCGATCCCCCGAATCTCATCGCCTCGCTCCAGGCGGAAGCTGGCTTCGAGCATCGCCTCCTGGCCCGGAATCTGCCGAATTGTGCCGCGCACCACTGCCCCGGTCGACGGAGGAAGCCCCAGCCCTGACCACCTCCCGGGCAACTTGCGCGTGGACACTCCGCTGTAGCTCAACGCGGCCAAGATCTGATCGTGCAGCCATTCCGCACGCGGCCCACCGTTGACCCCCGAGTCGTTGATCGTATCCAGCGCTACCGAGTTCGCCTCCCCACCCTCGTCTCCCTCGATCTCCCCGAGCGCTCCTTCGATCGTGCTCGCCATACGAGCCAGCCCCGCTTCTAGCTCGCGGGTCGGCTCAGCGTACACCGCGGCGACCTTCTCGCGCGAGGCCACCGCCATCACGCAGGCCTGGCGCCCGTCGTGCGTCGTACGCCACACCGTGACATGCTCGGCAATCTGCTCGCAGCGATACCCCTGACACAAACGGTCCCGCAGTCGCATCCGCGCATCTTCGGCCGCCTGCTGTCGCGCGTTGCTCACACTCAGCGGCACAAAGGCCGTCTCCTGATGGTAGCCCGTCGGTGGCACGAGATTTCCGCTGCACGCCTGCGGATCAGCCGGTGCCTGCACCTCTTGCGCCCTCTGTCCACGGGGAGCTACCGGCTGCGACGCGCACCCCAACACACCCACCATCGCCGCATACCCGATCCATCTCCCGGCCCTGAAGACTTTCACCATCACAATCCTCTCCATCCATTCATCTCATCGCGGCCCACCCTGGGGCCCGGCTTTCTCTGGCGTCGGCATCATCGCCGCCGCCGACTTCAACGTCCTTGCGAGCTGTGACGTCACAATGGGCGAGGCATTCAACGCTCTCCACGCATCGACCAGCCCCGCTCGCCATGACAAACATGGACGCTTTGTGGCAGGTTCACCCGGTCGATGAATAATGCCCGGGCAGGGCCGTCTTCTGCCCACCTCGCGAGCATTAGCTTTGCATTTCGATGACGAAAGCGCCCCATTTCTATGGCGCAAACACAGAACCTACGCAGTGTACGGAGAATAGTGATGCGAATCTTCCCTGTCAGCACCCAACTGGGCCGTCCCCTGGCGACTCTGGGCCTCCTGGCCATGATCATTCCGACCATGGGAACCGGCTGCTCCGGTAACAACGTCGAACGCCCCGACGCCAGCCAGATAGCCCAGGGCCCCTACGTCGCCGGCGCACGCGAGGGCGTTTACCTCCGCGCCTCCTTCGACAGCGATCCCTCCATGTATATCGGGCGCTTTATCAGCCCCGGCGTGGCTTCCGACGAGATCGACGAGAACCGCGGCGTGCAGACCTCTTGCAGCCAGTACATCACCTACCGCGAGGTCAACGCCGCCGGCCAATTCGACGAGTATTACCAGAGCTCCACCTCGGTCAAAGCCTCACTCGGCCTTCAGCCCCCGGCCATCAGCGGTGCCCCCTCCGGTCAGGCTTCCGTAGGAAACGAGCGCACCACCAACGTGCGCGTGCGTTACAACCTCACCAAAAAGATCGTCGCCCACATCGAAGATTTCGACGCCTACAACTCCTGCTGCGAATCCGCCGCGGGGGCTTGCTCCGGCAAGTACATCGGCGAGTTCTGGGCGGGTGAGGGAACCCTCTTTCAGAACACCGGTCGCGCCACCGATGTGAGCGTCGGCGGCCAGGGCGGCCCCGACCTCGGCGGCACCGCCTACCAGATCGGCGGCGATGTCGAAGTCGCCGACGGCTGGGCCTGGCGCCGTGCCATCACCTTCGACGACGTCTACTTCGCCTTCCGCGTCGTCGATGCCGAAATCAGCGGCTGTGCCTGGATCGACCGGCCCCCGCAGAGCGATGAGGGCCAGTACTTCGTCGGCATCAGCCCTCCCGCTGCCACCGAAGACATCGCCCGCACCATGGCCATGCGCAATGCCCGCACCCAGGTTGTGCAATACCTGGGTGAGGCCATCGTGAGCGAATCGCTCAGTCGCGCCAACCTCCAGGGCTACCTCGACGACGAGACCGTGGTGGCCACCGCGGCCGAAGGCATTGCCTCGCGTGTCAAAGACGAACGCTACTGCCCGGCTGAGAGCGTCGATAGCCCTGAGGGCCCGACCTACATCGCCCGCGTCCTGGCCTTCTTCCCCTACAGCGAAGAAGAAAAAGCACGCCGCGAGATGGTCGAGTCCATCGCCGAACAGACCGGCGACGAGGAGATCAAAGCCATCGAAGACGAGCTCGCCGAAGAGGAGGATACCACCTCCGAAGAGAGCGCGCAGGACACCTCCGAGGCGCCGGCCGATGCCGAGGAGGTTGAGTAATGAAGCCATCCTCCCGCATGTTCACGGGGCTGGCACTGGGCGCAGGCCTGAGCATCGCGCTCAGCGCCTGCACCCCCTGGCACGCCAAGCAGGGCTTTGAAGATCGTCAGGCCCTCTACACCCCCGAAGGTCAGGCTCGCATGGTCGAGCTCGTCAAAGCCGGTGGCTACGACGGCCACTACGCCGCCTACCACCTGGCCAATGCCGACGCCGAGACCATCGCCCCGGTGATGCCCGAGCTCATCCGCATCTACGCCTCCGACTGCAGAGTGGAAGAGGGCATCGCCGAGGGCGACGACGACTGGGTGCACTCCACCAGCTGCGATCCGCTGATCAACACCGCCGCCAAAGTTGGCGCGGCCAGCGTTCCGGAGCTCGCAAAGGTCAACCCCTACGCCGCCTCCCTGGGGCTGGGCGCGCTGGGTACCGAAGGCGCCTCCGGGCTTCCCACCCTCGTCTCCGCGCTCGGCTCAGAGTTCCCCACGGTGCGTCGCGCTGCCATTGATGCGCTGCGCAACATCGCCGTGCCCGAGGCTCGCGTGCTTCTGGCCCTGGAGAACGTCTCTCAAAACGATGCCAACGACCAGGTGCGCGACGCCGCCGCCCGCGCGCTGCTCTCGCTCAGCGCTCAGCGCGACATCGCACAGCCCGACTCGCCCAACCCCCGCCCGGAGCGCCCGGGCAGCAATGCCCCCTCGGTGGTTACCCGCCCCGACGACATCGCCCTGGTCATCGGCGTCGAAGACTACCGCGGTGGCCTGCCCTCTTCGACCGGCGCCCGCGCTGACGCACGCGCGTTTGCCGACCTGGCCGAAACCCATCTGGGTTTACCGCGTCGCAACATCATCACCCTCCTCGACGATCAGGCCACCCGCTCCTCCCTGGAGGCCTACTTCCAGGAATGGCTCCCCAAAAACGCCAAAAGCACCGGGCGCGTCTACGTCTTCTTTGCCGGCCACGGTGCCCCCGACCCTCAGACCGGCGACGCCTACCTCGTCCCCTGGGATGGCGACCCGCGTTTTATCAACCGCCAGGGCATGGGCATCGATGAGCTCACCTCCCAACTTCGTGAACTCTCCGCCTCAGAAGTCATCGTCATGCTCGACTCCTGCTTCTCGGGCTCCGGCGGCCGCAGCGTGCTCGCCGAAGGCACCCGTCCCCTCGTTCCAGTCAAAGATCTTGAGATCCCGGCGCGCGACGACCAGCCTGCACGCTTCGCCCTACTCAGCGCCGCGGCCGCCGACGAGGTCACCGGCACGATGAGTGGCACCGAGCACGGCCTCTTCTCGTACTTCTTAATCGAAGGACTCAGCGGCCAGGCCGACGCCAACGGCGACGGTGTCGTGGAGCTCGGCGAAATCAGCACCTACCTCAGCGGGCGCGTCCCCGATGAAGCCCGACGCGACAACCGCGACCAGACGCCCACCGCCCACTTCGAGCCTCAATCCATCGCACGTATGCCGGTGGTCACGTTTGAGGCTGACGCCCACTGAACGTGACGCGTCCTCCCCCGAACACAAAGCCCCGCAGCGCTGTGCGCTGCGGGGCTTTCTTCTGCCTCAACGCTTTCGCAATCCGATGCACCTCGGGCTCAGAGGCCCGCATCTCCCGACGCGCTCTCCCCATCCAGGCGTTCGGCCTCAATCACTTCGCGCAGGCTCTCAAATGCCTCATCGCTCGCTGGCGAGAATCCCGTGATGCGCTGGTTATCTCCGAGCTGGCTTACCCCCAGAGCCTGACGCGGATCGAAGTCGAGCAGGCTGCGCCGTAAAAGTTCCGCATCGTCCTCCGACACATGCGCCCCGGCCACGACCGTATCTTGTGGGATATGTCCGGTGATCGCCAGGGTGCGAATCTGCCCGGTCGGGATCTCATACTCCGCCCCCGACAAAAACGCACCGGAGTACGTCGCCGCCGCGTCGCACGTGCCTTCGATCAGATCACGCATCCCCTGGAAGTGGTCACCGCTCCAGTGAATCTGCCCGATAAAGCGGTCCGGCTCGTACCCCTGTTCGCGAAGGTACTGCCGCGGCAAAAAGTTCCCGGATGTTGAGAAGCGGTCCACCAGGCAAAACGTCTTGCCTTCGAGATCTGCGACTTTCGTGATCTGAGCGTTCATCCTCACCAGCAAAAGCGCATCGGAAGACGTCCCCCCATCAAACTCCTTGAGCGCAAGCAGCTCGATACCGGGCTCACGGCGCTGGGTCTCGACGTAAAGCATCGGAGGCAAGACCGCCGCGGCGATCTCTCCGCGCGTCAGCCGCTCAGCAAGGTCGGCATAGTCACGGGTGATCACCAGTGGCACCGGCCTACCGGTCGCTCGCTCAAGCTCCCGATGCAAAGGCGCAAGCTCCGCCTGCAACACGCTCGGATCCACCGTGGGCGCCCAGCCCATGGCCAGCGGAGGCCCACTCACCGCGATAACATCTTCGCGCTGCGCTACCCAGACAAGCGCACTCGCCACCACCACCGCCGCAACCACGACCAACGCGACGCCCAGCCTGCGGCGTCGCCGCCCTCGCACTCGCCACCCATCGCCCCCTGCCTCCTGCGCTTGCCCCTCGCCCCCCGGCGACATCACCACCGATCGCGCCGCCGGAAACTCCCCACCCACATCAGCACCGGGACGGGCGTCCCTCGCCATCGACGCCCGCACATCTGCTGCCTTCCCTCGCGCGACGCCCGGCGTCGTCCCCTGCGCCCCCGGCCGCTCTACCACTGTGGGAAGATCGTCTTCGTCGTCCTGCCCCAGCATCGACTGCGAGCGCGAACTCGACCCGGTCATATGCAACAAGCGCCGGCGCTCATCGCTGGTCAGCGCCCTCTCAAACGCGCTGGCCACCGTCGCACGCCGCTCCTCAAGCTTCTCCCCGGCGACCTCCTTTAAATACGCGGCCACCGGACGCTCGCCGAGCTGCAAGTCCTCGCTGCGCGCCGCATCCTCAAGCGCCCGCCGCATCGCCTCGGCGCTCTCATAACGATCCTCGCGCTTGACCTCCAGCGCGCGCATCACGACCTCCTCCAACGCCTCCGGCACATCCGGACGAAAGCGCGAGGGTCGCGGCACATCCCCACCGATGATCGCCTGCATCATATCGAGCTCTGTGCGCCGCTTAAACAAACGCCGCATCGCGCACATCTCCCACAGCACAATCCCCATCGCGAACACATCCGAGCGACGGTCCAGTTCCTCATGCAGACACTGCTCCGGCGAGAGGTACGCGAACTTCCCTTTCAGATTCCCCGAATACGTCGCCTCCACGCTGGCCGTGGTGGTCTTCGCCACGCCGAAATCCAGCAACTTCACGTGCCCATCACTCGTGCACATCAAGTTATGCGGCGAAATATCGCGGTGAACCAGCCCCAGAGGTTGCCCGTCGAGATCCCGCAGCTCATGGGCCGCATGCAGCCCCCTGAGAGACTGCACCCCGATCGATGCGATCACATCAAAGGGCACCTTCACCTTCGCGGCCTGGCTCATCAGCAGGAGTTCGCGCACGGTGGAGCCGTGAATATACTCCATCGCGATATGGTAGGTCTGAGCTTCGTGTCCCAGCTCGTAGATCTGCACCACATTGGGGTGCGAGAGCCTGGCGACAATGCGCGCCTCCCGCAGAAACATCTCCACAAACGAGGCCTGGTCAGCCAGATGCGGCAAGATCCTTTTGATCACCACCAGGCGCTCCAGCCCGGCAAGCCCCCGCTCCCGCGCCAGGAACAACTCCGCCATCCCGCCGGTGGCCAGGCGAGTGAGGAGCTCGTAGCGTCCGATCAAAGTTGGGGGAGGTGCGGTGGTGGTCAAGGCAGCCTCGTGGCAGAAGTCGGCACCATTGTACGCGCTTTATGCGTCGCGTCACCTTTGCTTACAACAACGTACGTGACACCCTTGTGACAGTAAGAACCACGCTGGCGGCCCATCTCCTTCCCTGAAGGTTCACCGCGGCTCGGACCCGGAAAAACAGACAACCTGCACCGGGTCGATATGGCCCGCCCCCCACCGGCGCGTTCCGTCAGTGCGTCTGGATCTTCTGCCCAAAAGCTCATAAGCATCTTCCCCCCGGTCGTTGTTCGTCCCCCCGAGCACGTCCCCCATGCCCGCCCCGGAGACACCATGCCCCGTCCCATCCGCCTCATCACAACCCTCGGCGTCGTTGCCACCCTGGCGCTCCTCACCACTGCCTGCAAACCCGCCGAATGCCGCCAGATGGTCGAGTGCTGCGCCGAGGTCGAAGATCTTCCCGGCGTCGGCGCCAGCTGCAAAGGCCTCGCGCAAGACACCCGCGACCGCTACACTTGCCGCACCGTCACCCGCACAGTGCGCTACATGCTCGAAGATCGCGAACAACCCATCCCTCAAGCCTGCATGCGTGACTGAGCACTCCCTCTCCCTGGCCAGTCGAGCGCCCGATGAACAGCGACTCTAAAACCACCGGCACCCCGGCACCCACGCGCCGCCCTCCTCTCCCCGAGACCACACGCCGGCTCGCCGAGGAGCCCGGCTGGACCTGGGACGAAGTCGAGATCGATGGCGAGCGCCGCTGGCACTTTCGCTGGCCCGACGCCGCGCGCTCCGGCCGCCACCAGGCCCTCTGCGACGAAATCGGCCCCGGTGCGCTCACCCTCACCACGGAAGCTCCCTCGCGCTTCAGCGCGGCCCGCTGGAGCCCTTCTCACCCGGGCTTACCCCTTAGCAGTGTCTCCGAGTTGAGCAGCCGCCTGACCATAATGCGCGCGCTCGGCCAGGCCCTACGACACCTTCACAACCACCCCTGCCCCGATGGCTTCGGAGTCCCCACTCGCCTCCACCTCGCGGGCACCTCGTACTTCCAGACCTTCAACGCCGCACTCGCCGCGCACCTGGACGAGATGGCCCGTTGCCTCGAACATGTCGATGACGACACCGAGCGCGTGCGCTTCACTGAAAGTTTCGCCTGGCTTCGCCAGAGCCTGAGCTCCTTCCATCCCCGCACCCGCAGCGTCTGGACCATCACGAACGTGACCCCCGGCCGCATCCTCGTCGAACCCGAGCAAGGCCGCATCTCCGCCTTCCTCGATCTCTCGCAGGCCGCGCTTCGTCCGCCTGAGTCTGACCTTGCGATCGCGCTCTCTCCCACCCTGGCCGGCAACTCCCCGGCCACCGAGCGCGCCTTCTGGGCCGGCTACGGCGCTGCCCCGACCATGGACCTTCGCCGCAGGTTGCGCTTCTTCACCAGGCTCGCGCACCTCGAGGCCGCTCTGCCCCCTCACCGCTAACCGCGCGCAACAACGCTCTCCCCCGGAGTGATCGGGCCTAACTTCGCCCGCCGCCCGGGATGATATGCGAAATCCGCGGGATCACCCGCGCCCCGAACAGATCCACCAGATCCCTGTCCAGCTTCTCATCCCCGGCTTCCATCCCCAGAATCTGCAACGCTCGCTCCACCGTCGCCGCCTTGCGATACGGCCTGTCACTGGCGGTGAGCGCATCAAAAATATCCGCGATCGTCAGCATCCGAACCTGAGGCAAGATCTTCTCCGCCCCCAACCCTCGGGGGTAACCCGTCCCATCGAGCTTCTCATGGTGCGCCCCGGCGATGCATGGCACCCGGCTCAACTCCGAACTCCACGGAATCCTCGAAAGATACTTCTCACTGAGCGCGGCGTGGCTACGCATCTCCACCCACTCCGCCTCGTTGAGCGTCCCGCGCTGAATGCAGAGGTTCTCCGCCTCAAAAGTCGTCAGATAAGGCTGAACCCGCCCGTGATGGTCCACGTAGGTGCGCGCCGCAACCTCCCGAACCCGCGCGATCTCTTCCTTCTCCACAAACCCTTTCGTGGCGACATACCCCAGCCACTCAAAGGTCTCCTCAAGTTCCGCGCTGAACGCCTCAAACCTCCCGTCAATCCGCGCCAGCCCGCGACCATCTGGCCTCGCGTCGCCCCGCTCTAACTCTTCGGCATATGCACGCAGCCACTGGCGATAGGCAAGCTCCCGAACCGTCGCAAAACGCTGCCCGATCAGGCGCATCTGCTCCGGCGGCAGCCTGGCCCCCTTCTGCAGCACCGACTCGCTGACCGCGATCTTCCCAAAATCATGAAGCAGCGCCGCATAACGCAGCTCGGTCAACTCACCATGCTGAAAATGAATCTCCCCCAACCGCCCCGTCTCAATCTCATTGACCGTTTCGGCCAACGCCAGCGTATAGCTCGCCACCCGCTCGGAGTGACCGGCCGTAATCGGGTCGCGCGCCTCAATCGCGTCCACGCTCGCGGCTACAAATCCCTCGAACATCTCCACGATGCTCTCGGTCAGCCGCGCCCGCTCAATCGCAAACGCCGCATTCGACGCCAGAATATTAAAGAGCTCCAGGTCATGCTTCGAAAACAGACTACCTCGCCCCCGCGTATCGACCTGCATCACCCCCAGCAACGACTGCTGACCGACCAGAGGCGCACATAAACACGCGGTGATCTGCGCATCGATGATGCTCTGCGAGATATCCGCCCCCAGCGAATCCTTAACAAAGAGCACGCTCTCCCGCGTCTGCGCCACCCGCTTGAGAATGCTGCTGCTCAAAATCGGCGCTTCTTCATCCCCTGGCAGCGGCTTATCCCCCCGCACCCGGGTCATCATCGGCGCCGTCTCTACCACCGTCTCAGGATCGCTGGCCAACGTCACCGCAAAGAAGTTCGCCGCCGGAAACGCGTCGAAGACCGCGTCCACAATCAGATTCAGCACCTCATCCAGCGCCGTCAGCCCGTTGAGCTGCCCCGCAAGCCTGAAGAGCACTGCCATACGCTGGTCAGAGCTCTGCAATCGACGATGAATCGTCTGCACCGGCTGGTGCGCGGTCGTGATAAACCTCTCCCCGCTGGCGCTCGCAGCCTCCGTGAGTTCCGGCTCTGGATGCAAC
Organism: Lujinxingia sediminis; assembly: GCF_004005565.1. NCBI lineage: Bacteria > Deltaproteobacteria > Bradymonadales > Lujinxingiaceae > Lujinxingia > Lujinxingia sediminis. Next base: position 170,596 of record NZ_SADD01000011.1, on the reverse strand, counting down.
CCGGTATCATCCTGAGCTCCCCCGGGCGCACGTGCCAGATCCACCCGGATCAAACTCGACCCGAGCTGCACCTCCGCCCCGTTCTGCAGCCGAACCTGCGTCTCCTTATCTTTGTCGTGCAGACGCATCGAAACCTGCTCGATCATCACCGTCGAGCCATGCCTGCTACACAGGTCCCGATAGACCAGCGTGCTCCCCTCCAACGAAAACTCACCATGACGGTTCGATACGAACCCATCGCTGAGCACAAAATCATTGCGACGATCCCGCCCCAACTGCACACGCTCCTGCTGAAAGCTCCGCGTGAGCCCGGCATCCGGACCGCTCAGTACCGTCAGGCTGAGAATATGTGGGTTCATGGCGTCTGTAACTGGCTGCATCGCTGTCCTACAAAGTCGATGATGCGCTTGAGCTGGCGCTTCCTCCTCCCCGGCAGCATCCACGTCTCCGGGATACGCCCGCGACGCGTTGCCGCATTGTTTCATAGCTCAAGCTCAATGTACACGTTTGCAACATCCGGAATAGCCCACGGAACTGCGCTGTATCCAGCCTGACCTCTCCTGCAAACCGAGCCGTCCAACCCATGAGCACACCCGCCCCACAAACCTCGCGTCACGCCGCCGTTGAAGACGTCCATCGCCTCAACTTTGCCTGGCTGATTCGCCTGCGTTGGGTCGCTATCATCGGTCAGACCGCTGTGGTCATGGTCTCCAACGCCTTCCTCGACGTTGAATTCCCCTACCCCATGCTCTCCCTGGTCCTCTTCTTTGAGGTCCTCTCCAACCTCGCCCTCATAGCCTGGGCAAAAACCGGCCGCCCCCGCCACAAAGCCCTGGTAGCCCTGGTGCTCCTGGCAGACATCGCCTTCCTCACCGGCCTGCTCTTCCTGACCGGCGGAGCCTACAACCCCTTTAGCCTCCTCTACTTCATACACATCGCGCTGGCAGCCCTCCTGCTTCGCCCCCTGTGGACATGGGCCGTGACCGCTGTATGCATCAGCTGCTACATCGGCCTCTACTTCGTCTATGCCTCCCACCACCTTCCCTGGGCACTCCGGCCGAACGTTGCCTCCATGGAAGTCCAGGGAAAATGGGCCGCCTTTGTCGTCTCTTCAGCCGTGCTGGCCTTCTTCATCAACATGATCCAGCAGACCCTCAACCGCCGTGAGGAGGAACTCCACCGCGCCCGCGAGGCGAAGATGCGCAACGAGCGCCTGGCCTCTCTGGCCACCCTGGCCGCCGGCGCCGCCCACGAGTTCTCCACCCCCCTCTCCACCATCGCCCTGGTCGCCAGCGAGCTCCACCGCGGCCTGGAGTCCCAGGACGTCCCCGACTACTTCCTCGAAGACGCTCGCCTCATCCGTGAGCAGGTCGAGCGATGCCGCGAGATCCTCCAACAGCTCTCCGCCGATGCCGGCGAGTCGATGGGGGAGCTGGCGCGCCCCGCTCGCATCGAGGAGCTTGTCGCGCAGATGCTTCGCGACTGCCGTGACCCGACCCGCGTCCGAGTCAACCTTCACACCGAACGCGCCGCCTCCATCAGCGCGCCCATCAGCGCCCTGGCCCAGGCCCTTCGCGGACTTATCAACAACGCCATCGACGCCAGCTCCCCCGACCAACCCGTTCACCTGAGTGTCTTTGATGACGGCGACCACATCCGACTGAGCATCGAAGACCACGGCAGCGGCATGCCGCCTCATGTTCTGGCACGCGTAGGCGAACCCTTCTTTACCACCAAACCCACCGGTCGTGGCATGGGCCTGGGCGTCTTCCTCGCGCGCACGCTCGTCGAGAAAATCGGTGGCAACCTCCATATCGACTCCCATCTCAACCGTGGCACATCCATCACCGTCCTCCTGCCCGCCAGCGCCACCGAGACCCTGGCACCCTACCCACCCCCACTTCCGCGAGACTGAATGATGAGCGAAGAGCGCACTCTCCTGATCGTCGACGACAACGAGATCTTTCGCGAGCGCCTCGCTCGCGCCTTTCGGGACCGCACCTTTGAGGTCCGCGTGGCCGACGGACACGCCCAGGCCATTACCCTCGCCGGTGAAGAAAGCCCCGAATGGGCCGTCGTCGATATGAAGATGCCCGGAAAAAGCGGCCTCGAAGTCGTCCGCGACCTTAAATCCATCGACCCCCAGACCAAAATCGTCGTCCTCACCGGCTATGGCTCCATCGCCACCGCCATCGATGCGGTTCGCCTGGGCGCCATCAACTACCTCCAGAAGCCCGCCGACGCCGATGACATCATCGCCGCCTTCGAGCGCGGTGAGCAACCTCCCATGAGCGGTGCAGACCACGACTATCAGGCCCCCTCCCTGGCCCGCGCCGAGTGGGAACACATCCAACGTGTCCTCGCAGACTGCGGCGGCAACATCTCCGAAGCTGCACGCCGCCTCGACATCCACCGCCGCACCTTGCAGCGTAAACTCGACAAGTACCCGCCCCGAGAATAATCCGCACCCGCGACATTCTGCCGCATTACTCATGGGGCCTGGTGCTTATTATTGACGTTGTGTGTGACCGCTGCGGTCACGCCAACCATCAATTCGTAACCTAAGGAGTGTCTAATGAGTGAGAAGACCCTGTTGAATCGCCGCCAGTTCCTCGAACGCGCCGCCATCCTCGGTGCCCTCGCCACCGGGGCCGGCACCTTCCTCGCTGCCTGCGAACCTTCCGGACAATCCCAGGCCACCGGCTCCACCCGCAAGGGACAGGCCGGCACCGAGGCTTCAGCCGTCAGCTGCGACGACACCTCCGGTCTCAACGAGGCACAGATCGCCACGCGTACCACCAACGGCTACGTCGAGAAGACCTCCAAACCCGACCAGCGCTGCGACAACTGCGCCCTCTACACCAAACCCGAAGCTGGCGCCGACTGCGGCGGCTGCACCGTCGTCGCCGGACCGATCAACCCCGGCGGTTGGTGCCGTATCTGGGCCCCCGCAGCCTGATCCCTCCCCCGCGCTGAGACCTTCACCTCACCCCTCTTCGACGCTCTCCACAAGACGCGCCGAACGCAGCGCATCACCAAGAGTCCGGGCAGTCTCCACCTTAAGCTCGCCCAACGCCCCGGCATGCGCATCCACAAAAGTCTCGATCCCCGGGGCGTTGCCCCGGGGGCTCAGCGCGCGTTTGAACCCCAGCTTCTTCGCCTCCACCAGACGCCCTACCGCCTGGCTCACCGCCCGGACCTCCCCGGTCAACCCCAACTCTCCAAACGTCACCGTATCCTGCGGCAACGCGCGGTTGCGAAAGCTCGACACGATCGCCAACGCGATCCCGAGGTCCGCCGCCGGCTCCACCACCTTCACACCCCCGGCCACATTCACAAACACATCGTGTCCCCCCACCTTCAGCCCGGCGCGCTTCTCAATGATATTGAGCAAGAGCATCACTCGCCCCTGATCCACCCCGATCGCTGTGATCCGCGGCGGCCCGTAGGTGTTGGAACTGACCAGCGCCTGCACCTCCACCAGCAAGGGCCGCGTGCCCTCCACAACCGGCACCACCGCGCTCCCCGGCGCTCCGAGCGGTCGCTCCGCCAGAAACATCGCCGACGGGTTCTCCACCCCATGCAACCCGTCCCCCCGCATCTCGAACACGCCGATCTCGTTGGTCGAGCCATAGCGGTTCTTCACTGCCCTTAAGATCCGAAAATTTGACCCGGCCTGACCCTCAAAATAGAGCACCGTATCCACCATATGCTCAAGGACCTTCGGCCCGGCGATCGCCCCCTCCTTAGTCACATGCCCCACCAGGATCGTGGGCATCTGCAACCCCTTCGCCAGCTGCGTCAATGTGCCGGTCACCTCCCGTAGCTGCGCCACACTCCCGGGCGACGACGTCAACCTCTCCGTTGCCAGCGTCTGAATCGAATCAAGCACCAGCAAGTCTGGCTTATGCTCCTCCAGTAACGCTTCCACCCTCTCCAGACTCGTCTCCCCCACCACTTGAACCTGGCCCACCTCCACACTCAGACGCGCCCCCCGCATCTTAATCTGCCCCATGCTCTCCTCTCCGGAGACATAAAGCACATCAAGCCCCTGCTCCGCCAAAATCCCGGCGACCTGCAGCGACAGCGTCGACTTCCCGATACCCGGATCCCCCCCCAGAAGCACCACACCCCCACGCACAAAGCCCCCGCCCAGCACCCGATCCAGCTCCTCAACACCGCTGAAGATTCGCTCGCCCTTCTCGGTCACAACATCCGAAAGACGCACCGGTTTTGAGCCCCCCTCCGCTCCGTACCCCGCCCGCTTACCGGCTGCGGCCTGCTCGCTGGCCGATGGCCGCTCGCGCACCTCTTCTTCCAACGTGTTCCAGTCTTCACAACCCGGGCACTTTCCCATCCACTTGGGCGACTCATACCCACAGCTGCTACAGACATACAGGGTGCGCGCTTTCGCCATTGACTCTCCTTACTCCTGGGTGCTCGGGATCTTGAACTCAACCCGGCGATTCAAACTGCGGTTACGGTTGGACGTGTTCGGAACCAGCGGACGCTCCGAGCCGAACCCTTTCGCCCCGAGACGCTCCACACGAATCCCCCGCGCCAACAGGTAGTTTCGTACTTCTTCAGCACGGGCCTGCGACAGCTCCATGTTGAACTCACTGTCTCCCACATCGTCGGTGTGGCCCTCAATCTGAACTCGCTCGATCTGCGGGTTCTCTAACAACACCGCCGCAACCTGATTAAGCACGTTGAACGAACGCTCCAGAATCGTCGCCGCCCCGGTCTCAAAATAGATCCGCTCGTTGATGCGAATCTCTTCCTCACTCAGCTCAACCAGCTGCTCACCAGCTTCCGAAAGCGAAAGCACCATCTGCAATTCCGCATCCGGCTCAAGGCTCACGTCCTGACCCGCGGTCAGATACCCTTCCGCCTGCGCGGCTACGGTATACGCCCCGGATTGAAGCTCCGCCTCAAAGCGCCCCTCCTCATCCGTCGTAACCTGAATGGGCTCATCCTCACCGCTCAAACGTACCGTGGCATTCGCCAGCGGGCCCCCCTCGGCATCCGTCACCTGCCCGCGCACCCACGCCTGACGCGGAAGCGGAGTCAGCTTCACCTCCAGCTCTCCCTCACCCTCGACCACCGTATAGCTCGCGGACGCCTCCTCGTAGTGCGGGTGCACCACGCGCAGCTCCAGCGCCTCTCCGGGCTCAAAACCGTAGGAGCGGAACACACCGCTCTCCGTCCCGCTGAGCTGACCGGCGAGCTCCCGGTTGGTGTAATAAATGCGCGCGTCACCAACCGCCTCCCCACTCTCGGCGTTGACCACACTGCCGATCACGTAGCCCAGGGTCGGCTCCACCTCGACAACCTTCTCAACCTCGCGCTCTTCAATGATGATCGTGGGACCGCTCGTATCGATGTTCCAGCTCATCCCGAAGATCACGTTATAAGGCAGCGTCACCGGAAGCCCTTCCGCATCCGAACTCGTCAGCCCCAGATCCACCCCGGCGTGCAAACCGAGATTCTCCAGCGGCTCCGCTTTCAAGCCCACGCTGATCTTCTGGGGGAACGCCCCGCCACCAATATCCGACACGCACGCAAGCGCCCGGTCCGCTTCGCACACCCCGCCACGCCCGTTAACCGGTACTGCCAGCTGATACCCCACAAAGGGAGTCACGTAAGGCAGCGGAACCTCCGCACCAATCCCAAACTCCACCAGATCATACGCCGAGATCCCGTACGCGAAGCGCTCTACCCGATCGAGTTGCACGCCCTCCGGCACAAGGTTCTCGCTCTGGTCAAAGCGATAGCCCACGTTGAAATGCCCCACCACCGGAACATCGCCCCCACCTTGCTGCTGGCTCATCTGTCCGATATCGAAGCTCGCCAGAAAGCGCGGACGCAGGCTCAGCGAGGAAGCCGACAGCCCCACCCCACCAAAGCCCGCGGGCATAAAGAGGTTCAAATCACCGCCAAGCCACACCCCCGGCGACACCTCGTAGCGCCCGATCACACCCGCGCTCAAATCCCCCTGCGAGAGCATCGCCTGCGGCCGCCCAAACGTATTGATGTTGTTGCGCGCCTGCATCCGGAAGTTAAATCCGAAGTTCTCCACGATCTGACCGCTCACCGCCACGTTCCCGCTCAGCGTACGGTTCTCATCATTCAACCGGATCACGTTCGATCCGCCAGACGCCTCCCCCAGAAAACCCACCTGGAACATCAACGCCCCGGGACTAATCGCCGACGCGACCCCATGAAAGCCCGGCGCCCCCTCCAGATTCATGACCGGAGAAATGCGCTCGCGCTCGACAAACGCCGTCTCGCTCTTCTCCCCCAAAACCTCGTCCGTCTCCCCGGACTCCCCTTCCGCGCTCGCATCGTCCGAGACGCCTTCGGCAGCCTCGACCTCAGCCTCAGCACCGACCTCCTCGGCTTCAACCTCGCCCGACGCCGCCGCCGAACCGGCCTCCTCTTCCACGGGAGCCTCCTGCCCCACCCGCTCATCAACCTCCTCAGACGACTCCGCCGGCGGCGCTTCATTCCACATATCCTCCGCACTCGGGAGCCCTTGAGCAGAAGCCGAGGAGGAGGTCATCATCGCGATCGCAATAAGCGCGCCGAGCGCGCGTTCTTTCGTTGTCATTTTCACTGGGATACCCCGTTGGTGGCGCAGCCGGCGCCGTTTCGACGGACTTCTCGGTTGTTCTAAGTGGGCGAAGTATGGCACGCCGGGCCTGTTTTGCGAATCAGGTTGCGCGCTCACCATCGCCCACCAGCGCCCGACCTGCAAGTTTCCCACTTTTTTGAGCCCCTATGTGCCCCTCACGCCCCACCCGTCCCAAAACCCTATCCGCCCCCCCTGTCCTCCTTGTCGGCCACCGCGGTGTGGGGAAATCCACCCTTGGACGCCTCGCTGCTTCGCAGCTCGGACGCCCCTTCTTCGACCTTGACGACGTCATCGCCCGGGAGACACACACAGCTATCGCTGACCTTATCTTCCGGCACATCCAGAACTTCCGTACCGTCGAGGCGAGCACCGCTCGCACCCTGGTCGCCCGGCCAAACGCTCCGATCATCGCCGCTGGTGCTGGCCTCAACGCCTTCCCTCCCGGTGCCATCGTCATCTGGATCAACCGCGACGGCTGGCAGGCCACCGTCGCCGAGAGCACTCGCCCCCGCGTCCGCCCCGACCTCTCGCTTGATGACGAACACCGCTGGATGAGTCACACCCGCGAACCCCGTTGGCGCGACGCCGCACACCTCAAACTGAGCATCCCCCTCACCCGCACGATCGAGCGGGCCGCCGACGACCTCGCGACCCTCATCGACTGGATCTCACAGGTCCCCGACTCCCCGATCGCCGCGCGCACTGCCATCGTCCCCCTCAACGCCGGCGAGCTCTCCCGCTCCCTCCACGATCGCGCCCTGCTGCGCCTGGCAAACGTCGAGTTGCGTAGCGATATCTTCCCCACGCTCCCCACTCCGACAGACCGCCTCGACTTAAACCAACACACCACCGAGCTCCTGCTCTCCCTCCGAACTCCCGACCCGCTCTGGCTCCTCAACATCCCCCGAGCCGCTGCCTGGGACATCGACCTGCGCTTCCTTCCGCAAACATTGCGCCAGATCGATGCGCTTCGCCCCCACCTCCCCGCCTCAATCATCCTCTCCGCGCATCCCGCCCACCCCGCTCCGGCCGACATCTCCTCCCTCATCGACGGCGCCGACGCGCTGATGACCGCTTTCAACGTCTCCCCGGAGCGCGTGACCCTCAAATACGCGCCGCAGGCTCCCGACACTGCCTCCATCCGCGCCGCTCTAGACGCTCGCGCCACGTTCGACGCCTGCCCACACCCTTTCGCGATCATCCCCCAGGGCCTCCGCGCTGCCTGGGTCCGCCACCTCTTAGCCTCAACCAACGCGCTTCACTACCTCCCCGTCGGACTCGCCGAACGCAACCCCGCGCATCCCTCCGCCCTTGATCTCCAAAACCTGCTGCCCACCCTTACAACCCCCACCCCCACATCCTTCGACGCCCTCATCGGCGAACCCGTCGCGCAGAGCCAGGGCGACCTCTGGCACCGCCGCGCCGCGCTGCGCTCCGACTGCAACGAGGACCACCCCAGGGGCTACCTCAAAATTCCCACTCCGACCGAGGCTCTCCCTGACACCCTTGCGCTCCTCCATCACCTCAACATCCGCGGAATCTCCGTGACATCCCCTCTCAAACGCCACGTCGCTCACCATATCGCCGCCGACGACGATGCCCTCAACACCCTGCGTCGCACATCTCACGGCTGGATCGGCACCGACACCGACCACATCGGCATGCGCGCATCCTTGCAGGCCCTCATCGACGCTGGCGTCACACCGGGCCCCACCTTGATCTTCGGCCAGGGAGGGGTCAGCCCCGCACTGCTCCGCGCTCTCGAAGACTCCGACTTCCAGCTCGTCGCACACATCTCCGCCCGCGCCGGCTGGAAGAGCGCCCCGGCTGACCTCCCGCACCTTGCTCTCATCATCAATGCCGCCGCTTCCTTCGCTCACAAGGCGCCCGGCCCCCCTCCCCCCACCACGGCCTGGCTGGACCTCCACTACGCCAACGTGCAACCTCCCCCATACGCCACCATGCACCTCGGCGGCGACGCGTTCTTTGACGCCCAGGCCCTGGCCCAACGTCTCTTCTGGAGCAGCTGATGTTTGCAAACACTTTCGGCACCTACCTTCGACTGACCACCTTCGGCGAATCCCACGGCCCCGCCATGGGCGCCGTCATCGACGGCATGCCCGCCGGTGTCGACTTCGACCTCGCCACGCACCTTCAACCCCACCTTGATCGCCGACGTCCCGGCCAGTCCAACATCACCACCGCACGCTCCGAAGCCGATCGCGCCGAACTTCTCAGCGGCGTCTTCGACGGCAAAACCCTCGGAACCCCCATCTGCGTTGTCGTCCACAACACCGACCAGCGCTCCCGCGACTACGACCCCAACTACTTCCGCCCCGGCCACGCCGATCGCACCTGGCAGGAGAAGTTCGGACACCGCGACCACCGCGGCGGAGGCCGCGCCTCCGGCCGAGAAACACTCTGCCGCGTCATCGGCGGCGCCTTCGCCGCTCGCCTCCTCCCCTCGCAAACTCGCGTCGTCGCCTTTACCCATCAAATCGGCCAGCACATCGCCCAATCCATCCCCGAAGACCTCACCTCCGAGTTCGTCGACCAGCACCCCACTCGCTGCCCCGATCTCAACGTCGCCGATCGAATCTCCCGAGAGCTCGTCGAGTGCAAAGCTCAGGGCGACTCCCGCGGTGGCGTCATTGAGCTTCGCATCGACCGCTGCCCCATCGGTCTCGGCGAACCCGTCTTCGCCAAACTAAAAGCCCGACTGGCCGACGCTATGATGGGCATCGGCGCGGTCGTCGGTGTCTCCCTGGGCGACGCCCCCGCCGCCGCTTCCGCACGCGGCGTTGACTTCCACACCGGCATCCCCGGCGACGGCCCCGCTGCCGGCATCAGCCCCGCTGCCAGCGGCATCCAGGGGGGCATCTCCAACGGTCAAAGAATCACCCTCCGTGTCGTCTTCAAACCCGCCTCCACCATCGGCTCCATGGCCCGCGAAGGACGCCACGACCCCTGCATCGTCCCCCGCGCTGTCCCCGTCGTCGAAGCCATGGCCAACCTGGTGCTCGCGGACCTACTACTCGCCAGCCGTCTCAACCAACACCTCATCCCCTGAGTCCGACGCCTCCCCCCACAACCAGCCCGTCCCTTACCTGCCACCGCCCCGCCTACCTTTCCCCTTCAACAACGTCCCTACCACCTCCAATCACGGGAATGAGCCACCGCCCGTGCGAATTGAACCCTCGCCATGAATGCGGTACGCATGCCGCCCGGTCGGCCTGCTTTCGCGCTCCGACCCAATCTCACGCTTCGATGTTGCTGATGTTCAGCGCTTTTATCCACGTGGACGGCCTCCACAGCCCGCCACTTTTGACTGGAGCTTCACCATGAACCTGCTCGGGGTCCTTCCCTACTGGCAGCTCGGCCCCTGGGAGCTGGGTCCGCTCACCCTCCACTCCTTCGGCCTTTCCGTCGCCATCGGCGTCGCACTGGCCCTCTCCATCCTCGGAAGCCGCGGCCAGAAGATCCTGGGCGTCTCCGGCGACCGCATGCAGAACTTCGGCATGTGGCTCCTCATCTTCGGCTGGTGCTTCAGCCACGTCTTCGAAGTCGTCGCCTACCAACCCCACATCATCCTCGAAGATCCCCTCGTCCTCTTCAAAGTCTGGGGCTCCATCTCCAGCGTCGGCGGCTTGATCGGCGGGGTCATCGCCTTCCTCATCTGGCGCGTACGCAACCCCTACGAAGATCACATCGGCTGGTCCAACGTCGCCGCCTTTACCCTGCCCATCGCCTTCTTCTTCGGCCGCATTGGCTGCGCCCTGGTCCACGATCACCCCGGAGCCGATGCCACCAACTTCGTCGTCTGGGAGTGGATCCGTTCGATCTTCGGTGATTCCCTCCCCGAAGTCTGGCCCCTGGCACTCCAATACCCCGATGGCGTGCCTCGCCATGACCTGGGCTTCTACGAAGCCATCATCTTCTTCTTCCTCACCCTCTTCGTCCTCTACAAAGGCCGAAAACCTCAGCGCCGGGGCTACTACCTCTGGACGCTTCCCCTTCTCTACGCGCCCTTCCGCTTCCTCTTCGACTTCCTCCGTGTCACCCCTGGTGAGGCGGGCCTCCACGGCGACACGCGTTACCTGATGCTCACCCCCGCCCAATGGGTCGCCATCGGCATGTTCATCCTCGGCCTCTTCCTCTGGTCGAAACTCCGAAACGAACCCCTCGAAACCTGGAAAGGTCTCGAGAAATCAACCTCAGACGACGAAGAGCCCGAGTCGTCCTCAGAGTAACTCACACCCCATGCGCCGGGGAGGTGCACCATGCCTACGCTAACCTTTAACGTGGAGGGCATGACCTGCGGCAAATGCGTCGCACGCGTCCAAAGCGCCCTCAACAACCTCCCCGGCGTCATCGATCACAGCGTCGACCGCCACACCGGACGCGCCAGGATCACTCTGGCGGAGCTCGATGCCCCATCGGTCTCGGCGATCACACAAGCCCTCTCCGACGCTGGCTACCCTGCCTCCTTCATTGAGCCCCCCGCAGGCTCAGATGCCTCGCCCCCTCGGGTTCTGACCTTCCGCATCGAAGGCATGACCTGCGGCAAATGCGTCGCACGCGTCCAAAACGCCCTCGACAACCTCCCCGGCATCCTCCAGCACGACGTCGACCGCGACGAAAACCTCGCCAACATCACCCTGGCCAGCTCCGAGGCCCCATCCAGCGAAGAGATCGCCCGCGCCATCTCCGAGGCCGGCTACCCCACCACGCTGCTCGACAACGCTTCCCCCTCGGCCCCAAACACGACCCTCAACTTCCACGTTGAAGGCATGACCTGCGGCAAATGCGTCGCACGCGTCCGGCACGCCCTCAATGACCTCCCCGGCGTCCTTGAACACAACGTCGACCGCGAGCGCAACAGCGCCACCGTCACCATCACACCCGACGCCAACCTCACGTCCGACGGCATCGCCCTTGCCATCTCTGAGGCCGGCTACCCCGCCACCCCCTCCAACGCCGAACCTCAACCCTCCCTCTCCCCCCGGACGCTCATGGAGGACGGCCCCACCGACGAACCTGACGCCTCTGAGCCTTCCCCGACGCCGCTGCCCTCCGAGAAGAGCACCTCGGCCTCGATCGCCCCCATCGACCTTCCCGCAGATCTGCTCGAAGTCCGCGGCATGACCTGCGCTTCCTGCGTCACGCGCGTCGAAGAGGCCCTCTCCAGAGTCGAAGGCGTCGCCGAGGCCCGCGTCAACTTCGCCACCGAGCAGGCCCGCGTGCGCTGGAAACCCGGCGTCGAACCCTCTCACCAGCACCTCATCGACGCCGTCCACGCCGCTGGCTACGACGTCGAAGAACCCGCGCCTGTGACCGACCTCCACGCCGCATCTTCCACTCCTCCACGCGCATCCCGCATCAGCGAGCGCCGCAAAGCCGAAGCCGACTTCTGGAAAAAGCGCTGGATCGCCGGCGTCATCCTCACCATCCCCATCATGCTCCTCGATATGGGGCCGATGTGGCTCGACTGGCAGGCAAACTTCGCCGCCGAAGCCACACGCCTCATCACCCTCATCTACCTCACCGGTGTCGTCATCGCTTACGTCGGGCAAGGCTTCTTCAAAGGCGCCTTCGCTGCCGCCCGTCACGGCGCCGTCAACATGGACACCCTCGTCGCCCTGGGAGCTGGCACCGCCTACGTCTTCTCCACGATCATCAGCGTCCTCTACATCGCAGGCGCCGTCGCACACGCCCACCCCTACTTCGAAAGCGCCGCGATGATCCTCACCCTCATCGGCCTGGGAAAATGGCTCGAAGCTCGCGCCAAAGGAAAAGCGGGCGAAGCCATCGAAGCTCTCCTCGACCTCGGCGCAAAACAGGCGTTCGTCCAACGTGACGACCAGTGGACCGCCGTCGACGTCGCCGAACTCCAACCCGGTGACCTCCTGCGTGTGCGCGCTGGCGAGAAAATCCCCACCGACGCGGAAGTCATCGAGGGACAAAGCGACGTCAACGAAGCCATGGTCACCGGTGAGTCCGTCCCTGTCACCCGTGGCCCCGGCGACACCGTCATCGGCGGCACCATCTCCACCGACGGACAACTCATCCTTCGCGCCACCCGCGTCGGCAAAGACACCGCTCTGGCCCAGATCGCCCGTCAGGTCGAAGAAGCTCAGGAATCAAAAGCCAACATCCAGCGCCTCGTCGACCGCATCTCCGCCATCTTTGTCCCCGCCGTTATCCTCATCGCCATCGCCACCTTCATCGCCTGGGCTGTCCTCGACACCCCTTCCGCGGCCATCCTCCCCGCTGTCGCCGTCCTGGTCATCGCCTGTCCCTGCGCACTCGGCCTGGCCACCCCCACCGCCATGATGGTCGGATCTGGCAAGGGCGCCTCCCTCGGCGTCCTCATCCGCAACGCACAGGCCCTGGAGCGCGCGCGAGCCCTCCACGCTGTGGTCTTCGACAAAACCGGCACCCTCACAACCGGCAACATGACCGTGACCGACGTCATCGCCCTCAACGCAACCGACGACGCACACCTCGCGCTGGCCGCCGCCATCGAAGAAGGCGGACAACACCCCATCGGCACCGCCATCCTACGCGCTGCTCAGCAGCGCGCCCTCTCCCTACCTTCCATCTCCAACTTCAAAACCATCGCCGGCGACGGTGTCACCGCCTCCCACAACGGGAAAACCATCGCCATCGGCAAACCCTCCTGGGTCCAGGACTTCACAGGCGCCCCCTTACCTTCCGACGACATCGAGCGCCTGCAACACCAGGGAAAAACCGTCGTCGCTATGGCCTCCCCAAACACCCCTCTGGCCCTCTTCGCCGTCGAAGACGCTCCCCACCAAGATGCCCCCGCGCTCATCGAATGGCTCCACACGCGTGGCACCGAAACCTGGCTCATCACAGGCGACAACCTCCAGACCGCCCGCATCATCGCCGAACGCGTCGGAATCCCCCCCGAGCGCGTCAAAGCCGGTGTACGCCCCGGCGATAAAGCCGCGGCCGTCAAAGACATTCAGAACCAGGGAAACAAAGTCGTCGCCATGATCGGCGACGGCGTCAACGACGCCCCTGCTCTGGCCCAATCCGACCTCGGCATCGCCATCGGCTCCGGCACTGACGTCGCCATCGAATCCGCCGACATCACCCTGATGACCTCCTCCCTCGATGGTGTGCGCCGCGCAATCTCACTCTCCGCAGCTACCTACAACAAAATCCGCCAGAACCTCTTCTGGGCTTTTGTCTACAACACCGTTCTCATCCCCGTCGCCGCCCTCGGCCTGCTACGCCCCGCCTTCGCCGCACTGGCCATGGCCCTCTCCAGTGTCAGCGTCGTCACAAACGCTCTCCTTCTCAAACGCCGTGACTTCACCAAACCTTAACGTTCACCCGATTCATCGCCCCCACAGGACGCGGCCTCCATCTGCACCCACACTACCCCATCACGGCTAACTCTCCCCCGCTCCCCTCCTCCATCCATCCAGAACTCCCAGCGCTCCCTCCCTCGCACAACTCGCGCATACACAACCTCCTGCAACCCTTCATCCACACACATCTCCACCGCCCCACCCCCGTAACAATACGCAAGCTCCCCCTCCACCACATCCACCCACGCCCGATCCCCATCCAACCCGAATCCCAGCCCTCTCAGACTCGCCGCCACATCTCCCGACCACCACAGCGCCCACACCGCCCCCCACGGCCAATCCGAGCGCGCACTCAACGTCACCACACGCCCTCGCTCATCTCGCAGCACCCCTCGACCACAATACTCGCGCAGTTCCCCCTCCACTGTACGCATCACCCAGGTCTTCGCTCCCCGCGTCACAGACCGCGGCTCCGAAGCCTCTACCCCGAACAAAAAAGGCGGCGGTGACGCCTGCGTCTGCTCCGAAGCAAACACAACCGCCACCACCGCCCACATCGCAACCCGGAACGCGCCCTTACTTCCCATCGGCCTCATCGGCCTCGCGTACCTTCCGACGCAGATACTCCAACAACTTCGGTCCCAACTCTGGATGCCGAAGACCATACGAGATGTTCGCCGTCAAGAAGCCCAGCTTATCCCCGATATCATGACGGCGCCCCTTAAACTCGTACCCCACCAACGCACGCTCCCGACTCAATCGACTCAGAGCATCCGTGAGCTGAATCTCCCCGGAGCTGTCCGGCTCCACCTCCGCCAGCATATCAAATATCACCGGCGGCAGTAGATAGCGCCCGATCACCGCAAGGTTCGAAGGCGCCACATCCATCTCCGGCTTCTCTACGATGCCTCTCACGCGGTGCAACCCCGGCGCCCAGTTCTCCCCGGTGATGATCCCGTAACGCGAAACCTCCTCTCGCCCCACCGGCATCACACTCACCACCGCCTGCCCGTAGCGCTCATACACCTCGATCAACTGCCGCGTCACCGACGGACTCGAGCCGATCAAATCGTCGGGAAGCACCACCACAAAAGGTTCGTCCCCCACAACCTCCCGCGCGCACAAGATCGCATGCCCCAGCCCCAGCGGCTTCTTCTGGCGAATCGCCACTGTACGAATCATCTGGCTGATCGAGCGCACACGCTCCAACTCTTCAACCTTTCCCCTCACCTCCAGGATATTCTCCAACTCAAAGTTGTAGTCGAAGTGATCTTCAACCCCTCCTTTGCCCCGCCCCGTGATGAGAATAACCTCCTCGATCCCCGCCTGCACACACTCCTCAACCACCACCTGAATCGCCGGCACATCGACCACCGGCAACAACTCCTTCGGTACCGACTTGGTCACCGGCAATAGCCGCGTCCCAAAACCCGCTACCGGAATCACTGCCTTGCGAACCGTCTTCTTTTCGGGGTTCGGAACCATCTCGTTTCGCCTCAAGTCTTGGGTCATGTCATCATCGGCGAACGCTCCACAAACTCCCCGCGCATCGCCACGTTCGAGCAGCCCGCGATTATCGCGCAGCGCCCGCAGGTGTCAACTTCACCCCGACGTCGTCGCACATAACTCGCACCTTCCTCTGCACTGCTTCACCTTTTTCCGCGCCACATCAAGCAATCCCTTTCGACAGCAACATCCCCCCGGCCAGCGCCTACTCTCATCTTCGCCCAACACCCGGCACCCGACCTCCTCACGTCGTTCGGTTCCCGGCACCTGCAACGTCCTCACCTTCATCATCCTCCCCCTTTGCCGTCCACGACACCCGCAACCCGACATATCGGGCCCACCGAACCGCGAACCGATCAAACCCGCCATCCCCACCAGATCCCTGACCTCTCCGCATGACGCCCTGACCTGATAGGGATGTCGATGGAGGCTCTCCAACGCATCAGACGCGCCATCAACCTCTGCTCACAGCGTTCCAATGCAACCCCGCCACAACATCAGCCTCTCATGGCCTGAGGGCCGTCGCCCAGAGCCGAGCCTCGGAAAGCGAGACTTTCGCGCCCCCCTTCACCTTCCCCCCCTCAACAACCAACGCTTTCGTTTGCGAATACCTCGTCACACTCCCGAAGACCGAGACGTTCGCGGCCCCTGGCCTATCCGCAACCTCGGCAACCGAGACTTTCGAGGTGCTCACTCTGTTCACAACCTCGGCGACCGAGACTTTCAAGGCGCTCACTCTGTTCACAATCTCGGCAACCGAGACTTTCGAGGTGCTCACTCTGTTCACAATCTCGGCAACCGAGACTTTCGAGGCGCTCACTCTGTTCACAATCTCGGCAACCGAGACTTTCGAGGTGCTCACTCTGTTCACAACCTCGGCAACCGAGGCTTTCGAGGTGCTCACTCTGTTCACAACCTCGGCAACCGAGACTTTCGAGGTGCTCACTCTGTTCACAACCCCGGCAACCGAGACTTTCGCGCCCCTGACCCGGTCCACATCCCCCGCCACCGAGTTTGTCGCTCCCACGATCCCATTCCCCCCCCCTGGCCGAGCCTTTCACGAGATCCCCCTCGCCTGCCAAACCTCGCCCGACACCTTACAATGCCGTGAGCAGATGTTGCTGGCGATGGCAGCGAAGCCGGAAGCGCCCCGCGCAAGGCGCAAAACGAAAGGAGATACTTCAGGCATCGTCGATGCTTGCCAACGCTGACCCAGGCCCTCTCAACGCAGCAGACGTGACATCCACGGTGGCTCTCAGCATGCAGCCA
Organism: Lujinxingia sediminis; assembly: GCF_004005565.1. NCBI lineage: Bacteria > Deltaproteobacteria > Bradymonadales > Lujinxingiaceae > Lujinxingia > Lujinxingia sediminis. Next base: position 153,847 of record NZ_SADD01000011.1, on the reverse strand, counting down.
GACGTATCCATCCGAGCTTCCCCACCCGCACTCCTTTCCGTTTCCCCCAAAATCTTGTACTCACTCTCTGCACTGCATCTACAGCGTCTTCCCCCGGACTCTCCCCGCGACCCCTCTTACCTCTCCCCTGCTTGAGTGCACCATGAACGAACTCCTCGTGGCCTGCGGCGATGTCGATCTCCTCAAGCGAATCCTGGCCGACCTGCCCGCCGGCCGATTCAAACCCGTCGCAACCCGCAAGGGCACCGGCATCGCGCCTAAACTCGTGGGGCGTCCCGTAGCCGCAGCCATCGTACACGCGCACCTGGCTGACCAGGCAACGGCCCAACTGCTCTCCGAGCTTCGTTCGCACCTCCCCGAACTCCCCATCCTCCTGCTCTACCAGGACCAGGCCCCCGCAAACGCCCCCGTCTCACGCTCTCTTCGCTACCCGGTGCCGGGCCCCGTTTTCCGAAACGCACTCAACGCCCTGCTCCCCAGACACCACTCACAGGCTGACCTTGAGCAGTGGCGCGCCTTCTACAACGAAACCAAACTGCGCCTGCAGCGCGCCCCCTCCCAGAGCTACTTCCAACTCATGGGACTCAACAACGGCGCGCCCCACCACAAAATCGTCAAAGCCTTCGACGCCCTCAGCCTTCGCTTTCACCCCGACCGCTACGACCAGTACAAATCAGAACGCTGGGGACAGGCCCTCTACGATCACGTGAACGCCTTTTACAAACTCCTTACCGAAGCGTATGCCGTCATCTCCGATCGACGCCTCCGCTCCCTCTACGAGCAGGCTCTCGCGCGCGGCGAACTCCGCCTCGACTCCGAAACATCAAACCCCTCCGAACGCGGCCCTCGCTCGCTCGACGAACTCTCGAACAACCCCCAGGCAAAACGCTTCCTCAAGCTCGCACAACGCGACCTCGCCATCGGCAACCCCGACGCGGCTCTCCAAAACCTTCAATTCGCCCTGAGCATGGAGCCAGATAACAAGGCCATCGAACAAAAGATCGCCTCCCTCACTACGCCTTGAGCACATGTTGATGTAGACCAATGCGACGCTAAAAGTGATAGCGGCGAGGCACATCATGCCGGGCGATGCCTCAGCATTGTCGATGCCTTGCAATATGGCTTAAATGGCTTTCAACACCGCAAACACAACACCAACGATAGCTCACGGCGCATCCAAGCTCTTGACGCCTCTCGGCAAACGACGCCCCACGATCGCTCGCCATACCCCTCACCGCACCAACGTCTCAACCTTGGCGACACACATCCTCGCGTCGAACTCCACCACGTCCGCACGTCTGCCGACTTGAACTGGCCCGCACCCCACCCCCTGACGATGTCCAAGAAAAAGTCCGACCTCATCCCCCGCCTCATCACCGCGATCGTGGCGCTACCCCTGCTCATCTCCCTGATCGTCTACGCCCCGGCATGGCTCTTCTTCGCCTTCATCGCCCTGGTCGGTGCGATCTCCATCTGGGAGTTCTGCGGCATCACGTTCAGCGCCGAACATCCCGGCGGACGCATCATCGCCATGCTCCTCGGCGTCGGCCTGATGAACGTCCTCTACTTTGCCGAACCCTTCTTCATCCCGGCACTGGCCGCCACCACTCTGACGATCTTCCTCTACTTCCTCTTTGCCTTCAAAGAGCAAGCCCGCGTCACACACCAGATCGGCTCCGCTCTCACGGCCATCCTCTACGGCGGTGTCCTCATCACCTTCATCGCCCTCCTGGGACGCGACGGCGGCGACGCTGGCCCCATGTGGATCCTCATGACCCTGGCCATCGTCTGGGCCTCCGATACCGGCGCTTACTTCAGCGGCCGAGCCTTCGGAAAACACAAGCTCTACCCCTCGGTCAGCCCCAATAAATCCGTCGAAGGCGCCCTCGGTGGCATCCTCGCCAGCGTGATCTTCGCCCTCGCCTTCCAGGCCCTCTACAACGCCCTGGCTCCCGACGCCTGGAACACCTTATCCTTCTTCCAAATCCTCGCGCTCGCCATTCCGGCTAACATCCTCGGGCAAACCGGCGACCTCGCCGAATCCCTCGTGAAGCGCGCCCACGACGTCAAGGACAGCGGAACCATCATCTACGGCCACGGCGGAATCCTCGACCGCATCGACGCGTTGTTCTTTGCCTCCCCCTGGGTCTACTACTTCATGAAGTTCACCTCCGGGGGCTTCTGAACTCCCTGCTCTCAGGCACCCATGAGCTTCCTCTACTTCATCATCCTCATCGGCGTCCTCGTCTTCGTGCACGAGTTGGGACACTTCCTCGTAGCCCGACTCTTCGACGTCAAAGTCCTGCGCTTTGCCCTGGGCTTCGGTCCCACCATCGCGACCTACCAGCGTGGTGAAACCGAATACGCCCTCTGCGCCCTACCTCTGGGCGGTTACGTCCAGATGCTCGGCGGAGACCTCGAATCCGTTGAGGAACTCCCGGAAGAAGACCGCAGCCGCGCCCTGATGGCCAAGCCCATCTGGCAACGTTCGCTCATCATCCTCGCCGGCCCCCTGGCAAACTTCATCCTGCCGATCTTCATCTACTTCATCTTCGGCATGATGCAGACCACCGCCCCCCCGGCCGTCGTCGGACAGGCCTACCCCGAAGCTCCCGCTGCCCAGGCAGGAATGCAGGCCGGCGACGTCATCGTCGAGATCGAGGGCAAACCCGTCCGCTTCTTCCACGATGTCGCCCGCTACACCCGACCTGCGTACGACCAGCCCCTCGAAATCGTCTACGAGCGCAACGGTCAACGCCATACCGTCACCGTCACTCCGGCACGCTTCCAGGCCACCGACTACCTCGGCCTCGACCAGCGCACCTATGGCCTCATCGGAATGCACCTGGGCACCGCTGGCTCGACCATCGCCCTCACCGAACACGACGGCCCTGCCGCACGCGCTGGACTGGCCTACTTCGATCACATTATCGCCGTCGACGGCCACCCCGTACAACGCTTCCACGAACTCGAAGCACGCATCCAGGAGAGCGCCGGTAAGCCCGTTGAGATCCAGGCCCTGCGCCCTTTCCCCCTCCACGTCGATTACGGCACCTTCTACAAGCAACGCCTTATCAACGTCACCGTTACACCCGAACACATCGACGGATCCTACGACATCGGCGTGACCCCTTCCGAGATGGTCATCGCTCAGGTCGACCCCGACAGTCCCGTCGCACGCGCCGGACTCAAACCCGGCGACCGCATCCTCGCCGTCGACGACCGCAAGTTCTCCAGCTGGTCGCTCATGGTCAGCCACATCCACAACACCATCAACCAGCGCATCGTCGACCGCGACAACGCCGGAGACGATCCGCCCCCCCTCGACACAAACTTCCAGGTCGCCTTCCTGCGCGACGGTGAACAGCTCAAAACAACCCTCACCACCGACGTCGACTCCTATCAGGACCAGACCGAACAGGTCCGCTACCGCATCTTCAACGGCTGGGACTCCTTCCGTAACTCCGTTGAGCCCGAAAACATCCCACACCCCTTCTTCAGCCGCGTCGTCTACAGCACCTCCGAAGCCTTCTCACAAACCTGGAAGTTCACCCGCATGATGACCCTGGGACTCGTCCGCCTCGCAGAAGGCCGCGTCTCCACCAAGTCCATCGGCGGGCCCATCATGATCGGCGAACTCGCCGCAGAAGCCGGGCGCGCAGGATGGGAACCTTTCCTCGAAATGATGGCCCTCATCAGCATCAACCTCGCCATCCTCAACCTCCTCCCCATTCCCGTCCTCGACGGCGGTCAACTCCTGCTCTTCGCACTTGAGGCTATCAAACGCGGCCCCTTGAGCTTCCGTACACGCCAGATCGCCGCTTACATCGGCTTCACCATGATCCTCATGCTCATGATCCTGGCCTTCAAGAACGACATCGAACGCAACTGGCACCGCGCCGTCGAATACTTCGAATCCCGCTGAGCTGCATCCATGACTTCCCCTTTACTTTCTTCGACACGCGTCCTCGCCATCGACGCCGCTACCCGCATTCAGGCCCTTGCCCTCCTCGACGGCGATCAACTCCTGGAGAACCGTACCCAGCGCGTACGCTACAACCACGGCAGTGCCCTGCTCGCCAATATCGAAGCCCTCTTCGAAGCCCAGGCACTCTCCCTCAACCAGGTCGACCTCTTCGCCGTCGGCCTCGGCCCGGGAAGTTTCACAGGTCTGCGCGTCGCCCTCGCCAGCGCAAAAGCCCTGGCTCGCGCACACAACAAACCCATCGTCGGTGTCTCCAGCCTCGCCGCCGCTGCGCTCCCCCTCGCCCTCAGCTCCCCTGAGCGCCCCGTCTGTGTCGCCTTCGACGCACGACGAAACGAGGTTTACGCAGCGCTCTTCATCGCCCGCAACAACGCCCTCGCAACTCTCTTGCCCGAAAACACCTACGCCCCCCACGAGCTCGCCGCTCAACTCAGCGCCCTGAACCTCCCCACACCCATCACGATCCTGGGAGACGGCATCGCCCCCTACCCGGCACTCCGCAACCTCGGCGACCTCTCCACCTTTCACATCCCCCCAACCTTTCTCAATACCCCCTCAGCACTCGGCGTCGCCCGTCTCGCCAGCGAACACCTCGCGGCCCACGGCCCCGACGACCTGGTCACCCTTGAACCCAACTACATCCGCCCCTCCGACGCACGCCTCCCCTCAAAACCCTGAGGCACGTACTTCGCCCTTCCCCTCGGCGAACCCCTGCCTCACCGGCCAGACTTAAATTGCCCCCTCCCTCAACCTCCTGTTAGGTTGATAACTGTTTTCTATATGCCCACATCATTGATCGTCGCGTCTTTGCTGGCGCCCCGCTGTTTGGAACTCGTCACATGGACTGGAACCCGCCACAACCCGGCGACATCTTCGAAGGCAAGTACCGTATCGAGTCCGTCCTCGGAGTAGGTGGTTTCGCTCACGTCTACCGCGCCACCCAGCTCGACCTCGGTCGCCCCGTCGCCTTGAAGGTGCTCAAACCCTTCTCCCCCCCGCGTTCTGGCGACGCCGATGCCGCCGAAGATGTCTGGATCAAACGCTTTCGCCGTGAGGCCCAGCTCGTCGCTCAACTGCGCGATCCCCATACCATCACAATGTACGAGTATGGGCAGGCCGACAACGGCATGTCCTACATGGCTTTCGAGTTCGTCTCCGGAAAAAGTCTCGATGTCGTCCTCAAAGAGTCCGGCCCACTCTCCGCCAAACGCGTCGCCGCCATCCTCACCCAGGCGCTCGAAAGCCTCGCCGAGGCCCACCAGTACGGCGTCCTCCACCGCGACATCAAACCCGCCAACATCCTCGTCTACGAACACCTCGGCAAGACCGACCGCGTCAAAGTCCTCGACTTCGGTATCGCCAAACCACTTGCCGATGAGACCGACCTCACCTCCAGCGATCTCACCCAGGCCGGCATGATCGTCGGCACACCCAGCTACATGGCCCCCGAGCAGCTCACCGGCGAAGGCATCGGCCCGGCAAGCGACATCTACAGCATGGGCCTGGTGGCCTTCGAGCTTTTGACCGGCAGCAAAGCCGCCGCGGGTCCCACCACCATGACCATCATCAGCAAACAGCTCAGCCCCGAGGTCTTCAAAGTCCCTGCCGAGCTCGACGTCCCCGCCGGACTCCGCTCCATCATCAATTGCATGCTGGCCAAGAACCTCGAAACCCGCTTTAAGACCGCCGGCGACGTCGCCGCACTCCTGGAAAACTGGGACTCCGAGACTCCCCTGGTGGGCGAACAGACACCCGCGCCAATGCCTGCCCCTGCCGCCATCACTGCCGATCTCCGAAGCCCGCCTCCCGAGGCCCACATCACCCCTCCGCCCCCAGAGCTCCCGGCGGCCCCCCCCCATGCAGGCGAACTCTCCGGCGAACGCGATGCCCCTCGAAAAAGTGGCATCGCTGCGCCCGTTATCGCCATTATCCTGGTGCTTCTCCTCATCGGCGCAGGTCTCTTCTGGATGATGCGCCAACAATCCCCCACACCCACGCCCGACCCGCACGTCGAGCTCGCAGCATCCCCCACGCCCGTCCCCCGGCCTTCACCTACCTCGGAGCCCGTCGAGGCCCCCGAAGAGCTCGCTCCTACCGCCGAACATGAAGCCATCGCCCCCCTGATCGTCGAAACCGAGCCCTCAGGCCTTGAACTCTTCATCAACGACGAGCCCGTCGGAACATCCCCCTTAACGCTCCCCTCCGACGACCTTCAATACCCCCTCACCCTCATAGCTCGCCATAATGACGGCCGCGAAACCTCGCTCCTGGTCGACGCCCCCTCAGAGACCGTCTCGCTCACTCTGCCCGACCCAGCGCCCGCACCCGAGCCCGAAGCGAAACACCGCCCCCGACGCATCGAACGCCCCCGGTCTACGTCTCCACGCCGCACCGAACCCGAAACCACCAGGACGCAGCAGGCACCCGAATCTGAACCTCGGACCGCTCCTGAGACTCAGACCGAATCCGAAAGACGCCCGACCACCGACGCCAAAAAGAAAGCCGAACCCGAGCCCAGCTTCCCGGCTCTCGACACCCTCTTCTGATCAACATCTGCCTACGATGGATCGCAACATGTCTTCGCCACGCCACCCCATCGCCGCGCTCTGCACGCTCCTGGCCTTCTCCATGCTCGCCACCTCGGCCTTCGCCCAGGATGAGCCCACCGCCGACGAACTCGCCCAGCAATACTTCGACGAGGGCGCTAGCTTCTTTATCGAGGGCAACTACGCTCGCGCGATCCTCTCCTTTCGTCGCGCCTTCGATCAACGCCCCGACCCCATGATCCTCTACAACATGTCCCTGGCACACTCGCGCCTGGGCAACCATCGCGAGGCCTACGAGACCACCCTCGCGACGCAGCGCATGGAAGGCCTGCCCGAACAGGCAAAAGTCCGTGTCGATGCCCGCGCCAACGCCCTCTTCGTCGTCGTCAACGCCGAAGAGCTCGCCCCACGCATCGCCGCCATCACCGCCGCTGAAAAATCCGCGGAGCGGACCTCCGCCCAATCCTCTCAGCCGGGCCTCTCCATCGCGCCCCCGCTCGATCTCGACAGGCAACCTGAAGGCATGGGCCTTGTAGGCTGGGCTGGCGTGGGCACCACTGTAGTCGGTGCCGGACTCCTCACCGGCGCCCTCCTCGTCGACCGCAGCCTGGCCAGCGACATCGAAGCGTACCAGCAGGCTTCCGATCAGGGCCGCCTCAGCGACTACAACGAGCTTCGCGCCGACATCGAGAGCCGCGCCAACACCGGTAAAATCCTCCTCTACTCCGGCGCCGGTGCTGCAGCCCTCGGCCTCGGTATGTGGATCTTCGGCGTAACCTCCGCCGCTGACTCCAACATCGACGTCGCCTTCGCTCCCGACGGATCCTCCGGCCTGGTTCGCTTCTCTACCACCTTCTAATTCATCGTGACCTCCACCATGATCTCCTTTTCGCGCTCACTCATCGCCGCGCTCCTCGTCGTCTCCCTGACCCTTGCCGGCTGCAACCTCCACTTCGACCTCGACTCCGTTACTGCACCGGTTCAGGCCGACACCGACGGCCTCGACACCGGTGAGCCCGACGTCGAAGACAACGACACCGACGACGCCGACACAGGCGACGCCGACATCCCGGATGTTGAAGACAACGACACCGACGACGCCGACGGCGCCGGCGATACCGACGCAGATACCGACACAGGCACCTGCTCAGAAGCTGGCCTCCTCAGCTGCGGCGAGCGCTGCGTAGACACCAACATCGATCCCGACAACTGCGGTACGTGCAACAACGCCTGTGACATCACAGAGGCTTGCATCGCCAGCAATTGCCAGCCCGTCACCTGCCCCGGTGACGTCGCCCCCCTCACCGGCAACTGCGATCCGGTCAACCAGACCGGCTGCGCGGGCAGCGACGCCTGCGAACTCCGCTTTATCCCGGCCCCGACCCTCGAATTCCGCCCCTCTTGCCAGGCCCTCAACAACCTCGGAGACGGCCAACTCGGCGATAGCTGCGAGCCTGGCACCGGCACTGTCTGCGGCCCCGGCCTCCACTGCCACAGCTTTGACCCGCCAGACACCCGACTCGCCGCCTGCGCCAAAATGTGCGAACTCACTACAGGCGCTGGCTGCGCTGAAGACGAGTTCTGCACCCTCGACGACTCCGAAGCCGACTACAACGGCGTGGGTTTCTGCACCAAATCCTGCGACCTCCTCACCGCTGGCGCCTGCCCTGCAGGTCAGGCCTGCGCCCCCAACAAAGACTTCCCCGACTTAAGCTGCCAGCCCTCGGCACGTTGCCTCCAGAACGGCGGCTTCTCCCAGAAAGCCGAGTTCTCCCCCTGCTCCGTTAGCAACCTCCACACCAACGGCTGCCCCACCGACCTCCGCTGCATGCGCGACACCAACGACAACCAGCGCTGCCTCAAACCCTGCGACACCCTCGCCGACTGTGACGGCCGCGCCTGCGAACCGGCTCCCGCCCCCTTCGCACACCTGCGCTTCTGCCAGGCATCCTGAGCGCTCCCCCCTCTCTCATGGCCGACGCCTCCCCCAACATCCCGGGCCGCCTCACCCTGCGCCTCCTCCAGCCCCACCCCCTGGGGCTGGAGCGCCTGCGCGGCATCGGCCCTAAAACTGCAGCCCGCATGCGCGAGCGCGGCATCCTGGACCAGCTGCATCTCCTGCTGCACATGCCGCGCAAATACCGCCCCACCTATCGCTTCTGGCCCGGTCATGAGCTCGTCGAACGCCGCGCCTCCTTCGTCGAAGTCATCGGCCAGATCACCCACGTCCTACCCCCCGCTCGCCACAGCCGCGCCCCCCTCGAAGTCCGCCTCCAGGTCGACGACGCCGAGTTCAAACTCATCTGGTTTAACCTCGCCTTCCCCGGCTTCGTCAAAAAGTTCCAACCCGGCGACTGGATGCGCGTCGAAGGCAAGCTCGACCACGACCGTGCCCCCGCACAAATGGTCCATCCGGCCTTCGACATTCTCAAATCCCGGGAAGCGCGCCCCCCTCAAACCGAAGTCGTCCCCATCTACAGCTCCATGGAAGAGGTGCGCGACTCGCTGATCCATCCCGCCATCACCGAGAGCTTTTCTCTGCTGCACGCCGACCTCGAAGAAAGCGTCCCTCTCAACCTCCTCCGCCAGCACGAGCTCCCCACCCTGGCCGAAGCACTCAAAACGATCCACGTCCTCACCCCCTACGACGATCTGGACCGTTTCCGCGAAGATCTCTCTACCGCCCGTAACCGCCTGATCTATCAAGAGTTCTTCGACCTCCAACTTGCACTCACGCGCCGCTACGTCGCCCAGCGTCGCGCCGCCAACGCCTCGCGCCTCACCGAACGCGAACTCGGCCGCGAGCTCCTCAAAAAGATCCCCTTCGATCTCACTGGCGATCAGAAGTCCGCTATCGCCACCATCGCCGACGACCTCGCCACCCGCATCCCCATGCGCCGACTCCTCCAGGGTGACGTCGGCAGCGGCAAGACCGTCGTCGCACTCCTCGCCGCTGCTATCGCCATTGCCAACGGCCACCAGGTCGCGATCCTCGCCCCCACCGAGATCCTCGCCCGCCAACACAGCCGCAACGCACACGCCCTCTTCACCGCCCTCAACATCCCCCACGCCCTCCTTGTTGGCGCGCAGGGCACAGCCGAACGCCGTGACACCCTCCAGGCCCTCGCAAACGGCGACATCGGCCTCATCGTCGGCACCCATGCCCTCGTCCAGGATGACGTCGCCTTCAAAAACCTCGCGCTCGTCATCATCGACGAACAGCACAAATTCGGCGTCGACCAACGCGACGCCCTCCTCGCCAAAGGCCAGGATCCCCACCTCCTGGCCATGACCGCAACCCCCATCCCCCGCTCCTTAGCCCACGCCGTCTTCGGCGACCTCGACCTCACCCTCATCCGCGAAAAGCCCCCCGGTCGTAAACCCGTTCGCACCGAGCTCCGCGACCGCACCCGCGCTCCCAAAATCTACGACTACGTAAAAAAACGCATCCTCGAGACCGGTGAACAGGCCTACTTCGTCTACCCCCTGGTCGAAGCCAGCGACGCCGTCTCCAACCGCCGCTCCGTCACAGAAGAAGCCGAACGCCTCGCCAACGGCCCCCTCAAAGGTCTGCGCCTGGGCATCCTCCACGGCCGCATGGACGGCACCGCCAAAGACGCCGTCATGCAACGCTTCTCCAACGGCGACATCGACGTCCTCTGTGCCACCACCGTCGTCGAAGTCGGCGTCGACGTCCCCAACGCCACCATCATGGTCATCGAAAACCCCGAAGTCTTCGGTCTCAGCCAACTTCATCAGCTCCGCGGTCGTGTCGGCCGCGGCTCCGTCGACTCCATGTGCATCCTCATCACAGGCTTCACCCTCACCGAAGACGCCGAGCTCCGCCTGCAGGCCTTCACCACCACCGACGACGGATTTAAACTGGCCGAAACCGACCTCGCCATCCGCGGTCCCGGCCTCTTCCTCGGCGTCAAACAAGCCGGCCTCCCCGAGTTCCGCTTCGGTGACGTCCTCCGCGACGCCCACTGGCTCCAGACCGCCCGCCACGACGCACGCCGTATCCTCCTGGGAGACGCTTCCCGATGAACTCTCCCCTCTACGCCCAGGTCGCCCTCGACGTCCCCCTCTTCACCGCGCTCTCCTACCGCGTCCCCGACCACCTGCGCGACGACATCGCCCTGGGCCAGCTCGTCCAGGTCCCCTTCCGCAACCGCTCCAAGACGGGGCTCATCACAGCGCTCTCCCGGGAACTCGATGATCCCACCCTCGCCCCTAAAATCCGCGACCTCTACGACCTCGTCGACGCCGAGCCCCTCCTCTCGACCAACGACCTCAAATTCCTCTCTTTCGTCGCCGACTACTACCTCTCTCCGATAGGCGAGGTCGTCCGCCTGGCCATACCCTCCGCTGTGCGTGTCGAGGGCATCAAACACTACCGCCGCCTCCCCGACCACCAGCTCCCTTCTGCAGACACACCGCTGCCCCTCGACCTCGCAGAGGCCCTCGCCTCCCTGAGCTCCGATGACCCTTCCCCCGTCGCTGCTCTGCGCGAAGCGTTCCCAGACCTCACCTACCACCGACTCTCCGAGCTTGAGCGCCGCGGCCTGGTCGAAGTTACCTACCAGGAGAGCGCTTCTCTCAAACCCAAAACCGAGCGTTACTTCAAGCTCCTCCCCCGTCCTAAAGGCACTCTGACCGGACGCCTCGGCACCAACCAACTCAAAATCCTCAAACTTCTCGACGGCATGCCCTCCCTCTCACTCCCCGAGATCCGAGAGCACATCTCCAGCCCTTACTCCAGCCTCAGTGCCCTCGAAGACCGCGGCCTCATCACTTCCTGGGAAGAAGAGGTCTACCGCGACCCCTTCGAAAACGCCCCCGTCGAAGCCCCTCCCGAGTTCGACCTAACCCAACGCCAGCTCCACGCCGTCAACGCTGTCGCAGACGCCCGCCACGCCGGCCGTTTTGAAGGCTTCGTTCTCCACGGCGTCACCGGCAGCGGCAAGACCGAAACCTACGTCCGCATCATCCGCGACACCCTCGCCGACGGGCGGCGCGCACTCGTCCTCCTACCCGAGATCGCCCTCACCCCCCAGTTTGTTGGCGTCTTCCGCTCCCACTTTGGCGAACGCATCGCAGTCCTTCACTCCGGGCTTACCCCCGCCCAGAAGTTCGACCAGTGGCGCCAGATCCGCCGCGACGAAGTCGACATCGTCATCGGCGCCAGATCCGCTCTCTTCGCACCCATCAACAACCTCGGCGTCATCGTCGTCGATGAAGAACACGACTCCAGCTTCAAACAAGAAGAAGGCACCCGCTACAACGCCCGAGACATGGCCCTGGTCCGGGCAAAACTCGCCGGCGCCCAGGTCATCCTCGGCAGCGCCACCCCCATCCTCGAATCCTTTCACAACGCACAACTCGGCCGCCTTACCTACCTCCCCATGCCCGAGCGCGTCGCCGCCCGCGCCATGCCCCCCGTCGATATCGTCGACATGCGACGTGGCCCCCACAACCCCACCGCAGGCCCTTCCAACCTCCTCTCCGCGCGCCTGCTCTCCGAGCTCGACAACACCCTCCACGACCAGAAGCAGGCCATCCTCTTTCTCAACCGCCGCGGCTTCTCCCCCTGCGTCCTCTGCGAATCCTGCGGTCACATCTTCCAATGCCCCAACTGCGACGTCTCCCTGACCTACCACCGCCGCATGGAAGCCCTGCGCTGCCACCACTGCGACTACTCCCTGCGCATGCCCGAATCCTGCCCCCAATGCCAGCACACAGGCATCGAGCGCAAAGGCGTCGGCACCGAACAACTCGAAAACCACCTCCACGAACTCTACCCCCGCGCCCGCGTCGCCCGCCTTGATCGCGACACCGGCGCCGGCCCCCGCCTTCAACAGCTTCTCTCCAGCTTCCGCCGCCGTGAAATCGACATCCTCGTCGGCACACAAATGGTCACCAAAGGCCACGACTTCCCCGACGTTACCCTCGTCGGCGTCGTCCTGGCCGACATGAGCCTCAACTTCCCCGACTTTCGCGCCGCCGAACGCACCTTCCAACTCCTCACCCAGGTCGCCGGACGCGCCGGACGCGCCGACAGCCCCGGACGCGTCATCATTCAGACCTACACCCCCGACCATTACAGCCTCCTCACCGCGCAGAATCACGACTTCTCCACCTTCGCCACCCGGGAACTCGCCCAGCGCCAGGCCATGGGTTACCCCCCCTTCGGCCACCTTATCGCCCTCAAATTCGAAGGCACCAACGAAGGCGCCACCGTCCAGGCCACTCGCAACTACGCCACCGCCGCGCGCCGCCTCCTTCGCTCCGACGCGTCCTTCGGCGACCACATCGCCATGCTCGGCCCGGCTATGGCCCCCATCGCCCGCATCAACAACCGCTCGCGCTGGCAGCTCCTCCTCAAAGCGCCCGACCGCGCCCTCCTGCGACGCTTCGCCATTCGCACCCTCGAGTTGGCCGGACATTTCGAAGCCGGACAGCCCCACCACCGTAACGTCCGCATCATCGTCGACGTCGATCCCCTCAACATGCTCTAGCCCCTCCTCACCCCGAGCCGCGCGATGTCCCACGCCGACCTCATCCGCCGCACCCACGCCCCACACACCCTCGCCACCCTCACCCGCGAGCTTCGCGCGCTGGGCATCTCCCCCGGCATCAACCTCCTTGTTCACTGCTCCATGCGCCGCATCGGCTTCATCGCCGGCGGCGCCCAGACTTTGCTCCAGGCTCTCCTCGACACCATCGGCCCCCACGGCACCCTGATGGTCCCCACCCACACCTCCCTCAACACCGATCCAGCCCGCTGGGAAAACCCTCCCGTCCCCGCCGAATGGGTCCAAACCCTCCGCGACGCCTCCCCCGCTTTCGACCCCCTACGCACCCCCTCCCACCTCATGGGCCAACTTGCCGAACTCCTGCGCACCTGGCCCGGCTCCCGCCGCAGCCCACACCCTGTCGGCTCCTTCGCCGCCCTCGGACCCGCCGCCTCAAAGCTCGTCGACAACCACCCTCTCCTCAACGAATTCGGCGAATCCTCACCCCTGGCGCGCCTTTACGACCTCGACGGTTACATCCTCCTCCTCGGCGTCGGCCACGAGCGCAACACCTCACTTCACCTGGCCGAACACCGCGCCGACTTCCCCGCAAAATCCACCATCACCGAAGGCTGCGCCATGCTTGTCGACGGCCGGCGCACCTGGCTCACCTACCCCATGCTAGCCCTCGACACCGACGACTTCCCCGCGCTCGGCCGCGACTTTGAAGCCTCCCACTCCGCCCCCGACGTCCGCCTGGCGAAAGTCGGCAACGCCACCTCACGCCTCATTCACCAGCCCACCCTGGTCGACTTCGCCACCAACTGGATGGAGCTCCACCGCCACCCCGACGACTGAGCCCCATCCCCCCTGCCCCCTCAGGCCGCTTCCACCGCGACCACCTCATCTTCCGCCGCCAGCTCCGCCCCCTTCCGCCCGAAGTACGCCATCATCGCTCCGCCCGTTGCAAACATAACCAGGCTATAAATCCCGCCGGGCACCGCCATCTGCCCCTGCATCAAGATCGAGGTCGCAATCACAATCGCGAGCGTCCCGTTCTGCATCCCCGACTCAATCGAGATCGCCAGCGCCTGCGCTAACTCCAGCTTCAGTAGCTTCGACGACCAGAACCCGATGAGCAGCATCGCCACGTTCAACCCGATCGTCACCGCCGCAAGCTCCCCAAAATGATTGCGCAACACCTCAATATTCGCCGCAATGATCCCGATCAGTAGCACCACAAACACCACCACCGACCCCACCCGCGCCGGTCGCTCCAACCGATCTGCAAGCGCAGGCTTACGCCACCGCAACAGCATCCCCAGACTCACCGGCAACACCGTTATCCCCACGATCTGCCCGATGGTCTGGGCCAGCGGCAGCTGCACCGTCGTCGCCTCCCCCATAAAGAACCCCAGCGAAAACACAATGATCAGCGGAATCGTCACCACGGTCACAAATCCGCTGATGGCCGTCAGGGTGATCGACAACGCCGTATCCCCTCGCGACACATGCGTAATGAGGTTGGACGTCACCCCTCCCGGACACGCCGCGATGATCATCAACCCCACCGCCATCTCTGCGCTCAATCCGAACGCTACCGCCAAACCCAGCCCCACCAGCGGCAATAGCACCAGCTGATTGGTCAACCCCACCGCGACCGCCTTCGGATACACCACCACTCGCCGGAAATCGTCCACCACCAACGACAACCCCATCCCCAGCATGATGATAAAGAGCGACAGAGGCAGCACCACCGACGTCAGGACACTCTCTTCCATGATCTCTCCGAGCTCATCTGCGCACCGTCGAATCCCACCGGCCGCATTCTGTTAACAGTGAGCCCGAAGTATCCCCTCCCCCCCTTTCTTACGCAACTCCCCCCAACCCGCCCCCCCGGCCCGCCAGCCCCCCCGGCCGGCCGACTCGCATCACTTCACCAACTCCAGACCCAGTCCCGCTGCAGGAAATTCGACACCGCATCGCCGCTGCTTTGCTCCAGATCCACCAGGATCATCGCCTCACTCTCCGTCGGCCCCACGTCCGCGCTCAACACCATCCCGAGCACGGTCGTATCCGCCTCATCCACACTCGGAGCATATGTCCCGTTGAGCTCGCTCACCTCAAACCTGTGATCCACATCCACACGCCCTTCCTCCCTCACCATAGCCCGCACCGCAAACGCCTCGTCCAACGCATCGCCATCCACAGTCGCCACACTGAAGATCAGCGGGAGCTCCAAACGCGACTCACACACATCACTCTCCAGATAGAACGCGTCATCACCGTCGCGCTCAATCATCACCGAGAGCTCCTCACCGGCGCTCGGCGACTCATCCGCCTCCACCGTCGCCGTGGTGCTCAGCCCATCAAACACCTCTCCCGGCACAACACCGTTGGGCGCCTCGTCCGACCACGCAACAGCGGTCTCGGAGTAGTTACAGTCCACAGGCTCCGCCATGTCGTTTCCGGGCTCAGTCCCATCCAACCCACATCCCGAAACCACACCGCACATCAACACACCCATCATCATCTTCTTCATCGTATCTCCTGAAATTTGCGTCGCATCCCATCACGTTCAGCGCGCGTAAAATTAGGTTGCCAGCTCCCTACCCTAAACAGGCTACGAAACGCGTTTTAACACATCTCTCCATCCCCGCACCGCACCGGCCTGAGTCCTCTCCCCCTACAACGCATAACATGCTAAACTCCGCCCCCTTACACACGCCACACGGCGTACGAACCATGTCACCTCTCACCACCAGGACCCATACGATGTTCAAACACCTCATTCTCTTCACCCTCCTCTGCCTCACGCTCGTCGCCTGCGACAGCAAAACCGACGCTCCCGCCGAGACCGAAGGCGAAGCTCCCGCCCAGGCCGAAGCCGAAGCCCCCGCAGAAGCTGAAGAAGCCGCCGAAGAGGCAGCAGCCCCCGCAGAAGCCGAAGAACTTCCCATGGTCGAAGTCAGCGCCGAAGGCACTAAATTCGATCCCCCCGTTCAGCCGGAGCAAATCCCCGAAGGCGTCTATTACTGCGACATGGGCACGGTGCACTACGCCATCGCCAACGACGGCTCCACCCGCTGCACCCTCTGCAACATGATGCTCACCAAAAAGAGCGCCGCTGGTGCCGCTGCTGGCCATGGTCATAACCACGACCACGCGGGCCACGACCACGCTCACTGATACTCGCACCAGAGCCTCCGTGCGCCGAAGTCTGACGCACGGCTCGCAAAAAAGGCCCACCGCGCATCCGTCGCGGTGGGCCTTTTTTGTCAGACGCTCCCCTTGAGGCCAATGCGCGCCTCACAGCATCTTTTGCAACCTCACTCCGCCCCGCGAGCGCCAACAACCTCGGCCAGAAAGCGCCGATGGTCCAGCAAATCCTCACGACGCTTGATCGGCAAGAAACGCGAGCGCGCCCCGCTTCGCGCAACCTCCACAAAACGCGTCTTCAAATGAGCCGACAACTCCCCGGCCAGCCGCTCAAACTGCACCACCTGCCGCCCCTCCACCTGCTTGCGAACCAGAAACCACGTCAGATCAAATGCACGATCCAGGGCCGCTGCCGTGAACATAAACGTATTGGTGTTAAACACCGGGATCGAATCGACATCAAAGCCCTGCGGAAAACGAAACGCCTCCAGGATCTGCAACGCCCCGTCAACCCGCGCTGGCATCCCCCCCTGGTCGCCCTCCAACTTCTGCACGACCTCCACGCTCATCTCCACGCCGCGTGCCTCGGCCGCCTCCACATGCATCCCCACGATCACCGGATCGAGATCGGCGAGCACGTTGTCGACATTCGACATCATCAGATAGCGACCGCCGCGCTCCCGAAACGCATGCAAGGCACCGCGTCCCAGCGCCTCCGGTAAATCCCCATGCCCCGGCGCATACAGCGTACCTCCTGGCTCACCGGCTCGAAACACCTCACCATCCGGCAGCAAGCGCACACTCACATATTGCGTAAACGGGATCACCTGCTCCGGGTCCAACCCGAAGTACCCCTCAGCGGCCAGATGCTCCTTCGTCAGAACATCGGTCGCAAAGCTATTCATCAAAAGCACCGGCACTTGTCCCCACGCCCGCGCATCGCCGAACTTCATCCCCAGAAATGATCGCCCCTCCAGCACCTCCACGCACCCTTTCACGCCCCCGCCAAATCGCGTGGCCATCCCCCCGTTGAGCACCAGTGCGCCAACCTCGCCGCCTCGTAACGCCTCCATACCGCGCTCACGAAGTTCGCGCTCTCGCGCGCTCCCCTCCTCCGGCAAGCCCTCCACATCTCCCTCGGCAGGTGCCTCCACCAGCCCCTCAACCTCATTATGACGCTCCGTCCACGTCCCGGAGCGCAACCGCGTCCTCAACCACTCAAAAGCTTCTTCATCAAATCCGTGCGCTCGCAAGAGCGCCACTTCACCATCCGTCAGCGCGCCAAACACGCTCGTTCCCATCGCGTCCTCGTCATTCATCGCATCATTGCCGCCCACACCCGCGCGCATCCCCCGGAATCCTACGTCCCCAGACTTCGATATCCATCATCGACTCAGCCCGTCTCAGCGCACGCTCAATTCGTAACGAGCGTCTCCCCCGCTCACCTGCATATAATAAATCCCCGGATTGACTCGCTTCGCCACCTGCGCACTCCCCTGCTCGGTGGCTGCGACCGCAAGCCGATCGCCGGTGGCTCCCTGCAACTCCAGCCGCAGCGCCACGCTCGCCGGACGCGACCGCACACTTACCTTGAGCTCCACGGCCTCATCCACCCTCACAAAATACCAGTCTTCCCGGTCCTGCGGCGGCGAGAGCCGATCGCTATGAGTGGAACCCACGGCGACCTGGCGAGCTTGCATGCGGGTGCCGTCAGCATCGCGCCCCTGTGCCATCGCAAACGTCGCCGTCACAAGCACACCGCCGATTACCCCGACCCCGACCATCCTTTTGATGCGTCGTCCCATCGCAACCTCCGACTCCACACGCCCGCCACTCAATCTCAACATCCACCCTCATCATACGCCCGACCTCCCCCCTCACGCAAAGACCGCATCCTCACCGCCGATGCGCAGCCCCCACTACCTCACTTACATTCGCGTACCCCCGCGCCTCCATCAACCTCAACAGCCCCTGGTTCATCCGCCGCACCATCAGCGGCCCCTCATACACAAATCCCGTCCACACCTGCACAAGCGACGCGCCAGCCTCCATCGCCGCCAATGCATCCGCCGCCCCGAAGATCCCACCCACACCCACGATCGGCACACGCCCCTCCGTTCGCGCATAGATCCGGCCGATCACCTCTACACTACGCGACTTCACAGGCCTCCCGGACACCCCGCCTGCGCCCATCGCCTGCACGCCCGCGCTCCTCAACCCCTGGCGCGACACCGTCGTATTCGTCGCCACGATCCCGTCCAGCCCCACCCCCTCCACAACCTCCACAACCTCATCCAGAGCCTCATCCCCCAGGTCTGGCGACACCTTCACAAGCAGCGGCCGCCGACGGCTTCCTTTGCTCAATGCTGAGTTCAGCGCCTTCAACCGCTTCAGCAAGGCCTCCAACGGCTCCCGTCCCTGCAAAGACCGCAGCCCCGGGGTATTCGGCGAACTGACGTTAACGACGATATAATCTGCGAAAGGATGCAGACGCCGCAGCGTCGTCGCGTAGTCCTCGGCCGCATCCTCCAGCGCTGTCACCTTCGACTTCCCGAGATTCACCCCCAGCACGGGCTCGATCCTCGTGCCCCTCAAGCGACCCGCCACCGCCTCACTCCCCGCGTTATTAAACCCCATCCGATTCAGCAGCGCCTGATCCTCACTCAGACGAAAAAGACGTGGCCCGGGGTTCCCGGCCTGCCCCAGCGCGGTCACCGTACCTACTTCCACATGCCCAAACCCCAGCGCCCCCAGCGCGTTGACCCAGCGCGCATCCTTATCAAACCCCGCCGCAAGGCCTACCGGCGTCTCAAACGCCACCCCCCACACCTCCTGCTTCAAGCGCGCATCGTCCACACGCAGCGCCCGGCCCAGCGGCGCTCGTACGACCCTCGGCTTCATTACCGCCGACAACACCCCCATTGCCAGGTAGTGGACCCGCTCGGGATCCAGCCTGAACAACGCCCCGCGCAGCGCTCGATACATCAGCCCTACCTCCGTCCGACTCACACCCCGAGCCGCTCATACGGGATGTTTTGCTCCTTATGCTCCACCCCATCATACGACATCAAAAGCCCCTTCTCTTCACGCATCGTCTCCAGACTCACAGGACGCTTCCAGATCCGATAGATCGACTCCAACACCTCATGAGCGTAGTCCGCCCGAAGCTCCGTCCCCTCAAACTTATGGTGCAATAAAAGCTCGCGGCGATTTCGGAAGTTTCCGTCCCGCACGTAAATAAAGGGCTGCCCGAAGTTCGTCAGCGAGTCGAGCAAGCGTGACTTGATCTCCTCAAACTCCCGACTCTCGATCTCCCAATGCCCGCTCTTACGGTTGTACCCGTACGTGAACATATTGCTCTGAGAGGCGAACTCTTCGGTTAAGAACTCATCAATGAAGGTCACGTCGTTGTAGAGCTTGCGCACCCGGAAGATCTGCTCGCGTCCAAGTCCCAGCTCTTTATCCCAGGAGTCGCGCCGCTCCAGATCATCGACCTCCTCCCACTCCTTGCCAAACTTGCCCTTATTCCAACGCTCTTCGATATCCCGAAAAAGCGCCACGCCCAGCTTATAGGGATTAAGTTGCCCGGGGGCGCTCGACATCACCCGACTGTTGATGTCTGCAAAGTCGATGATCTCCGAGTCGTCCAGAATCCGCGTCGTCAAAATCTTAGAGTGCCAGTAGGAGGCCCACCCCTCGTTCATGATCTTCGTCTGACCCTGGGGTGCGAAGTAGTACGCCTCCTCGCGCATGATCGACAAAATGTCGGCCTCCCACCCCTCCAGCGGCGCGTGCTCCAGCAGAAAGAGCATCACGTCGCGCTCCGGACGCTGCGGGAAATGCCTGGCCTCCTCGGCCTCCTGGGCCATCCGCTCCTTCTGCTGATCGATGAAAGACTGCGGATTGATGAACTCATCCATATAGTCTTTGGCTTGAAACTTCGGCACCTCCCGTTGCCGGAGCTCCTCCGGATCCACCGCCTCCCCGCGCCGCTCAATAAAGGGGCTGTAGTAGTCGATCAGGTTGTCGATCGAGAGGCAGGTGTCGATAAAGTTCTCCACCGCCTCAATCCCCTGACGATCCACATAACGGCGAATCCGCGCGCCGTGGTTCGCCATCTCATCGACCATCCGTCGATTGGTCTTCGAGAAGTAATAATTGTTCTTAAAGAAATCGACGTGCGCATACACGTGCGCAATCACCGTCTTCTGATCTACGAGGTTATTGCCCTCCAGAAGATACGCGTAGGCCGGGTCGTTATTGATGACCATCTCGTAAATCTTCGAGAGCCCATACTCATAGCTCTTCGAGAGCTGTTCGTACTCCATGCCGAAGCGCCAGTGCGGATAGCGCGTCGGAAAACCGCCATACGAGGCGATCTCGTTCATCTGCTTATAATCCACCGGCTCGAAGATCGTCTCGAAGAAGTCCAACCCGAACTCCTCGGCGACCTCACGAATCTGCGCGATGATTTCTTGAATCTGTGGCGATAATGCCTTCATGAAGTCCCTTCCCTTCGCAGGATCTCAGCCCTGTGATTAGAGGCCCCGCCCCAAAAATTCTTTAATCGAATCGTAAATGCCGTCGCGGTTCTTGATCTCCGAGACGATCACCCGCTCGTGGCCCGAGAAGTGCTCATTGATATCTTTGATGAACTGCCCGGACCCGTAGGGCGACTCCACCTGCCCGTAGCAAAAGAGATTCGCCTTGGGCAAAAGCCCGTCACGCATCAACTTCATGCAATCGCCGGTATCGTCCACAGACCAGTTATCACCATCGGAGAAGTGAAAGAGATACACGTTCCACTCATCGACCGCGTACTCCTCCTCCAGAATCTGCAGCGCCAGCTTGTACGCGCTGGAGATCATCGTGCCGCCCGACTCCCGGGTGCGAAAGAACGTGTCGCGATCGACCTCTTTGGCCGTCGCATCGTGAATGATGTAGCGGCTCTCAATGCCTTCGTACTGACTGCGCAGCCAGGTATCGATCCAGAACGACTCGATGCGCACGATCTCTTTCTGCTCATCGCCCATCGAGCCGGACACATCCATCATGTAGAGGATCAGCGCATTGGACTCCGGCAATGACGTCTGCTTCCAGGAGCGGTAGCGCATATCTTCTTTGGTCGGCACGATGATCGGGTTATCCGGGTCGTACTCCCCGCTGGCGATCATCCGCTGCAACGCCGCCTTGTACGTGCGCTTAAAGTGACGAAGGCTCTCCGGTCCCGTCGTACGAATCCCGGAGTACTTATCTTTGACCGTCTCGAGCCTCTTCACCCCTTTGGGCTCGATATGCGGCAGTTCCAACTCCTCGCCCATGATTTCGGCGAGTTCTTCGAGCGAGACGTCGACCTCAACACCGTGCTCGCCTTCCTGGTTTCCGGCCGGTCCGGCCTGCCCGGGCGACTCCTCGCCCTGACCCAGACTATCGCCCGGCTGTCCTTCGCCCTGCCCCACGCCTCCCTGCTGCTTTTGGCTAAAACGAAAGCGCGGGATGTCGATGCGCGGCAAGGGCACCTTCACAATATCTTTGCCCTGCCGACCGGTGATCTCGCCCTGGCTCATATACTTGCGCAGGTTGCGCTTAATCTTGCCGCGCACGATCTGTTTGAAGCGCCGATGATCTTGCTTGATCTTGTTGAGTTCCGTCATGACCTGATTCCCTCGTCGAGCCCTCATCGCCCCTGCGCAACCTGCCTAAACTGAGCCGGCGCACGCTCCCATTCGGGGGCGGCGCCGGCATCTTCACCTACCTGCGCGCCGCGTTCATTGCTGCTTGGAGTCGCCTCGCGCAAAGATGCTGGCCACGAAGTTCAGGACGTCGGTGGCCGACTCCTCATTGTAGCCATAATCGCGAATAAGCCGCTGCTTCACGATGTCGATCTTCTCCTGGGTATCGCGGTCCACCACATTGGAGACCACGCTCGCCAGCTTGATCGAGTCTTTCTGATCTTCGAAGAGCTTGAGTTCCAACGCCTTCCGAAGCCGTTCATTGGTCTGGTAGGTGAACTGCTTGCCGTCGATCGCCAACGCACCGATGTAATTCATGATCTCGCGACGGAAGTCGTCTTTGCGACTATCCGGGATATCGATCTTCTCCTCGATCGAGCGCATCAAACGCTCATCGGGCTCCTCATACTGACCGGTGTACTTGTTCCGCACCTTCTCCTTCTGCGTGTACGCTTTGACGTTATCGATGTAGTTCGCACACAGCTTGGAGATGGCGTCCTCGTCGGCCGAGATCGCTCGCTGCACCTCGTTCTTAACGATGTCTTCGTACTCCTGCTTAACCACCGCTAAAAGCTCCCGATAGCGCCCGCGCTCCTCCTCGTTGCTGATCAGACTGTGGTTCTTCAGCCCGCCCTCAAGCTCGTTGAGTACCAGGAAGGGGTTGATACTGCTCTCGGTCTTATCGCTCACCAGCGCGTTGGACAGCTTGTCCTGGATATACCGGGGGCTTACCCCCGTCAGACCTTCGCGAAGCGTCTCTTTGCGCAACTCCTTGACGTTGTCCTGAGTGTAGCCGGTGAGTGACTTCCCGTCATAGAGCTTGAGCTTCTGCAAAAGCGTCAGATCGTGCTTCTTCGGATCTTCGAGACGCGTGAGCACGGCCCACATCGCCGCCATCTCGATGGTATGCGGCGCGATGTGCTTGCCTTTGACACGCTGATTATTGAAGTCCTTTTTATAGATGCGGATCTCTTCCTGATACTTCGTGATGTAGGGGATATCGATCTTCACCGTACGGTCACGGAGCGCCTCCATATACTCGTTACCGAGCAGCTTGCGGTACTCCGGCTCGTTGGTATGACCGATGATCACTTCATCGATATCGGTCTGCGCGAACTTCTTGGGCTTGATCTTACGCTCCTGCGTCGCGCCCAGAAGATCGTAGAGGAAGGCCACATCCAACTTCAGGATCTCTACAAACTCGATGATCCCCCGGTTGGCCACGCAGAACTCGCCATCGAAGTTGAACGCGCGCGGGTCGCTGTCTGAGCCGTAGATGGCGATCTTACGGTAGTTAATATCGCCGGTGAGCTCGGTGGAATCCTGGTTCTTCTCGTCCTTCGGCTGGAAGGTCCCGATTCCCACACGATCCTTCTCACTGAAGAGCATCCGCCGCACACGCACATGCTCCATCGCCCGGCTCCAGTCCCCGCCGTAATGCCGCATCAGCTCTTTGAAGATGAAGCGGCTCGCCGGGTTCAGGTCACCGCGTACCCGAATCGATGAGACGTTCTCAATACCCAGCTCCTCCAGCGCGCCGGCACGCCACTCCTGAGGAATCAGCTTGAGCGGCTCCTCATTCATCGGATCATGGAGCACCTCTTGTCCGCCGGTGAGGTGCTGAAGCTCCTTGGGCATCACCCACGAAAAGGTATAAAGCCGACCATCCTCGGTGCGAGTGTACTCTTCCAGCCCCTTCTTGAGCAGACGCGCGATGGTAGACTTGGATGAGCCTACCGGGCCGTGCAAGAGGATGATTCGCTTCTCAGTCCCGTACTCATTGGCCGCCGCTTTAAAGACGTTGACCAGACGCATCAGCGGAATGTCCAACCCGTAGATCGCGTCGGCACCACCCGTGATCTCATCTTTGAAGAAGTTGTAGCGGACGATCTTCTTCTTGTTATCGATGTACTCTTCGGTCCCGTACGACATCACCATATCGTAGATGCGCTGGTAGGCGTTACGGGTCACCCGAACGTCCTCACGCACAAGGTCCAGGTACTCCTCGAAGCTCCCTTCCCAGTGCAGTTCGCGGTACTCATCGATATCGTGGTGACGGCCAATCTTATGCAGCAAGCTCTCTTTGGCGCTCATAGATGGTATTCTCCTGACGTCTGGATTTGCGCTTCAATGATCGTAAAAGCTGGCCCTCATGACACGATGACCGCCTCTGGTAAGCGACAAACGATGAACGGAGCAACTTCTGTGCCGATCCTTCGGACGATGCCTCTCAGCAGGGCTTCTCGCCCCGACTCAGCCTTGAATGCGATGGTCGCAGATTACGAGACATCGCCCGTGGGCGAAACCCCCTTTTGAACCTCGACACCTTCAAAACTCGCCCAGGGTTAAAACCGGCCGCCCCGACAACTCTATTTCAAACGGGTCCCCTTCCTCGGAGCCCCCCGTGAGCATGTACACCATCCCCGACTTCGCCACTCTGCGACGCGTTTTGGATCGCCTCTACCACCGCTACGACCCTCCGCGCCGCGCTGACGGCGATGACGTGCTGGGCACGCTGGTGCGCACGATCCTCAGCCAACAAACCACCCGTGCGGCCACCGACCAGGCCTTCGGCGAGCTTTTGGAGTCGTTCAACGCCGACTGGCACCGCATTGCATATGCCCCCACGCCGACCGTGGAAGACCTTATCCGCCCGGCGGGGCTTGCCAGACAGAAAGCACAACGCATTCAGGCGCTGCTCATCCGGGTCCACGATGAGTGTCACCGCTACGATCTGGAGCATCTGCACCAGATGGAGCCTGAAAAGGCGCGCACCTACCTTTTAGAGTTCAAAGGTGTTGGACCAAAGACTGCGGCCTTTACGCTGATGGCAGCCTGTGCCATGCCCCTCTTCCCGATGGACACACACATCTTCCGCATCTTCGAGCGTCTGGGCTGGCTTGACCCCTCACTCAGCGATGAAGTGGCCCACCAGCAGATGCAGGCCCTCATTCCCCCCGACGATCGCCTCCCGGCACATATGGCGTTGGTCGAACACGGACGCACTCTGTGCCGAGCCCGATCTCCTTTATGCGAGCGCTGCCCCATTCTCAGGGACTGCCCCACCGGCAGCCCCCCCCCAGTGGTTCCCGCCTGACTCACCCCTGAGGGCGACGCTGCGTCAGCTCCAGCAGCACTCGCCCCGTATCGCGTGGGTGCATAAAAGTGATGAGTTTTCCATGGGCTCCGTCAATCGGCTCCTCACTCAGGAGGCGCACACCGGCCTCTTCCATGCGCGCTCGCCAGGCGTCGAGATCGTCGCATCCCAGCGCGATATGGTGAATCCCTTCCCCGTTCTTCTCTAAAAAGCGTGCGATCGGGCTCTCGTCGTGCAGGGGCTCCAACAGCTCGATCTTGGCCTCACCAAGCCGGAAAAAAGCCACTTTTACCCCCTGGCTCTCCACCTCTTCGGTTCCCTCGTAGGCCAGGCCCAGAACATCGCGGTAGAGTACCGAGCTTGCCTCCACCGAACGCACCGCGATTCCAATATGGTCGATCTTCTCCAGCATCTTTTCTCCCTTATAGTGCTCGCACCATCGGCGACGCTCCGACCCCGGGCTCACCGGACGTCACGCCGTTGCGACCCGTGGTAGCGGGTGCTAAAGTTCACGTCATTCCAGCGCCGTATTCTGACGCATCTCCCTCAACCCGGGCACTCTCCCGTGTCGACTTTCGAGACCACCCATACCATCGCGTTGCCCGACGAGCACCCCGCCGCGCCGCTCGACCTGCTCGCCGACTTCTTTGTGCACAACGGCTATATGCCGCGTGCGGCCGACGACGATGATGCCCTCACGCTGACCCGCGGAACCCCCGGAGCCGGCTGGCGCACCAGTGAGATGAGTGGACTGGGCACCACTCTGACCCTCCGCCTTCAAAACAACGACGTTGTTGCGCACTACGTCATTGACATCCGAGGACAGCGCCTCAACGACGCCGAGCGTGGCTTCTGGCGCCGGGAGGCACGCATCGCACAGTCGTATCTGGAATCGCCCGACCCCGACCACCTGGTCGATCTCCGTGATCAGGAGGCCACCCGCGCCCGCATCGCTCGGCAGCGTATGCGCCGCACGGGGATGGGTGCGGCTATCGCCGCGTTTATCATCGTAACTGCTCTCTACTTCTTACTTAGCCAACTAGGGCTCGTACACGCCTAGCGCAGTTTGGCATACCACCTGCGGAGGTATGCATGCGCCGTCTTCACCTGACCCTTGAAACCGCCGATGGCACCCGCGCTCGCCATGCCATCGCCGACCACTTCCCCTTCACCCTGGGGAGACAGCTCGACAACGATCTTCCCATCCCCTTCACCAGCATCTCCGGCCGCCATCTGAGCATTGATATGCTCGGCGAGCAGATTCTGATCACCGACCTTGGAAGTACGAACGGGACCTTCATCGGGACGCATCGTCTGAGTTCACACCATCCCACCGTCGTCTCTCTGCACAACCCGCTCCGCCTGGGCGACCTCAACCTTATCCTGCAACGTGTCGAAAACGACGGCGACGCCTTCACCATGGCACAATCGTCGACCTCGCTGCACGAGATCGTTCACAACGCGCTCGACCACAGCGACCAGACGCAGCTGCATGCCTTCTTCGAAATTCTAAGCGGCCCGGGAAGCGGTCGACGCTACGCGCTTAACAGCCCCACACGCTATCTTCTGGGCTCCGGCGATCATGTCGCTCTCCCACTACCCGACCCGTCAATCCCGAGCGAAGCAGCCCGGATTTTCGTTGAAGACGCGGTGTATGTGGTGGAGCCCCTGGCCGCGAATGCGCTGATGCTCGACCACGTACCGATCTCCCGGCCCACCGCGCTCATATGCGGCGCGCGTCTGCAGGTGGGAAGCTGCGAGTTGGTCTTCGTTGACCCGCTCGAAGAGCTCGTCGAGCCACTCTCCCCCCCCACGCCCATTCACCGCGCAACTGTCAAACTCGCCGATCCCGACACTGACGATCTTCTGGCCACACCGCCGCCGGTCGATGATGCAGCCGAACACGAAGAGACGCCCAACGTCAGCTCAGAAGCACCTCGGGCTCCGGCGACCTCTCACCACCGCTCAGCCGCAACGCTCCGCCAACGCCCCTCAGGGGAGTACGCCCTCCTCCTGGCGGCTATCGTGCTCTTCGGCCTCACAGGCGCACTACTCTGGACCTTTCTTTAAGGCTCCCGCGGCGAGCGGCATCGCCCACACACAAAAAAAGCCCGGCAGCGTCGCTGCCGGGCTTTTTCATCTCACCGGAACCTCATCCCAAGACGTCGCCTCAGACTTCCACGATCTCGGCTTCTTTCTTGTCGAGCATCGCGTCAATCTTCGAGGTGAACTCTTCGGTGATGCTGTTGATCTTCTCGAAGCCCTTATGCATCTCATCTTCGGTGATCTCGGAGTCCTTCTCCATCTGCTTGACCATATCGTTGGCATCGCGGCGTTGGTTACGAAGCGCGATCTTATGGTCTTCGCCGGCACGACGCGCCACCTTCACAAGCTCCTGGCGGCGCTCACCGGTAAGCGCGGGAATCGGCACGCGAATCAAGGTACCGTCATTCGACGGGTTCAGACCCAGATCCGACATCTGAATGGCCTTCTCGATGTCAGAGATGATGTTTTTCTCCCAGGGCTGAATCGTAATCAGGCGCGGCTCCGGAACGCGCAGCGTAGCCAACTGGCTCAGCGGCGTGGGGCTGCCGTAGTACTCCACGCGCACGCCATCAAGCATGTTCACGTTGGCACGTCCGGTACGAATTTTGGTCAGCTCACGGCGCAGCTTATTGAGCGTCTCTTCATAGTCGCTGCGCAAACCCTCGATGACTTCCTGAACCATCTCTTCCTCTCTATCACAAAACGTGAGCAACATTGCCGAAGACCCGACACAGGCTAAGCCCGCATCGCTTCACGGCAAGCCCACGTCCTCGGTCTGAGTTTATTTAGGGTTGGGGCAAATCAGCGTACCCAGGTCTTCACCCTCGATCACCCGCTTGATGTTCCCGGCCTGATTCAGATCAAAGACGATGATCGGCAGGTCGTTCTCCATGCACAGGCTGATCGCGGTGGAGTCCATCACACGCAGATTCTTCGACAAGACATCAAGGTAAGTCAACCGCTCAAAGCGCTTCGCGTTGGGGTTTGTGCGCGGGTCACAGTCGTACACACCATCGACGTTGGTAGCTTTAAGAATCACCTCGGCCTGCACCTCCATCGCGCGCAGTGCCGCGGCAGTGTCCGTGGTGAAATAGGGGTTACCGGTGCCGGCCCCGAAGATCACAACACGCCCCTTCTCCAGGTGGCGCGTCGCGCGGCGACGAATATAGGGCTCGGCGATCTCTTTGATCTCCAGAGCCGTCTGCAGGCGCGTGGCCACGCCCAGACGCTCAATGGCATCCTGGAGCGCGATGCCATTCATCACCGTGGCCAGCATCCCCATGTAGTCGGCCGAGGTCCGGTCCATCCCGGCGGTACTCCCGGCCACGCCACGGAAGATATTACCTCCCCCGATGACAATGGCCACCTCCACGCCCATGCGCTGGAGCTCGGCGATCTCGCCGGCAAAAGTCTCCAGAGTTGATGGTGAAATCCCGTAGCCCTGATCGCCCTGCAAGGCCTCCCCGCTGAGTTTGATCAGAACCCTTTTGTAGTTGGCGGACATACGTGCTCCTCTCGTGCGCCTGGTTGCGCGGATGGTACAGCCCCCGAGTTATGGGCGCTTTGCGGGCAAAAAAAAGGGCGCCCGGCGGGCGCCCTCTTCGCATCAGGAGCCGCGCAACTGCTCGGCGACTTCTTCGCTCAGACTCTTCTCTTCTTTGGTGATACCCTCACCCACCTCAAAGCGCACGAACGCGGCGATCGAGGCACCGGCCTTCTTCACGAACGCGCCCACGGTGGTGTCGGAGTCCTTCACGAAGGCCTGGCTGACAAGCACCGACTCGGCACGCCACTTCTTGATCTGACCGCTGAGCATGCGCTCGACGATCTCGGCCGGCTTGCCAGTCTCGGCAGCACGGGCAGCCAGGATCTCTTTGTGGGCCGCTTCGTCTTCGGCCGGGATGTCCGAGTCGTTGAGGTAACCCGGCTTCATCGCGGCGATATGCATGGCCACGTCGCGTGCCACATCGAGGACGGCCTCTTTGTCGGCACCTTCAGCCGCATCCAGCTGCACGAGCACGCCGAGCTGGTCGCCAGCGTGGGTGTAGGGACCGACCACGCCAGCGTCGGTCTTGTAACGCACAAAACGGCGAACCTTGATGTTCTCGCCAATCGTGGCGATCTGCTCGCCGGTGTAGTCAGCCACGGTCTTCTCGCCACCGGCGATGGTGACGTCCTGAAGGGCTTCGACCGACTCCACACCGGACTCACCAATGGTCGTGGCGATGCGCTCAACAAACGCGTGGAAGTTCTCGTTGCGCGACACAAAGTCGGTCTCGCAGTTGACTTCGACCATCACCGCTTCGGTGGAGTCGTCGTTGGTCCAGATCTGAACCCGGCCTTCGGCCGCGGTGCGCGAGGCCTTCTTGGCGGCAGCCGCAGAGCCCTTCTTCTGCAGGTAAAGCAGGGCTTCGTCCAGGTCACCGTTGGTCTCCTGGAGGGCTTTTTTGCAGTCCATCATGCCGGCGCCGCTCATCTCGCGCAGCTTTTTGACTTCCTGGGCAGAAATCGACATCTTCGCTCCTTCGCTCGTATAGGTACTAACTTCGTATAAAAAACGCGCACTTAGCCCAAACAATCCCGAACTTCAGTGCGCGTTATGCGTGTGACCTGAGGTCTTACTCGGCTTTGGCTTCGCCGCTGTCGCCTTCGGACTTCTCGGGGCGGCTCACGCGCTGAACTTCAACTTCGGCAGCCTTGCCTTTCTGCGGAGCGTTGAAATCGGCCGACTCTTTGGCCGCTTCACGCGCGCTCTGCTCGCGACGCTGGCTGGCGGACTTGGAGCCTTCCAGGCATGCTTCCGCGATCGCGCTGGCGAAGAGGCGGATGGCGCGGATGGCGTCATCGTTGCCGGGGATCGGGTAGTCGATCTCGCGCGGGTCGCAGTTGCTATCGCAGACGGCCACAACCGGGATACCCAGCTTCTTGGCTTCCTTAACGGCGTTCTCTTCTTTCTTCGGATCGATGATGAAGAGGGCGCCGGGCACGCCGTTCATGTCACGGATACCGCCAACGTTGTTCTCAAGGCGCTCTTTCTCACGCTCAAACATCAAGACTTCTTTCTTGGTGTATTTGGCGTAGGAGCCGTCGCGCGACATCTTGTCGAGCTCTTTGAGGCGGTTGATGCTGTTGCGGATCGTCTGGAAGTTGGTCATCGTGCCGCCGAGCCAGCGGTTGATCACGTAGAACTGACCGGCGCGCTCGGCCTGCTCGCGGATGGCATCCTGCGCCTGCTTCTTGGTGCCGACGAACATGATCGTCTCACCCTTGGCAGCCACTTTGGCCACGAAGTCGTAGGCGTCAGCGAACATGCGAACCGTCTGGCTCAGGTCGATGATGTGGATGCCGTTGCGCTCACCGAAGATGAAGGGGCGCATTTTGGGGTTCCAACGGTTGGTCTGGTGACCGAAGTGAACGCCAGCCTCCAGCAGATCTCGCATCGTAACTTGGTTCATGGTGTTGCTCCTGATGAGGAATTTGTTGGTCTTCCGCCTTCATCATCCGTCGGCTCCCACCCCGGTTAGCGCGACCTCGCGCACCGGAGCACCTGGGGCCTTCGTCCGAAGGCGTGCGGATTTGTCGCCCCCCTTAACACAGGGTTTTGAGGGGGGCAAGCCCGGGTTAAACCCGAGCCTGCCCGGGATCGCAGCGACGCATTAGTCGGTCGTTGCGCCCTGCCCTTTAAGCACGAGCATGCCGGCGCCCGCGCTCACCTGATCGCTGCGAAGGCTCACTCCCAGATCGGAACCCACGACCACATCGTCGTTGAGCGCCGCGCTCAGAAGCCCCTGGGTGCGGGTCACAAACTGCGCCGCCCCCCAGTTCGCCGCATCGGCGATGCGCGAGCCCGAGAACTCAACCTTTTCAAGGTCAAGAGAGACGCGTCCCTCCTCAACCTTGAGCGCAGAAACGGCTCGCCCGTCCATCGAGAAGCAGCCCCAGTCGGCGCCGTGGTTAAAGAGGCGGAAGTTCAGCCCCAGCGGCACAGCACTGCCCGCGGCGCTTCCCACCTGCAGGTTATCGATCGTCGCGTAGGTCGGTCCGTTCTCGGACTCATTGCCGGTGAGCGTATAACGACGTGCGACCTTGCCTTCGCGCATCGCCAGACGCACGCCCTCGACAATGAGACCAGGCTGCACACCCAACGCCACGTTCTGCCCCTCGCTCAGCTGAAGCGCAGAGCCCAGCGCGGCGGCGTCGGAGCCGGGAGCATCAAGGTTGGTTCGGATGCCCAGAATCAGCGCGTTGGAGCGGCTGTCGAGCTTAAAGAGCGAGGGCGTAAACTCCAGGCCCGCCACCCCGAAGTCGGGCATGGCGTAGCCGGCGATGCGCACCCGCGGCACCTGATCGGCCAGCCGTTCTTGGACGAGGTTCATCAACGCCGGCTCCAACGTGCGTGCCCAGCTTGAAGGCAGCGCAGCGATGCTACCGGTGATGCGCGGCGCCCCCAGACGCACCGCCGCCGGAGAGTCAAAGTAGATGGCGACTTCACCATTGGCGTCGCGCTCCACACTCAAGGGCACCGTCCAGTCCACGCTGCCGTTGAGCGCGCTGGACTGACGGCCGATCACCGGAATGGTCACACCAAAATCACCACCCCAGTCCCCTTTCATACGCACGCAGGTCTCACAGGCGCTCGACGCCTCCAGCTCCAGAGCCAGGCTGGGGCGCTGCACGCTAAAATCCAGCCCCTGGGTCCCGCTGACCGGAATCGTGCCCTGAAAATTCAGCGTCTCGGTGAGCGCCGTGGCCAGCACGCGGTTGGCCAGGTCGTTGACCATATCCATGCGCAGGGCCATCGCGATCTGCGGGGCTCCCTGCGGGTCGAGCTCGCCCGGTGCACCTTCGGCGCGTACCGCCTGCTCGTACTCTCCCTCCACCTGGGTACAGCTCGCACTGAGCGCCTCACACCCGGTCGAGGTGGTCAGCGCAAGCGAAGCCGCCAGCATCGCGCCCAGCCCGACCGCCGCGCCACCCGCCTTCATCGTCCATCCAGCCATCTTCATACTGCTCTACTCCTCTTCATACGCCGCCGAGTCTTCGGTCAGCATCTCATCGACCTGGTTCCAGGGGTTGTCCTGGCCCAGTAGTTCTTCTTCGAGCAGCGCCCACAACCTCTCGTTCTCTTCTTCGAGGGCGCGGGCGCGGGCGGCAAGTTCCAGAAAGTGGGCGCATTCGGCCTGATTGGTGGCGCGATGCACAAGCTCGCCATGCTCGTCATGAATCAGGTAAAAACGCGTCTGCCGCTCCACCGACCAGCCTTCGGGCTCATCGGGAATGGGTCGACGAATCTCACGCAACTTCTCTTCAAATGCCTCTTTCCCCTCCCCCTTGATTCGCAAGCGGTCGCGGGCTTCTTTGCACAGACATGTGTAGTCGCTGCGGTACTCCTTGCAGCGCGCCCAGGCGATCACACTCTTTTTGAGCGGACACTCAATGGGCGCGTTGGTTCGGTCGTGGTATCCGGGCTTTGACATAAACACCTCACCATCGTGAATCGACTTGACCTGCGCCGGCGGTCGTATCCCGGGACGCTCGCCCGAGCCGATTGCGCCGCCACTGCTGTGTCCGACCACACGAACTTAACGCGACACCCGCTCAAGCGGCAACCACAGCGGCCGAGAACTCTTTTAAGCACCGCTCATCAGGTTGCGCGACGTGGTCAGCCGTGCCAAAAGCGCCTCTCAGCCCGCGCTCAGTCCCGGCCGAACCTTAACCCCTTGCCAGCGGCGGCGAGCGATGTTCGAATTTTTTCCCGGCTTTGATCCCGCAACCTTCGAGTGGAACTGGACCTGGTGGACGACGGTGGCCTGGAGCGGGCGAGTGCTGGGCATCGCGCTCATTCCCACAGTCCTGCTTCAGCGGGGCACTCGCCCGATGGCGGCGCTGGCGTGGATCTTGACCCTGCTGGCGATGCCTTTTATCGGCGCGGCGCTCTGGTGGATCATCGGTCGCAACCATATGCGGCGTCGTAAGCGGCGACGCTCGCGCGCTCAGGCGCGCATCTCCCGCTCTTTTCATGATCTGGCTCGCGGCTCAGACGCCGACGCGGCGGTCGCCGCTGACAGCCCACTCAGCCCGCTCAATTCGCTCTCGGCGATCTCGCCAGCCCGCAACCTGGTCCTTCACGATGAACACGGGATCTTCCCGCCCATCCGCGACAACCTCGCCCGCCCACTCCCCTCCTCGGCGGTGGCGTTCGACGCCTTTGAGGCGGCGATCCGCGATGCGAAACATCATATCCACTTTGAGTTCTTCATCTGGCGCGAGGATGCCACCGGCCAGCGTTTTCGCGATCTCCTCGCCGAGCGCGCCCGCGCCGGCGTGGAGGTGCGCATCCTCTACGATGCCATCGGCTCCTCGAGCATCCGCAAACGCTTTATAAAGCCGCTTCTCGACGCCGGTGCCAGCGCTGCCCCCTTTCTCCCGGTCCGTCTTCTGGAGCGCCGCCTGCGCGTCAACTTCCGCAACCACCGCAAGCTGCTCATCATCGATGGAGAGGTCGGATTTACCGGCGGGGTCAACATCGCCGATGACTACCTGGAGTGGTTCGATATGGCCGTCGAGTTACGCGGCCCGATCGTCTACCAGCTCCAGGAGGTGTTTGCCGAAGACTGGCACTTTGCGACCGGCGAAGACCTCGCTGAAGAGCGCTATTTCAGCGGACTTTCGGACCACTCCCCTGCGGCCATTGAGGCCGACGACACGGGCGCTCTCACGGGCCAGACCGCCAGGGCTGAAGAGAGCATGAGGGAGCGCGGCGACCTGCCCCGCGCCATCCCCACCGTCGCCCGCATCGTGGCGAGCGGCCCCGACGACACCCTCGATACGATCCACAAGATGTTCTTTCTGGCGATCACCTCGGCCACCGAGCGTCTCTACCTGATCACACCCTACTTTGTGCCCGACAGCGCGATCATGGCTGCGCTTCAAACCGCCTCGATGCGCGGGGTCGACGTGCGTATCATCGTGCCTCAGCAGAGCGATGTGCCCATCACCCAGCACGCCGGTCGCTCCTACTGGGAGGGGCTCCTGGAGGTGGGCGTGCGCATCTTCGAGTACCGCGACCGGGTCTTGCACGCCAAACTCATCGTCCACGACCGCGACCACATCTTTATGGGAAGCGCCAACATGGACATCCGTAGTTTTCGGCTCAACTTCGAGGCCAACTGCGTGCTGGAGAGCCACCCGCTCAACCGTCAGATGTGCCGACTTTTCCTTGAAACCCAGAGCCGCTCCACCGAGATTGAGCTCGACGCGCACCGCGCACGTCCCTACCGCACTCGCCTCATGGAGGGTTTTGCACGCCTCCTCAGCCCGCTGCTTTAAGTCGTCTCTACCCAGGTATTTTCACGATGCTTCCCAGCCTCGATGTCGTGCCCACGCTGCGCGATCTTTCCTTTCCCGATCACTGCGTGGTCCTTGCTGACGCCAACCTCCCGTCGGCGGTGCTTGCGCACCTTCCCGAGCCCATCGTGGTGGAGGCCGGCGAGGGCCTGAAGTCGCTTTCGCGCCTGGGGGAGCTTGCCGAAGCCGTGCTTGCGCGGCGCGCCACACGTCCGATGGTCCTGGTGGGTGTGGGGGGCGGCTCGCTGGGAGACGCGGTGGGATTTCTGGCCAGCGTGCTCTGGCGCGGCGTGGAACTCTGGCATGTGCCCACCACGCTGCTGGCGATGGTGGACTCGGCCCACGGAGGCAAAACGGCGCTGAATCTGGGCGAGCGTAAAAACCAGCTGGGTAGTTTTTATATGGCCTCGCGCGTGGTGATCTGCCGGGAGCTCCTGGCCTCGCTTCCCCTCGATGAGCGGGAGGCCGGGATGGTTGAGGCCCTCAAAGCGCTATGGCTCGACGGGGCGCCGGCGCTTGCACATGTTGATGACCCCGCAACCCTCCAGAAGCTCCTGGCGGCCCCGGTGAGCGAAGCGGGCCCGATGCTCGATGAGGTGATCGAGCAGGCGATCGCGCTCAAACTGCGCATTGTCAGCGAAGATCCTCGCGAAGAGCGGGGCATCCGCACCTTCTTGAACCTGGGACATACCGCCGGTCATGGCATCGAAGCGTTTGGCGGGCTGGGGCACGGCCCGGCCGTGGCCTGGGGGATGGCGGCCTGCGCCCTCTTAAGCTACCGCGACCTGGGGCTGGAGCGCGCCCAGGCCACCCGTTTGCTCACGCACCTCGACCCCTTGCTGCGTCCCCTCCCCTTTTCGTTCGACGACGCCACCCGCGCGCGTTTCGTGGCAAAGGTCGGTGCCGACAAGAAGCGCCGCGATGGCCGCCTCATCTCCATCGGACTGCGCGGCCCGGGGCTCCCCGAGCTCACCACCGCCTGGGAGGCCGAACGCTGGTGGGAGGCGCTGATCGAGGTCCACGAGATCTGGCGCACACGCGATCTTACGATCTGGCGCGGCGCACCCACCGGGCATACCCCGCGCCTGCCGGTGGATAAGTCCCGGGCACAGCGTTTTGCGGTGATCAAGGCCTTGCGCCAGGCTCCGGTGAATTTTGACACCGGGGATGAGACACCGCCGGATGACGTACGATTGACCTCGGCCGCACTCGAAGCGATGGGCCAAGACCCCCACGCTGAGCTCGACCTCTACCTGGGCGAGGGTGCCACCGGCGGTCGCTTTGCGCTGGCGGCGGCGGCGGCGCGTCCCGGGCGCACCCGCCTCAGGTTTGCGCCGGGGCTTGTGCGACGCCCGCATCAGCCGCTGATCGACGCGCTGGTGGAGGGCGGCGCGAGCATCCAGCCCACCGACGATGGCTTTGAGGTGCGCGGGTGGCAGACCCACCCGGAGCGCCTGCGTGTGGCGGCGGCGCCCTCGTCGCAGTATGGCTCGGCGCTGGCACTCCTGGCGGCCGCAGGTCACACCTTTGTGCTGGAGCGCACAGGCCCCGGGCCCTGGCCCAGCCAGACCTACTTTGAACTTACGGAGGTGGCGTTGCGGCAGGTGGGCGTGCAGATCGACGCGCTCAGCCCCACCGAGCTTCGCCTTAGCCCCGGTCCCACCCTGGGAGAGCCGGTGCGACTGGAGCTTGAGCGAGACGCCAGCGCGGCGGTCGTCTGGCACGCACTCCATGCGCTCTTCCCGGGGTTCTCGCCACCGGAACCCGCCGGTGAAGATCATCCTGACGCGCGCTTTGCATCGCTGGCGCGCACGCTTAAAAACCATCGCGCCGGAGAGGTCCTTGAGGTCGACCTGAGCGACGCGCCCGACCTCGCTCCGGTGCTGGCAGCCCTGGCCGCTCGCCAGCCGGTGGGCGTACGCATCCGCGGTGCGGCACATCTTCGCCACAAAGAGAGCAATCGCATCGACGCGCTGGCCCGCTCGATGGCCGAGGTCGGCCTGACGATCGTGCCGACCGACGACGGCTTTGAAGTCGAAGCGCTGGCCCATCAGCCCGCCCCGAACGCCCGCTTTGAGACCTACGGCGATCATCGCCTGGCGATGTGCGCGCTGGCCCTCGCACATGAAACTCCCCTGACGCTGAGTAGGGCGGGCTGTGTCACCAAGTCCTATCCGGGGCTGTGGCGTCAGGCGCGTCGAGCGGGCATCATCACCCAGGCCCATATGTCGCTCCCAACGCTGGATTGAGATGTCGCGCTTCCCCCTCCCGCTTCTGGCACTGCTTGCGCTGGCCGCGCTCTTGCACGCGGCGTGCGCGAGTTCGCCGGCGCCGCGGGAGCCCTCCGCCTGGCAGGAGGATGTGCCACCGGCGGTCGAGGCTCTGCGTGCGTCCCATATCTTTGTAGAGCCCGGCCCCTGGCTCCCCGGCGAACTCGATACGCTGGCACAGGCCGCATCGAAGATGCCCGAGGCGCTGCGCCCCGATGCATCCTCTCCACTGCTGCTGGAGCGCCGCGCCCGACCCTGCCTCTTTGGCATGGGCCGCTACACCGAGGCCTGCCCCACCTTCTCCGAGGACGGTCGATCCTTTTACATCTACGACATGATTCTGATGGAGACCGACGGCCCGTTGGATCGCCAGCGCGCGCTGACTCGCCCGGCCCGCCAGCAGCTCTGGCGCCAGCGCGCTATCGCCCACGCGCTCATCGCCCGCGCCGACACGATCCATGATCTGAGCCAGAGCTACCGCTGGCGCTCCATCAACGGCTGGGACGGCGCCGGTGCACGCCCCCGGAACCGCGATCTTCACGGCTACCTGCGCCCGATGGGCCAGAGCTCCGCCCACCTCGATTTTGTGACCAGCGCCGAGGCCTTCTTCTTTCGCGAAGAAGATCTCATCGACATCACGCCGCGGCTGGGCACGCAGGTGTACTCCCCGGATTTGACCTTCAGCTGCCAGGAGTTCACGCGCAATCGTGTGATCACCGACGTCTTCAACCGCATCGATCCCGACTGGCGCCGCGGGACGCTGCGAGCCGATGATCCGCCCACGTACGATTGCCCGGCTTTTGAACGCTGGGCCGACATCGACAACCTGATGGGCGTGGATGTGCTCTTTGCCGCCGAGCGCACCGATCGCCCCGAGTCGCTCTTCGGCCATCTCCTGATCCACGTGAGACACCGCTCCGCCGAGCTCTTCCGAAGTCAGGGGTTTGAATACGTCTACCAGTTCGGCGCGGTGACCGACTCTGACATTCACCCTCTACGTTTTGTGCTTGAAGGTATGGCCGGCGGCTTTCTGGCGGTCTTCGATCTCTCGACCTTTCGGGGCATCGACCGCACCTACCTGCAGCTGGAGCAACGCACGCTGCGCCGCTACCCCCTTGCGCTCACCGAGCAACAGACCCGCCAGCTCTTAGAGCGCATCTGGGAAGTGGAGCGGCGCTTTGCCTACCCCTACTTTTTCACAACGCATAACTGCGCCTCCTTTTTGATCGACCTGATCGGCCCGGCCCTCGACCGCGAGGAGCCTTTGCCCCGCAAAGTCTTTGCGATGCCCACCGAGGTCCTCGACATCCTGGCCAGTGTCACCACCGAGAGCGGTGAGCCGCTCTTAAGAAAACCCGATGCCGACGTGCTCAGCGCTGAGGAGCGTGCCATTCTGGCCAGCGAGCACATCGACCGACTCACCGAACGCTTTGTCCTGCATCCGGCCGCCCCCGCAGAGCTTGCGGAGGTGATCGATGCGCTGCGCCGTGGCCCTCCCGATCTTCGTGCGGGCCGCTACGACGACCTGCTCGGCCCGCTTCGAGAGCTGGTCACCCGGGCCCCCGAACTGGCCGATGAAGCCAGCGGGCTTTACGACGCCTTTATCGCCCTGGAGACCTCCGAGTTGCAGCTGGTGGAGGCGACGTTGATGGAGTTTGAAGAGCGCGCCCAGCTTGAGCCTCTGCGCTTTAGCGCTGCGGAGATCCTGGCACTACGTCGGGAGCTCTATCGCCATGAACGCGCCAGATTGCGAGCGCGCCAGCGCAACGAGTTCCTCGACGCGGTCCAGGAGCACCTGCGCCGCGCACCGCGCGAGGAGCCCACCCGGGCCGAGGAGCGCGCCCTGGACTGGCACGCCCTCTTAATCGACGCCCATCGCGCCGCCAGTCAGGCTCAGGGTGAGCTTATCGACTGGCTGGTCCTTCGCGATCTTTACGACCCCCGCGCCGCTCTGAACGCGCGTGAAACGCACTATGCCACCACGCAGGTTGAACGCAGCGAACGCTCCCTGCGCACCTCCAACGCCGGACGCTGGGGGGTGATGCTCAGCGCAGATGGCCTTGCCCTGCCCCCGCAGAGCGCCCTGAGACTGCACCTGGACTGGGCGTTGCTCGACGATCGCCTTGGCGAGCGCCGACTTCATGGCCATCGTCCCGAAGTGGAGGCTACCGCGCTGGGAGTGCGTGCCAGCGCTCCGCTCAACGCCGAGGCGATGCAGCGCCTGGAGCTCGACGTCACCCTCTTTCGTTACATCAGCATCGCGACCCCGCGGGCCGGCTCGCGACGCGGCTTCACCGACCGCTTTGGCTGGGCGCTGGAACTCGATGCTCGCCATATCGCCGGGGAACTTCCGCTGCGCACCCACGGCTTCTTCGGGCTGGTCTTGCCGCTTCTTCGATCCGACTCCGGCACCTCCCTGCTCGCGCTGGGGCTGGGCCCGGCGCTCGACCTCAACGTCGGCCGCACCGAAACCGCGGGCCTGGCCGGCGGCCAGGCCTACCTCCTGGGCCGTGTCCACCTGGGTGGCTACTACGCCAACGCCCTCGATGTGCGTATTCGCCACGCTGAGCTCTTCAACATCCTCAATCTGCACTCCGAGCGTAATCTCAGCGCGCGAATGAGCGTCACACTTACGCTGGCCCTCGCCAACCATGCGCTGCTTGTCCAGCCCTACAGCGAGCTGGATTACGTCTCCGGGGCCTTCGCCGCCGGTTCCGAACGCACCGACCTGGAGTTCGGACTTCGACTCGAACTTGTGCGCGACGCATTCTGAACTCTGGCGTCATGCGCCGACCTCAAGGATCGCCATGAGCCTCACCCACCATCATCATGGGTCGGACCACGACCACGACCGCCCCACTCCGGCGCGCGCGCTGAAGGTGGCCATCGTCCTAAACGCCTCCTTCCTTCTTCTGGAGACCGTCGTCGGGTTCTGGACCAACTCCCTGGCGCTGCTCTCCGATGCCGGACACATGGTCTCCGACGTGGGCGCACTTCTCATCGCGCTGCTCGCCATCAAACTCGCCAGCCAGCCGCCGGCCGGGGCCTACACCTTCGGTCTGAAGCGCGCGCCGGTACTGGGCGGGTTTCTCAACGCCATCGGACTCATCGCCATCGTCATCTTCATCTGCCTGGAAGCCGTGGATCGACTCCAAGATCCCCCGGCGATGGAAGCGATGGCGGTCTTCTGGACTGGCGTGGCGGGCCTGGGCGTCAACCTGGGAAGTGCCTGGTATCTGGCAAAAAGCCGTGATCAGTCCGTGAACACCCGCGGTGCCATGTTGCACCTGCTCTCCGATGCGCTCGGCTCGGTGGCTGCGATCGTCTCTGCCATCGCCGTGGGCTTCTTCGGACTGCCTCTGGCCGACCCGATCGCAAGCCTGGTCATCGCGCTCCTGATCCTGATCGGGAGCTGGCCGCTACTCCGGGACACGGTGCGCATCCTCCTGCAACGCGCACCGGCCGGGCTCGACATCGCCACGCTCAAAGAGACGCTGCTGGCCTTCTCCGAGGTCCTCGCGATCGACGATGTCCACGCCTGGGAGCTCGATGACGGTCAGGCCGTGATCAGCGTCGTGATCAAGACCCGGGTCGACACGCTGGCCGAGGCCACGGCGCTAAGCGACACTCTGCGGGCGGCCCTGCACGAGCATTTCGATATTGGCCACGCCACCGTCGAATGCCGCCATGCCGACGCTCCCGAACCCGATGTCGCGTGCTGAGCACCGGGCGCCACGCCGGCGTTGCAGCCTCATTGCGCCTGGAGCCAGCCCGGGATCGCCGCGCCATTCCTGCCCCTGCATCAGGTTAACGCCTGACGCAAGCGTTGCACCGATGCCAGGGCTCTGGCACTCTCACAGGCTGAACCCGTTCTTATGCAGTGAGGCGATCATGGCGAAGACGCGCACCCGGGTGGGCTTTCTCAGCGTGGCACTGCTCCTGTGCTCTGCAGCGCCAGCTCTGGCGCACTCCACATCAAGCGGCGTGGGCAACGGTGCCCACCCCCTCTCAGCCAGCAGCGCCAATGGTGCCGCCAGTGAATCCGGCAACAGCTCAGCAGGCTCCGAGGGGTCATCTGCCGGAAGCGGTCAATCCTCGGCGGCCAGCGGCAACTCCTCGGCCGCCAGCGAAGGCACCTCCGGCGGATCCACCGACTCCACAGAGGCCTCTGAGGGAAGTTCCAACAGCGACAGCTCCGCTTCATCCGAGCAGCAGAACCCGCCCCCTGATGATGAAACCAATCATGTGGCCGGTGCCATTGTCGGCACAGCCCTTGTCGGAACGGCCACCGCATCGACGGTGGGCTCCGTGCTGCTGACGATCTTTGCGGTTAACGAGCTCAGCGCGGAGCTCTACCTTCGCTCCAATGGACACGCGTTGCGCCACCACATCACGCGGGGAGCCGGCGACGCTCTCGAAGACCTGGCCCACCTCTGTGGCGTCCCGACCACACACTACGCCAACTTCGCCGAGACGACCCGTCAGGCCCGACACACGCTGGTGCCCCACCTCGAAGAGCCCCGCACGATCGATGCCGAGGAGACCCGCGCATTTCTCCGCGCACTCGCCGAAGCGTTGAGCCAGGATCAGGAGCTTGCGACAGCCCTGATCACCAACGCCTACGCGGGCTAATTGCCCCACACTTGCTCACGGCTACATCAACCGCACCAGCGATCCGTTTCCTGACAGCGGTAGCGCACGTGCAGGTGCTTTCGGTGCCCGGGCTCGTGGCGCACAATGCCCGAGCCCCCGCGGCGCGGATACTGAAAGACCTCTCGCAACCACGCCTCCGGCGCGCCCTGGTCACGGGCCAGCCGATAGAGCGTGCGCTGGTGATACCAGTCTAAAAAGATGTGCTCGACCATTCCGCCCTCAAGCAGCTTGAGCACCATCCAGAGCGTGCGCTGAGTATCGAGATGATCGCGGCGAATGTAATGAAAGCGGTTGTAGTTCGGAGGTTCCACCAGCCGGGGCAGGGTCACGTCCACGTCGCGGCCGCTACGATGGGAGCGGTGGGGGCTTATCGCCCGTCCGGTACGAAAGCTCATATCGCCCACAATCAAAGGCGGCGCATCGTTGAAGGTCTGGTAGTAGGCGTCGAGCACGCGCACCGTCTCACTGACGGCGTAATAGGTCCCAAAGGCCCGGTGCGGATAAAGCAAGATGTAGCTTTCGGCCGGCGGCATCGGCTCCCCGCGAATCAATCGCCCGCTGTTGGCGCGCCCCACGCTCCGCGCCCAACTTGCGTCGTCCAATTCCCAGACTTTGACCTGCTGCCCCTCCTGCAGGTCACGCAGGTCGAGTTCGGGGTTCATCTCCTCCAGCATCGCCGTGGTCACCCGGTACATCGAGCGAAGGCGCGAGAGGGTGTCACGCGGCCCCACCTCATGAAAAAAGACGTCGCGACGGCGCGTTTCCACCACCGGCCGGCCTTCTTCATCCGTCGGCCAGGCGCGTTCCACCGGGGTGGGCCAGAGCCAGGCCTGAATCTCCTCATCCTGCAACCATTCCTCGTGTTGCGGGTTGATCATTCTGGCCACCGGCGAGGGCCCGATGCCCAGCATGGCACCGCGAAGCATGGCCGATACAGACGCCTGACTCTGCGCCATCGCCGGAGCCGCCAGCAGCATCACTCCGACCCCCATCATCATCGCCAACAGCGCCCTGCCTTCCACCCACGACTTGAGTGTCGTCCCGGTCACGTTCGAGATCATAGAATCATCCCATGGCATTGCCCCGGGCCTGCGACCGGATGCGCGCACTCACCCTTGCCACAATCGCGACCTCCGCCAGTCGGTTGACCCAAAAAGCACGGCGGTAATCCCTCGCATCGCGGCGGCGACTTCCATGGCGCGTCATCCTGACATCAAGGCCGGGCATTCATCACTGGTCCGAAATTCCATTTCCGGCGCGCGAGTTTACAGTTCTCAACCTTGAGGGTCAACATGATGACCGACGGTTCATTTCAACGTCGAAAGCGGCCATCAGACACGAGACCGGCCCGACGCATGAAGCGGCGCATCCCATGCACGACCGCCTGAAGCACCGTGAACGGTCGCCGGTAGCAAGAGCCTCCCCCCTTATCGTCTGGTATGTCCTGGAAGTTGCTCACCGCGCTCAGCGCGACAAGCGAATCCCCACCCCCACCAGCCCCGGCTGCAGCTGCGGGTTCAGACTCAGCGTTGCCGGCTGCGGGGCCTCTTCGAGAAGATCCCAGGTCAGCAGCCCACCGCCCACAAGGGTGGCTGCGGCGCCGGCTCCGGCCAGTGACCAGAAGACGCGCTGGCGCAACGCAACCTCGCTGCGCAACGCATCGTAGCGCTCGCGGCTGGCCCCCTGCGCGCTGGCCTCCGCCAACGCATGGACCACGGTCGCGCTCCGAAGATCGAGCACCCAGGCCGACGCCAGCAGTCCCACCCCGGCACCGGCCAGCGCCCAGCCCGCGACCCGACGCCCGGAGCCTTCCTGCGCCTCCGGCAACGCCACCGGTGCCATCTCCAGCGGACGCGGCCCGGCCATCTGCGCGACGCTGCGTGCACGCGGCTCCACCCCACGCGCCAC
The DNA here is from genome assembly GCF_004005565.1 of Lujinxingia sediminis. Classification (NCBI taxonomy): domain Bacteria; class Deltaproteobacteria; order Bradymonadales; family Lujinxingiaceae; genus Lujinxingia; species Lujinxingia sediminis. Next base: position 110,589 of record NZ_SADD01000011.1, on the reverse strand, counting down.
CAGAGTCAGGCCGCGAAGCTGCGCGTCGACCTGGGCATAATCGTCGCTCTGCGGGTCAAAACCGTCGCGGCAACGCGCCAGGCTCTCACCGGCCTGAGCCATCTCGGCGAGTTTGACGAGCGGCACGGCGCGGTTGCACCAGAAGATCGGATCGTCGAGCAGCGCCAGCGCCTGATCAAACTCCTCGACCGACTCACGATAGCGCCCCTCATTAAAGAGGCGCATCGCGATCTGGTAATGCACCTCGGCGTTCTGCGCTGCATCGTGCGGATCGCCTCCGCCCTGCTGCGCCGCCGCCGGCAGCGCCCCCATCAGCAGGCCGGCGGCCACCGCGGCGGCCGCCAGGCGGTGCGCGCGTATCGGGAAGCACCTGTTCATGGCATCAACTCCAGGCGCGCTCGGCGCAGCGTGACTTCCACCTCATTCTCATCACTCTCGGGGCTCAGCTCGAACGCCTGATCGTGATACCCGATCAGCGAGAAGTTCAAGCGCACCGCGCTCTTGAGCGGCGCCTCCCAACTCAGGGGCGTCGTCCCCAGCGGCTGCCCGTTGGCCGAGACGCGCGCCCCGGGAGGCCTCGACGCGAGGCGCACGCGGCGCGTGGCCTCCTGGCGAATAGGCTGCGAGCGCACTCGCCGCGGGCGAGTCGAGGCGTGATACGCGTCCGCAGCGCTGGCCGTCTCCGCTGGAGCCTCGCTCCGACGCTCGTCGGGAGCATGATCCTCCTCCAGCGGCTCGTCCCCCCTCTCAGCGCGCTGGCCTGCGCCCTCGTCCTCAGCTTCTTCGGCGTCGGACTCCGAGGCGAGTTCGACCTTATTATGATCGCGCACGGAGGCCTTCGATGTCGGCTCCACAACGGCGGCCTCAAACCCCTGGCGCCCGACGTTGGCAGGCACCTCCGCCCGGACGACCTCGTGCGCAGGAGGCAACGCCACGTCAGGAGCCTCCGCACCATCGTCCCCCGGCGCACGCCCCAGCACCACGAGCGCCATCAACACCACCACCACCGCCACGCCCAGGACCACCGCCGCCAGCGCCCGAATCGTCGAGCCGTTGGCTGCCTCCGCCCCCGCTGCGGCAGCCAGCGGAGCGCCGGCGGTCCGCCCGGCTCCGTCCTGCTCTAACATCACCCGCATCGCCCGGGCCGAGGCCACCCGATCGTCGGGCTGCTTGATCAGCGAGGCAGAAAGTGCCCGCGCAAAAGGCCGAAGCTCCTCCACGTCGGGCAGCACCGGCGCATCATCACGCACATGCGAGACCATCACCTCCCGCGGGGTCTTTCCCTTAAAGGCCGCCTCCCCGACGAGCATCTCATAGAGAATGAGCCCCACCGCGTAGAGGTCCGCCTTATGCGTGACCGGATCGCCGGTGATATTCTCCGGGCTCATGTACTGCGGCGTGCCCATCGCCTTACCTGACTCCGTGAGCCGGTCGAGCATTGAGGGGACTTCGGCCTGCGGCTGCACGATTTTGGCGATACCAAAGTCGAGGATCTTTACCACCTCCACCCCCTCGCCCTCCATCGTCTCTCCGGCCAGGATGCGAATGTTCTCCGGCTTTAAATCGCGGTGAACCACCCCCTGGGCGTGCGCGAGATGCAGCGCACCGAGCATCTGATCGACAATGCGGCGCGCCGCCACCGCGCTCAGATGTCCGCGCTCAGCGATAAGATCGCCCAGGCTCTTCCCCTCCACATACTCCATCACCATAAATCTCACCCCCTCATGCTCCCCGTAATCAAAGAGGGTGATGATATTGGGGTGATTGAGCCGGCTGATCAGCAGCGCCTCGCGCTCAAAGCGCTGACGCTCCTCGGCCTCCTCGCCCACGCCGGGCAAAAGGGTTTTAAGCGCGACCGCGCGACCGATGCCCAGCTGAATCGCGCGAAACACCACGCCATACGCCCCCCGGCCCAGTTCTTCTTCAATGCGGTAGCGGCCCGCGATCACATCTCCGGCCGCAAACAGCTGCTCTTCTGGCCCCATACTCGGCGCGCTCGCTCGTCGTCTTCTCCGGCTCCCTGCTCGCGCCCACCCTACCCTCGCAAGAACGCGCGGGCAAGCGCGCCCCTTGTCCCGTTGTGGCGCGCTGTGGTAGCTGCTCCCTCCTTATGGTTAGGTTGGCTCCATCCCCTCGGAGGCTTCATGGGATTTCTCGACTTCCTCTTCGACAAAGAAAAAGCGCAAGAGCGCAAAATCACCAAGCTCAAAAAGACCGTCTCGCACATGTATGTGCAGCCCGGCGAGCGCAGCTACGCCGTGGAGCAGCTCCGCGAGATCGGCAACGAAGACGCCGTCTTAGCGCTCCTTTCGCGCTTTGAGCAGACCGCGCCCAACCACACCACCGATGCCGACGAAAAAGAGTTCGTCTACGAGGTCCTCGTCGACCTGGGGCGTCGCGGTGAGGTTGATGTGGCCGGCACGATCACCACCTACCTCAAGCGCGTCGAAGAGAAGATCAACTGGCCGCTCAAGGTCCTCACCGACCTCCTGAGCCTGGACGATATGATCAACGTGGTCGTCGAACTTCTCGAAGACATGCACATCGACTACGTGCGCAACCCCGAGAAGAAGCAGGAGTTGATGCTGCGCGCCGCCGAGTTCAGCGATCGCCGCCTGGCCGAGCAGACCGCCCGTTTTGTCGAAGATGACTACGAGACGATCCGCTTCCTGGCCATCGACGCGCTGCTCGCACAAAACGAAGATGACATCGCTCGCCCCGCGCTGGCAGCCCGCTTTGGCGCAGAGGACTCGCTGCGCATCCTGCAGAAGCTCGCTGAGGCCTTTGCCGAGCGTCCCGAGTGGACGATTGCGCCGGAGCAGCGCGACGCGGTGAGCGCCGCGCTCCCCAAAGGCTTCTCGCTTGATGGCGAGGGCCACGTCGTCGCCAAACGCTGATGAAGCTCTCCACCCTCTCGCCACTGAGCCCGCCGCCGCAGCCCTCCGACGCGCTGCGGCGGTCCGCCGACCCGATCCCGAAGCCGGCGCTTCTGGCCTGGGTGGAGGGCCCGGGGGCCGAGGGCATCGAGACGCCCTGGCGTCTGGCCGGTATCACGATCCTGCCGGCCTCCACGCTCCTGGGGCTGCGCGCCTTTGAGGACGCCTACGAAGATCAACTCCCCGGAGAGGCTCCCGACGGCAGCGACTGCATGCGTGTGATCTTTGATCTGGAGAAGCTCCTGCGCATGGCCCTCCACCAGAGCGTGCTGGCGCTGGAACTTCTGGCCAGTCCCGCCCCGCTCCAGCTTCACGCCCCTTTTAACGAGCTCGCCCCTGTGGAGTTGGCCCAGGCCGCCATCACCTCCGGGGTGATTCGCGCCTACCGCGGTGTCCTGCCTTCAACCCTGGACGCCATCGACGCTGGCGAGCGCATGGCCGCGCTCAGCGGACTTCGCCGCCTTTACACAGCGAGCCTCCTTCATCGTGACGCGGTGATGGGCACCGATCTGGGAGCCCAGCTCCTGAGTTGCGCCCCCTCCCCCATCGCCCCTATCGTGGAAGGCTGGAGCGACGGCCCGCTTCGCCCCGCTCAGGCGCGCGCGCTCAAAGACGAAGCCCGTCGCCTCGACGCACTCCTCGATCTCCCGGGGGCGCTCCCGGAGCGGCCTCACGACTATGATCTTCTGCACGAGACGCTCGTCGCCTGGAGACTGGCCACCTCATGATTCGCCTGCTGATCATCGGACGCCCCGGCTCCCAGTGGGCCGACCGCCTCCACCGGCTTGAGCTCCAGGATCTGGAGATCGACCACGAGCGCCTCCCCTCGGCCGGCATCCGCCGCTTTGAGGCCTCGCCGGCCGATCTGATCATCATCGCCGATGACCAGGGCGGCGAGCGCGTGGAGATTCTGGCGGGCGCCATTCGCAGCCGCCCGCTGGGGCAGCTTGTACCGCTGATCCTCGTTTGCCCGCTCCCGGATCCGGAGCGCGTGCAGGCCACCTGCGACACCCTTGACCTGGTGGCCTGGCTCCCGCCGGAGACCGGTGCGGAGACCCTGATCACCCGCATCGGCTCCGCGCTCGATGTCTCACTGCGCTCGGAGCCCCCCCCGACCTCCCCCGCTCCCTCTGAGGCTCAGACGCATCTGGAGCCGCCCGAGCAACCCGCCACGCCAGCGCCCACCGGGGCTCCCCCATCCGAGCCCTCCCGGGTGTTCCGTGCCGGGGGACTGACCCTGGAGGCCCTCGACACCGGCGCGACTCGCCGGGTCGACCGCGACCAGATCTTCCCCCAGCGGGACTACGCCCACCCCGAGGCCAGCGTCGACGCCGAGGTGATCCGCCGCAAGCTCCGGGCGGTGCGCCACGAAGACTACTATGCCATTCTGGAAGTTCGTCGCGGCGCCGATACTCAGCCCATCCGCGAGGCTTTTCACCGCCTCTACGCCCGCTTCGATCCGCGGCATATCGACTTTCAGATCGCGCACGCCTTTGAAGACGCGCTGATGGAAATCCGCGACGCACTCGAAGACGCCTGGGCCGTACTCGGCGATCCGACCCTGCGCGAGCCCTACCTTCGCCATACGCTGCGTTCTTAAGCGCACGCCTGTGCACCACGCGGAAGGTTCCCCCCTTGCCAGCCGTTACCCCCTCGGCTAGACACGCAGCAGCGTTCACGTTCCCAGACTTTTGATGAGTTGAACCATGGCCTCCCTGCTCGACATCGTCCTCTACCCCGATGACGTCCTTAAGACCCGCTGCACCCCGGTTGACACCGTCGATGACGAGGTGCGCGAGCTCATCGACAGCATGGTCGAGACCATGTACGCCGCCCCCGGCATCGGGCTGGCCGCTCCCCAGGTCAATGACACCCGTCGCATCACCGTCATCGACGTCTCCTCACGCGAGGAAGGTGCCGACAGCGAGCTCATTACACTGGTCAACCCCGAGATCGTGCACCGCGAGGGTAAGATTGTCTGGGAAGAAGGCTGCCTCTCCATCCCCGGGGTCTACGACAAGGTGACCCGCGCCCAGAAAGTTGTGGTGCAGGCGCTCGACCGCGACGGCTCCCCCTTTGAGCTTGAGGCCGATGAACTCCTGGCGGTCTGCCTGCAGCATGAGATCGATCACCTCGACGGGGTGCTCATGCTCGACCACTTCAGCCACCTCAAGCGCAAGATGGCGCTCAAGCGGTATAAAAAACACCTGGAAGCGCTCGAAGAAGAGCGCCGCAAAGAGGCCGAGAAGGCCAACGACACCCCCTCTTCCTGAACTTTCTAAAGGTTGCAGATGACCGCCTCTCGCACGCCGCTTCGCATCGTGTACATGGGCACGCCTGACTTTGCGGTGCCCGCGCTCACCAAACTCATTGAGAGCCCCGACGAGGTCGTCGGCGTGGTGACCAACCCCGATCGCCCCAGCGGTCGGGGCAAAAAGCTCACCCCGCCGCCGGTCAAAGTCGCAGCTCAGGCCGCCGGTATCGAGGTCTACCAGCCCGAGAAGTTACGCGGTCCGGAGGTCCTGGAACATCTTCGCGCCTGGAATCCGGATGTGATCGTGGTCGCGGCCTACGGACAGATTCTGCGCAACGATGTGCTGCTGCTGCCGCGTTACGGCTGCATCAACATCCACGCCTCCCTGCTGCCCGCCTACCGCGGCGCGGCGCCCATCAACTGGGCGATTGTGCGCGGGGAGGCCGAGTCCGGCGTGACGATCATGCAGATGGAGCGCGGCCTGGACACAGGCCCGATGCTCCTTAAGCGCAAGACGCCCATCGAAGAGCTTGATACCACTCAGGATCTTCATGATCGCCTCTCCGAGATGGGTGCCGAGCTGATCGTGGATGTGATGCGCCTGATTCATCTCGACAGCCTCAACCCGATCGTCCAGGACGACGCACAGTCGTCCTACGCGCCGATGCTCAAGAAGAGTGACGGGGAGATCGACTTTCGAAAGAGCGCCCGCGAGGTCGCCGACCTGATTCGCGGGATGAACCCCTGGCCCGGGGCGTATGCTTTTTTGCACACCGCCGAAGGTCCGCAACGCATCAAAATACATCTGGCGCGGGCGCACAGCGCGGCAACCAACGGCGCGGATACCGGCGCCAACCCGGGTGAGGTCATTCGCGCCGATGATCAGGGGCTGCACATCGCCTGCGGCCAGGGCTACATCGAGTGCCTCCAGCTGCAGGCCCCCGGCAAGCGCGCGCTGCCCGTGAGCGACTTCCTCAACGGCTATACGCTGCACACCGATCACCACTTTCTGCTCCCCGACGAGCGCTCCGACTGAACCGAGCCCCCACCGTGACCACCGCCCGAACTCTCGCCCTCGATGTGCTCAGCCGCATTGAGCAGGACGACGCCTACAGCCATATCGCGCTCTCCAACCAGCTGGCCACCAGCGAGCTCGACGCCCGCGACCGTGCGCTGGCCACCGAGCTCGTCTACGGCACGCTCGCCAGGCAGCGCTCCATCGACACGGTGCTCTCGCGCTTTGTCTCCCGCAAACTCGAGAGCCTGGATCGCCCGGTGCGCCTTAACCTGCGCATGGCCACCTACCAGCTGCTCTACCTGGACCGCATCCCGGCGCACGCGCTGGTTAACGACGCCGTCAAACTCGTCAAGCGGGCCTGCGGCCAGCGCACCGCCGGCTTTGCCAACGCGGTGCTGCGCAACATGCTGCGCAGCAAAGAGAAGTGGCAGCCTTTTGAAGAGCGCGACCGCAGCGCCCACCCGGCGCGCTACCTGGGGTTGAAATACTCGCTTCCCGACTGGATCGCCCGACGACTGCTCGATCGCCACGGCCTGGAGCGCGCCGAAGCCCTGGCCGAGGCCTTTGCCGGCCGGCCGCCTCTTTACCTGAGGCGTCTGCAGCCGCTCGACACCCTGCCCGAAGGGGTCAGCCCGCTTCAAGCTCCGCCCGGAGCGCTCAAGGCGGAGAGCTCCTCTCCAGAGTTGCGAGCGCTCCTGGAGGCGCACGCACTCACGATCCAGGATCTGGGAAGTCAGCTCATCGCGCACTACTGTGGCGCAAGCCCGGGCATGCGAGCGCTGGACGCCTGCTGCGGCCTGGGGGGTAAATCGCTGCTCCTCGCCCAGCAGCTCGGCCCCGGAGACACCCTGGTGGCCTGCGACCCGCTCCCCACCAAACTGGAGATGTTGGCCAACACCCTGGCCGACCTCCGAGTCGACCCCACCGTCGTGCTCCGAGAGGCCACGCTCCAGGAGCTTCCCGAATCCGACGGCGACTTCGATCTGATCCTGGTCGACGCCCCCTGCTCCGGCCTGGGCGTGATCCGCCGACACCCCGAGACCCGTTGGCGACGCTCCCCGGCCGACGTCGACGCCCTGGTGCGGGTTCAATCCGAACTTCTCGATCACGCGGTAAACCGACTTAACCCGGGCGCCACGCTGGTCTACAGCGTCTGCACCTTCACCCGCGAGGAAGGCCCCGAGCAGATCGAGCGCCTCCTTGAGCGTCACCCACACCTGGAGCGCGCCCCGCTGCCGGAGAGCGGCTTCGACTGGGCCCCCTTCGTCAATACGCTGGGGGAACTCGACTTAAACCCGCGCGACCACGACTGCGACGCGTTTTTCGCCGCACGTCTTCGTCGCACTCCAACCTGACCTCTGATCGCCGAGCATCCTTATGACGACGCGCGAACTTCGCATCGCCCCCTCGATCCTCTCGGCCGACTTCGCCCGCCTCGGTGAGCAATGCCAGGAGGTGATCGACGCCGGCGCCGACTGGCTGCATGTCGACGTGATGGACGGCCACTACGTACCCAACATCACCATCGGACTGCCCGTGGTCGAGGCCCTGCGTGAGGCGCTGCCGGACGCCTTTCTCGATGTGCACCTGATGATCGACAACCCCGACGACTTCGTCGGTCCCTTCGCCCGCGCCGGCGCCGATCTGGTGTGCTTTCATCCCGAGACCAGCCGCCACCCCCACCGCGCGGTGCACACCATCAAGGGGCTGGGCAAAAAGGCAGGCCTGGCGATCAACCCGGGCACCCCGCTGAGCTGGATCGATCATCTGGCCCATGACCTCGACATGGTCCTGATCATGAGCGTGAACCCCGGCTTTGGCGGCCAGGCATTCATCCCACACACCATCGAGAAGATCGCGCAGCTCAAAGCCCGCCTCGACGCGCTGGGAGTCGATCTCGACATCGAAGTCGACGGCGGCGTCTCCCCCTCCAATGCTGCCCAACTTCGCCAGGCAGGCGCCAACGTGCTGGTGGCCGGAAGCGCCATCTTCGGAGCTCCGAGTTACAAAGACGCCATCGACGCCATCCGCCAGCAGGCCACCCTCTAGGCCTCAACGTCCTTTTGCCCGCAGATTCCTATGGAACGCATCGATCTGAGCACCTGGGCGCGCCGCCCCCACTATGAGTTCTTCCGCGGCTTTGAGCGCCCCTTCTTCGACGTGGCCACCCGCATCGACCTCACTCCCCTGGTGGAGCTGACTCGCCGCAGCACACTGCGCCTCTTTCCCTCGCTGCTGCACAGCGTGTGCGTGGCCGCCAACGCCACCGACGCTCTTCGCCTGCGCCTTGACGACGAGGGCGTGGTTCGCGTCGCTCAGGTCACCCCTTCCTTTACGGTGATGAGCGACCGGGGAACCTTCAATTACGCCACCGCCCCCTTCACCGACGATCTGGCGCGCTTTAGTCGCGAGCTTGGCGAACATGCCGACCGCTCCCGCAACCTGCCCGAACTTTTTCTGGGCGATGATCATCGCCTCGATCTTGTCTACATCACCTCCATGCCCTGGCTGGACTTCCAGAGCATCAGCCACGCCTTCTCCGGCCAGCCGCTGGACTCCGCTCCCCGCATCGCCTGGGGCAAAGTGGTCGAGGTTGAGCCGGGACGCCATGAGGCGACCTTTCAACTCACCGTCCACCACGCCCTGGCCGATGGTCGTGACGCCGCGATCTTCTTTGAGCAGCTGAACACGCGCATTCAGGCCCTGGCCGACCTCCCCGGCTGAGCCCCCCGGGCGCTTTTGCCATCAGCCCCGGCGAGCCTTGCCGCGTGTGAGCCTTACCACCAGTTCGCGCAGCTCTTCCAGAAGCCCCATATACTCCCCGCCCCCCTTCTGCACGATCCGGGTAGCGCTACCCGAGAGGCGCGCGTAGTCCTCCGCGGTGAGGTACTTGGCGGTCATCACTACCACGGGCACGTCTTTGAACTTCGGGCGCTCTCGAAAGCGCGTTAGAAACTCGAACCCGTCGACATGCGGCATCATCAAGTCCAGAAAGACCAGACTGGGCTCGATCGCCTCCAGACGTGCCAGCCCCTCTTCGCCATTGGAGGCCGCGGTCACCCGAAACCCCTCCCGCTCCAGGTGGCGTACCAACATCTGACGGGAGGCCTCGTCGTCTTCGACGACCAGTACATCCCCGTCATCGATCGCGCTCTCGTACGCCTCCATCACCTCCAGGAGCTCGTGCCGATCGACCGGCTTCGACATAAAGTGGTCGGCACCAAAGGCCAGCCCCCGCTGTTTGTCATCGACAAAGGTGAGCATGATCACCGGGATCTTTCGAAGATCGGGATCCTCCTTAAGTCGCTCCAACACTGTCCAGCCGTCCATCCGGGGCATCATCACATCAAGAGTGATCACGTCCGGGCGCACCTCCGAGGCCAGTCTCAACCCCTCGCGTCCGTCGCGTGCGCACACCACGGTATGCCCCACCCGCTCCAGCGTGCGTTTGAGCACCCCGCGGGTGTCGCGATCGTCGTCAATGATCAGGACCAGCTTGGCGTTCTCATTGATTTCGATCTCCTCCGAGAAGCTCACCTGCTCCGCGCCCTTTCCGACAAAGGATCTGGGAATGCCGAGCACCACCACCGTGCCGCGACGCACACTGCGCTCCACGCGGTAGCTGACGCCGAGCAGGTCGGCGAGTTGGCGTAACACGGACTGCTCCAACCTGCGGGCGCGCCCGCGTCGCCCCGGGGAAAGATCGCCCACGCGCAGCTTCACATGCGTTTCATCGGCCTCCAGGGCCACCTCCACCTGGGTGCCAGCGCTAAAGCGCACTGCTTCGCCTATCACGCCGTCAAAGAGTTGCTCGAGCTTCTCGCCGTCGCATTGAACTTCCGCATTGGATGCAGCCCGCTCGATCATGATTGCGATGCCGCGCTGTTGCGCGATGCCCTCAAGCTGCCCCAGCACAGCATCGAGCGCCCGATGCACATCGACGCTGTAAACCTCCGGCTCCACGTCGCCGGCTTCGAGCTGCGCCAGCGAGACGAGGTTGCTGACGATACCAAGGACCTCGGCACCGGAACGCTCAATGCTGGCCAACTTGTCGAGAGCATTCTCCGGAAGTCGCTGACGCTGCTCTTCGCGGAGCAGCTCCGCAAACCCGATCATCGCGTTGACCGGCGTGCGCAGCTCGTGGCTCATCATCGCCCAGCGCCGCCCGGCCATCCATCCGACCATCGCCTGAGTGAGCAGGCCGCGCAGCGCATGCGCGCGCTCCAGCTCAGCTCGGCCAAAGCGCCCCGGCTCGCCATGCACACAGAGCCAGAGCGCCGGATTGATCGCCGTACCTACGCTGACCATCATCACCGAAGCCACCGGCATCGACACCGACGCCAGCATCGTCTGCCAGCCCGCCTGCTCACGCACGTCTTCGAGCACAAGGGGGTGCCCTTCAAGCACCGTCTCGGTCAACGCTCCCACCCACCATTGTAACTCTTCGAGACGAGGGTCACTGGCACACAGAACGCTGATTTCACCATCATCGCGCACCTGCAGGACCGCCCCGCCATCGCCTCCGACCACATCATCGAGAAGCCCGACCACGGCCTTCAATCCGGTCTGTGCGCCGCTCAGGCTGAGCATCTCCAGCCCGCGCATCAGCGTCTCGTGGCGCCTCTTTAACTCGGAGAGCTCCTGGTCGCGGTAATCGTCATCCGGGGGGCCGTGCGTCATCACTCTCACCTCGCCACGAGCCGGCCGCCTCGGGAGAGGGCTCCCCCGGGCCGTAGCGTCGCTGCTCTCATCGATGTAGTGCAAAGGCAACGCGCACCTCTGCCGGAAGTTTCGAAAGGGTATCAGAGTGCCGCACATGCGTCATTTTGTCGAGCCTGATCCGGATGAGGCTCGCCGCGTGACATGCGTTTTCCCGGTCGTATCCGCGTCAGCTGACAGACGTTGAAGCGCCGGAGTGAATGCCCTCGCCATCGTGCAGAAGCCCCGGAGGCTCACCGCAGCTCGCTGCCAGCTAAAAAGGCGTATCGCCACGATGTGTGATGTACCTGGCGGGTTCGTCGTCGCCCCCCGTGCCTCGGCAGTCTCCTCGCTCGCCCTGGTCGTCCTGGTCGTCCTGGTACGCGCGCAGATGCTGGCGGCACCCTCCTCCTGGCTCCACCCTGCTACGCGGCGCCTGACGCTCCATAGGCCAACCTGTGGTGCGCCTTGCCCTTCGGCCGAGCGCGTGCAAATCTTCGCCCCCCCTCGCCGACGTCGCTTCTCTCGAACGTCCCGGAGAGGTCTGATACCGCGACGGTGGACGTGCTTTTCAACGATTGTTCGGGGGATGTGCCCCCCTTTTAATGCCTGTGCAACCCGCATGCTGGCCTTCGCACCGGTCAGCATCCCAACGTATGGAGACTGTATGCGTCGACGCATTGCCCTTTTGACCTGTCTTCTGACCTTCTCGCTGATCGCCTGCGAATCCAAAGAGGACGCCGTAGAAGAGCCCCCCTCCACCGCTGAGCAAGGTGCCACCGAGGAAGGTGCCGCCGAAGAAGGCGCCACCGAGGAAGGTGCCGCCGAAGAAGGCGCTGCCGAAGAAGGCGCCGCCGAGGAGGAAAGCGATCCTCTGGCAGCTCCGGCCGACGTGGCCGCTCCGCCAGCCGACGCCGAAACGACCGCGTCGGGCCTGGCAAGCAAGGTCCTCAAAGAAGGCACCGGTACCGCGCATCCTACCGCCAACTCGACGGTGCGCGCGCACTACACCGGCTGGACCACCGACGGTAAGATGTTCGATAGCTCGGTGAAACGCGGCCAGCCGCTGACGATGCCACTAAACCGGGTGATCGCCGGCTGGACCGAAGGCGTACAGCTGATGGTGGAGGGTGAGAAGCGCCGCTTCTGGATCCCCCAGGATCTGGCCTACAAGGGCGCGCCAGGCATGCCGGCCGGCATGCTCGTCTTCGACGTCGAGCTCATCGAAATCGTCAACTAAAGCGCCGCCCCCCGGGGCTCCCGAAGTACTGGCCGCGCCCGGCCACGGTACTTAGCTTGAAAGGGTGTCCTATCACCCTCGCTACGGGAGCCCCATGAGCCTGCAAACCTCCTCCTCTCAGGAGTCGATCTGGGACTTTCCCAGCCCGCCGGCCGTGCAGCAAAGTTCGCGCCGCATCCGCGTCCTGGTCGAGAGCACACCGATCGCCGACTCCACCCGCGCGCTTCGCCTGGTGCATACCGGCCACGCCCCCCATTTTTATATCCCCCCCGAAGACGTGCGCCTCGATCTTCTGCAGCCCTCCATGCACTGCAGCTTCTGCGAATGGAAGGGCGTGGCCACCTATTACGATCTTCAGATAGGGCCGACCTTCATTGAGGCCGTGGCCTGGTCGTACCTTCAGCCGCCCAAACATTATCAGGCGCTGCGCGACTACATCGCGTTCTACCCCCACAAAGTCGACCGGTGTCTGGTCGATCATATGCGCGCGACACCCGAGCCCCATCCGGAGCGCGGGGGGTGGATCACCCCCGACCTGATCGGTCCCTTTTAGGTCGTCGGCAGAACGTTTTAGTCGTCGCCGAGCACACGACGAAAGCCCACCGCGACGCCCAGCGCATCGATTCGGAAGTACTCCGGCACACGCACCCGTCCGCTCAACTCGAAGCTCTCGACGTCCCCCCAGGGATCAGGCGCTTCCAGGTAGCCCTCGCCGCGAATCGTCAGCTCGTCGAGCTCGCCCTCGACAAAACGAACGCCCGCCTCCATGCAGGCGTCGCCCAGAGTTTTGGTCACCGAAAAAGAACCCGCGACATGGGAAACCTGCACCACCTGCGGCACAAGCTCCTCCGCACAGGGGTATCCCTCCATCAACCATTGTCCCGACAGGGAGAGATCCTCAATCTCGGGAAGAGGTGCGGGGCCGGTATCCGGAAACACACGCCGCATGGTGAGCTCACCCTCGGGGGCAGCAACGCGCATCACATCGCGCCCCGAGGTCTGCACGCTGACGTTTTCATTTCCAAAGCGCACCGCGCCATCACCGGCCGGATCGCCCTCCCAGAGCGTCCCGTCAGGCGTCAGGCAGGCATCCCCTCGTAGCGTGCTCGCTACAAGCTCGCCGCCTTCCTCCACGGCTTCGACCGTGACGATGCGAAGCTGCTCCTGGCCCTGGCAGCGCCCCCCCTCCACCACCCATGTACCCTCGTACTCAAAGGGCCTTCCGTCGCCCTCGGCGGCATCCCCGCAGGCGAAGAGCCCACTTACCATCCCCACCCCCACCACCATCCTTCGAAAAACGCTCACGTCTGCTCCTTGCGCTCCACATGACGCGCCAACGATTCGAGGTCTTTTCGGACCATCTTCTTAAACATAGGCAGCATCAGCCGAGCGAAGAGGTTAAACACGGCGCCCATCTCCATCCCACCGAGTAGCCGCACGTCGGTTCCCCCCTCGCGCTCCTCAAGCTCGTACACGTAGTGGTATTCCCCGCGGCCGGTCGTGCCCTTTTTACCATCGACGTAAAGTTCGAGGCGTCGGCCAGGCTCCAGCGCCCGGATTTCAAAGACCTCCGCGCCCTCACGACCCATGATGTTGCGGACCTCGCGCCAGCTCGACCCGGGGCCGACCTCCCCCTCATCGAGGCGCTCCACACGCACGAAATTCTCCATCCAGGCACCAAAGCCCTCGATGTCGAGCATCGCCGCAAAGACCGCCTCCGGCGGCGCGTTGACATGGTGATTCAGGGTGTACGTGATCGCCACGAGGGCTCCTTGCAGATCAGTGGACCATCAGCGAGAGCACCGGATGCGTCGCAAAGGAGTAGAGGCGCGAGCAGAGGTTCTGCTGGCAGGTGCTCTCCCCCTGCCCCTGAAGCACCAGCGCCTTATGCGCATCGATCAGGCAACGCGCCACCGGCTCGTAGGCCGCGTCGGTGTAGCGCGCATAGAGGTAGTGCTGGTCGAGCTCTGGTGAGTAACGCACGGCCACCCAGGCCTGAGCTCCCAGCGGCATGGCGTCCCCGCCTTCGTTGGCAAGCTCCTGCCCCATGGTGTGGCAGGCAATGGCGTCCTGGAAGACCTCTTCGCCCCCGGCGATGATCGCGTCACTATGCGGGCAAGAGGCATCATCGGCGATGGTGAGATTGCTCAACGTGGCATTCATCGCCACGCCCTCCATGCCCTCACAGAGAACCCGATCGCCGGAGCAGCTGGCCAGCTTCACATCCGGCCCCAACACCCAGACGCTGAACCCTAAACGATGGACATGCGCCGGCGCCTCGGACTGAACTTCACCGAGCACATCACGCATGCGCGCGTGCACACAGCGTCCCAGCTCACTCTCGCTCTCCTCGCCATTGAGGCTGCCCAGGTTAAAGCTGTCCGCAGCGCGCGTGGCCACTGCCTCGAAGTACGCGTTGGTCGTGTCGTAGTCTTCGCCAGCACAGGCTTTAAAGGCCTCGACTCGCTCCTGCATCTTCGCCCAGGTCACCTGGCGAAACGCGGCCTCTGCTTCAAGCTCCGGGTTGGTGTTGCCTTCGTCCCCCGCCGAGTCCGCGCTCGGGCTACCTTCCTCAACCAGGGGCACCTCCGCACGGATCTCCATCGCCAGCTCCCGGGAGTCCTGCGCGGTCTCCGAGGAAGGCTCAACCTCGGTCGCCTCCGCGCTTTCTCCCATCGAGGGCCCCGAAAAACACCCGATCGTCGTCACGGCGAGGCAGGCTACCAACACGTTGTTCAACTTCATGACCGTCCTTGTTACGTTCCGTTACCAGCGCGGCTATCCTCTTGGATTTCCGCGCATATTTCAAGACAGACGACGCCCGAACGCGTGGCGCTGATCCTCAACATGATGCACTTGTGCGACCTTATGCCCCCCCCAGGTGGCGAGGTCATCATCACACTACATGGCTCATCGCCGGCGTCCACCCTTGACCCCGGGTGCGTCCGCATGATCCTTTGCGCGCGCGACCACTCCCAGAGGGGTTGGCCCGCATGTTTTTCCACATACCTGCTGCACCGCCGCCCCCCCCCCCGGCGATCTGCCCCTCCTTCCCCCGGCCCCAACGAGCCCCCGATGCGCGAGCTCCTCCCCCTGCGACATCGCCACGACCGCGCCATCCTGGCGATGGCCATCCCGGCCATTGGCAGCCTGGCCATCGACCCGCTCGTCTCACTGGTCGACACATTCTTCGTCGGGCGCATCGGCACCGCAGAGCTGGCCGCGCTGGGTATCAACAGCGCGCTCTTTGCGATGGCCTTTATCGTCTTCAACTTTCTGGCCTATGCGACCACCCCGAAGATCGCCGCGCACCTGGGCCGCGATGAGGTTGAGGAGGCCGGCCGAGTCGTCAGCCACGCGTTGTGGCTTGCCTTGATATGCGGCGGGTTGATGACGGCGACGCTGCTGGTCTTCGCCGCGCCGCTTCTTGCGCTGATGGGTGCCGCGGGCGACGTCGCCGGGCCTGCCCTCACCTACCTGAAGATCCGCGCCTGGGCTGGCCCGGCATTGCTGATCAGCACGGCAGCCCACGGGGCCTTTCGCGGCTTTCAAGATACGCGTACCCCGATGTGGGTCACGGTGATGCTTAACCTGATCAACCTGGTGCTCGATCCGCTTTTGATCTTCGGACTGGGCTGGGGCATCGCCGGGGCTGCGATCGCCACGGTGGTGGCCCAGTGGTCCGGGGCGTTGCTCTTTCTGTGGCTGCTCCTGGTGCGTCGCCGCGAGGCGATGCGCGTGCCGCTGCTCGCCCCCTCCTTAAGCGGCATGCTGCCGCTGGTGCGGGTGGGAAGCGCGCTTTTGCTGCGCACCGGCGCGCTGGTGGGCACCATGACGCTGGCCACCGCCGTGGCCGCACGCCAGGGCGCCGAATCCGTGGCCGCCCACCAGGTCGCCAACCAACTCTGGGGCTTCTTCGCGCTGCTCATCGACGCGCTCGCCATCGCAGGCCAGGCGCTTCTGGCGAACTTCATCGGCCGCGACGACGTGAAGGAGGCCCGCGCGATGGGCGCGCGCCTCTTGCAATGGGGCCTGGCCACCGGGCTTGTGCTGGGCGCGAGCATCTGGCTCTCGGGCGGTCTTCTGGCGGAGGCGTTTAGCACCGATGCCGAGGTCATCGCCGGCATCCTCATGCTCATCCCCTTCGTCGCCGTCTTACAACCGCTCAACGCGCTCGTCTTTGTCTGGGACGGGCTCTACATGGGCACCCAGGCCTTCGGGTTTCTGGCTCGGGCGATGCTTTTGAGCGCGGGTGTCGCCGGTGCTCTGCTGCTGGCCACAAATCCGCTTGGCTGGGGACTCATCGGGGTGTGGTCAGCCATCACCTCGCTGATGATCGTGCGCGGGCTGACCCTGGGCGTGCCCTGGGCGACGCGGCGAGTGCCGGGGCTCGACTAAACAGGTCAGCCGCGAAGATCGATGACGCGGCTGGCGTTTTTATACCGCACCTTAAAGCCCCGAAATCTCGGCAGGAGGTTGGCCTTCGGGTCGGCCGCCCGCGCCGTCTTCTTGTCCATCGGCGTCATGGTCACCCGTTTGGCCATTGGCGAGACCTGGCAGTGGTAGCGAAAGCCCAGATGCTCCCACACCCGCGGAAACTCCTCGCGCAGCGGGTCGAGATCAAAGCGGTGAATCGTTAGCTCCGCTTCCAGATCCGGGCGAAGATCCTCGGGCTCGACCAGCATCAGGTCCTGCTCACTCTCCACACCTAAAAGGCGCAGGCGCTCCATAAGAAACGTGTGCGGCGCAGGCGGCGGATCTTCCCCCGTCCAGCTGCGATCGAGGGTGGGCCAACCGGCCAGCACCTCCCAGATATGAAGATCATCGAGCACATCCTCGCCGGCGGGCTTAAGAATCCGCCCCTCCAGGATGGCTTGTGCCGCCGCCTCTACGAGCTCCGGACCGCGCAGGGCCTCTTCGGCCGCCGAGAGGGCCACGCCGGCCAGGGCCCGCTCCACGCGGGCCCGAACATAGGGCGCGCCACGGTGGTTGCCGGCACGCACCTCACCGATCTTGCGCTCTCCAACATCAGCGCTCACGAGGTCGGCGTAGGTGCAGGGCAACACCATCTTGCCGGAGCCGCGCACCCCGGTGCCATCATCGCCGATCCAGAAGGTATCCAGAATCACCCCGGCCACCGGATCGACCGGCGCTTTCTCCCCATCTTTGAGCGCCGGGCTGGCAAAGGGCCACACCAGAAGTTCGATCTCGCCATTTCCCCAGGGCTCGGGCTTGCCGCGCACCGCTCGCCCGTCGACGCGTTTTTTGAGCGCGCGGCTTCGCACCACAAAGGCCGACTCCGGGATACGCTTTAAGGCGTGGCGCACAAGCTCGGCGGAGGAGGCCAGGGGCGCATTGGCCTGCTCGGCGCTTACGCCCACCACCTCGCGCAACGAGCGGGCGATCTGGCGGACCTCACGCAGCGCCGCCGGGCGAAGCCCGTGGCGGCGCACCTCACCGTGACGAAGCGCGGCGAGCTGCAGGCTGACCTCGTCGTGCAGCCCCTCGAAAAGATCGCGCCGGGCCTCGCGAACCTCCTCGTTGCGCCCGCGCAGAAGATGGTCGGGAAGGAGCAGGTCCTGGCCGCGCTGCAAGATGGCCACAAGGTCGCAGAGCGTGGCGGCAAGCTCGGCGGGCGGGTCGATGAGCAGACGCCCCTCGGCACCACTCACCGGCATCGTGGCGAGCGCCCGGCCGAGCGTCGTCAGGTGGCCCCGATCGTCCAGGGCCCGAGCGCGCCGCAGGCGCGCTCGGGCCTGCTCCACCGCAAACCCGGGCGGCATGGAAATCCAGGGGGCATCGAGAAACGCCCGCCCCTCCAAGCCCACGGAGGCCGCCGCCAGCAACACATCGTCGAGCTCAATCCGCTCGATCTCCGGAGCGGCATGAGGCTCTGGCGAGTAGCGCTCGCTCCACAGCCTCACACACCGACCCTGGCGCACACGGCCCGCCCGCCCGGCGCGCTGATCCATCGACGCCTCGGCCACCGCCACCAGCGCCAGCGCCGAGCGCCCTCCCCGGTGCACACGCATCCGGGCCAGCCCGCTGTCGAGCACCAGCGTCACCCCCGGAAGCGTCACCGACGTCTCCGCCACATTGGTCGCCAGAAACACGCGCCGGCGAGGAGCCTCGGGCCTGAATGCTCGCTGAATCTCATCGACCGGAAGGCTCCCGTGCACCTGCACGATCTCCAGATTGAGCGCGCGCGAAAGCCCTACCAGGGCATCTTCAACGGCCTGAATCTCACGCTTGCCCGGCAAAAACACGAGTGCATCGCCCCCGTCGTCCTCCCCGCTTCCGAGCGCTCCGGCCAGCGCATCACGCACCCTTGCGGCCAACCCATCGCCGGTGGGTGCCGGAACGTCATCGGCGTAGCGAACCTCCACCGGATAGGTGCGACCGCTGGCGTGATGCACCATCGCGTCGATGCGCCCGGCGATCGCCTCGGCATCAACCGTGGCGGACGTCAGCACCACATGCCCCTTATACCCACCGGTGGCCTGCGCCCGCAGGAGCGCCGCGCTGAGCACATCGACCTCCCAGCCGCGCTCGTGAAACTCATCGATGAGCACCGCTCCAAAACGCGCCCGCTCACCGCCCTCCTCGCTCAACATCCTGAGCGCGATGCCGGTCGTCGCAAAAAGCACCCGTGTCTCGGCGCTGCTGCAATCCTCAAAGCGCACCCGGTAGCCCACCGACGCCCCGACCTCCTCGCCATGCTGCCCCGCCAGAAACCCCGCCAGCGAGCGGCACGCCACTCGCCGGGGCTCGACCACCAGCACTGGCTTCCCGGTGAACTCAGCCAGCCACAACGGCAGGCGCGTCGACTTCCCGGAGCCGGTCGGTGCGGTCAAAATGTGGCGGGGATGCGCGCGCAGCGCCTCCATAAATTGCGGGCGAATCGCATCAACGGGCAGTTCCAAAAAAGCCTCCGGCAGCAGAAGTTGCAGCCGCACTCATACCCCCAACGCCTCCATATTCTCAATGCGACCGGCCGATCACCTCGGCACTCAGCGGTAGCCTTCGGCCTGCAGATTAAAGAGGCGCGCGTACGTTCCCCCCTCACGCATCAACTCCTCATGGCTGCCAAGCTCGCTGATCTGCCCGTCTTCAAGCACCGCGATGCGATCGGCCATTCGCACCGTCGAGAAGCGGTGCGAGATCAGGATCGCCATCTGCCGATCCGTCAGCTCTTTGATGCGCTCAAAGACCTCCGACTCAGCCTGTGCGTCCATCGCCGAGGTGGGCTCATCAAAGACCAGAATGTCGGAGCGCTCGCGCATAAACGCCCGCGCCAACGCGATCTTCTGCCACTGCCCTCCCGAGAGCTCCCGACCGTCTTTAAACCACCGCCCCAGCTGCGTATGAAAGCCCGCCGGCATCGACGCCACAAAGTCGTCAGCCATCCCCCGGGCCGCCGCCCGCTCCCAGCGCGCCTCATCCTCCAGGAACGCCACGTCGCCCACCCCGATGTTCTCGCCAACCTTAAACTGGTAGCGCACAAAATCCTGAAAGATCACCCCCACGCGTCGATGCAATTCTCCGAGCTGCCAGTCCCGAAGATCGGTGCCATCGAGCAAGATCCGCCCGCGCGAGGGCTTATAAAGACGCGTCAAGAGCTTGATCAGCGTGGTCTTCCCCGAGCCGTTCTCCCCCACCAGCGCAAGTTTCTGCCCCGGCGGAAGATGCAGGCTTAACCCGCGCAGTGCCGCATCGTCCTGACCGGGGTAGCGAAACCATACATCCTCAAAACGCAGTCCGTCGCCCGGCCGCTCCCCCTGGCTTACCCCCTCATCGGTCGACTCCACCGGCTCATCGAGCAGCTCGTAGAGCGTGGAGAGGTAGAGATTATCCTCATACATGCCCCCCACCGAGTTCAGGCTGGCCGAGACCGCCGACTGCCCCTGCTTAAAGAGCAGGAGATACATGGTCATATCCCCCAGCGTGATGCGCCCGTACACCGTCTCAAGCACCACCCAGACATACGCCCCGTAGAACGCACCGGTGCTCAACAGCCCCAGCGCATACCCCCAGAAACCGCGCCGCAGCGTCAGGCTGCGATCCTCGCCATAGACCACATCGAAGATCCTCCGATATCGATCCAGCAACATCGGCCCCAGCCCGAAGAGCTTGACCTCCTTGGCGTAGTCTTCGCGGGCCAGCACCGTCTCCAGGTACATCTGCTGGCGTGCCTCTGGCGAGCGCCAGCGAAAGAGCCGAAAGGCCTCCCCGCTAAAGCGCGTCTCGACCAGAAAGGCCGGAAGACCCGCTGCAAACAAAATCACCACCGCCCATGGCGAGAGCTGCCACAGAAGCACCGCGGCCCCCACAAGTGTGATGGCATTTTGCACCAGCGAAAACGTGCGATTCACCAGACTCAACGGCCGCGACGACGCCTCGCGCCGGGCTCGGGTGAGTTTGTCGTAGAACTCGCTGTCTTCGAACTGCGTCAGACTCAGCTCCAGCGACTTCTCCAGGATCATCGTGTTGACCCGGTGGCCCAGCTGCGCGCGCAGCAGGCTCTGGGCCACGCCCAACCCCCTCTGCGCTCCGGCCATCAGCACCACCAGCCCCGCCTCCACCGCCACATAGACCAGCGCCAGATTGCGATCGGTCGCAAGCCCCGAGGCCGCCGCCTCTACCACCTGGTCGACGATGAGCTTTCCCACATACGCAATCGCCGCCGGCATCACCCCGGCCACCAGCGTCAAAAGCCCCAGCATCACGGTGAGCCTCGCGCTGGTCGTCCACACCAGACGCAGCGCCTCCCCGCTGTAGCGAAACACCCCCAGATAACGCTCCCCGGCGGGGACCCCTGCTTCTGGAGATTCAGGCTGACTATGGCGATGTGACATCATCCCTCGTCGTCTACAAAAAAGAGCGCTTCGATCGCGCACTCTGGCCCCGGCTCGTCGTCACGTCCAGGGGAGAAACGCCGACACACCCCGTTACATCCATCCGCAAACGCGATTTTTGCGCGTCCGCATGGCGGTCCGAAGCACGTCTTACCGCCACACCGAAAGCCAGAAATCCACAACAATATCAAAACCTTCCACACAAACCCCTCTTCCCAGATCCCCCGCCCCGACCGCCTCGCATCACCCAATTCCTACCTCATGCGTGGCAATTCCCCTTGCCAGCCGCGCGCGCAATCCCGGATAGTGATAGGTGACTGAGTACTTTTCACAATCTGCGCGCGGGCTCGCCAGGGCGACATCCCGCGCTCTTTCCAACAGCACTTCCGCACGTTGCGGACGCGCTGCGCGCAGTGGGACGAGCGTATGTCAGATCGCGACGACGCGACACGCATCTCGATTCCGGGGCCGCAGGGTGGGGACCTGCCTTTTGCCACCATTGTTGAGACCATCAACGATGGCATTCTCGTCTGCAGGATGGATGGCGAGATCGTCTACGCCAACATCAGCATGGCGAGCATGCTCGGTTATGAACAGAACGAGATGGTCGGCAAGACCCTCTTCGACTTCATGACCGAGGAGTGGGCGCAGCGGGCCCGCGATAACCTCGCGCGACGCAGCGAGGGCGTCGCTGAGATGTTCGATCACCAGTTTGCCCACCGCAACGGAGGCGGCCTCTGGAGCCTCGTCTCCGCCAAGCCCATGCGCGAGGCCGACGGCTCGCAGTGGGGCTCGCTGGTGGCCATCCAGGACATCTCCACTCGCAAAGAGATGGAAGAAGAGCTGCGCCAGGCCCGCGATGAACTTGAGCGCCGCGTGGCCGAGCGCACCGAACAACTCGTCGAGATCAACGCTCGTCTTCAGCGCGAAGTCGAAGAGCGCACCGAGGCCGAACAACGTGCCCTGGAAGCCAGCCGCGCCAAGAGCGCCTTTCTGGCCAACATGAGCCACGAGCTGCGCACGCCGCTCAACGCCGTCATCGGTTACACCGAACTCATCCAGGAAGATCTCAGCCACGGCATCGACGCCCTCGACCTTGCAAGCGTCGCTCGCGATCTCAGCAAGGTGCACGCATCCGCCAACCACCTCCTCTCGCTTATCAACGACATCCTCGACCTCTCCAAAGTCGAGGCGGGCAAGATGGAACTCTTCAACGAGAGCTTCGATCTGGGCCACCTTGTCCAGGAAGTCGTCGATACCATCGATCCCCTGGCCCGAAAGAGCGAGAACCACATTGAGCTCGCCAATCACTACCACGGCGATCTGGTTGCCGACCGCACCAAGCTCAAGCAGGTGCTGCTCAATCTCATGAGCAACGCCGTCAAATTCACCGACAAGGGCTCCATTCGCCTGGTCACCTCCCCGACCACCATTCACGGCAGCGCCGGGGTATGCCTGGAGGTCACCGACAGCGGCATGGGGATCTCCTCCGACAAGATCGAACGCCTCTTCCAGCCCTTCACCCAGGCCGACGAGTCCACCACTCGCCGCCACGGTGGCACCGGACTGGGCCTGACCATCTGCAAACGTTTCTGCGAGATGATGGGCGGCACCATTGAGGTGGAGAGTGAGCCCGGCGAGGGCACCACCTTCCGGGTGAAGATCCCCTCGGCCGATCCGGCGGGCCTCAACGAGTCTTCCAACGTGGTCTGGCGCCCCGACTTCGAGCGTGGCGCACTCGCCCCCGACGCCCCGCGCGGCCCCCGGGTGCTCATCATCGACGATGACCCCAACGTCCACGAGCTCATCCATCGCATCCTCGCCCCGCGCGGCTTCCAGCTCATCTCGGCCTACTCCGGCGACCAGGGCCTGGAGCTGGCCCGCGAGCAACTTCCCGATGTCATCACCCTTGATGTCATGATGCCCGGACGCGACGGCTGGAGCGTTCTCTCCACGCTCAAATCCCAGTCTGGCCTGGAGCATATCCCGGTGGTCATGGTCTCGATGATCGATGATCGCAACATCGGCTTCGCGCTCGGTGCCACTGATTATCTCGTCAAACCCATCCAGCGCGATCGCCTGCTCAAGACCCTCTCCCGCTTCCACCCCGAGGAGGGGGCCAGCGCGCTGGTCGTCGAAGATGAGCCGGCCATCCGCGAGATGATCTCGCGACACCTCCGCAACGCCGGCTGGCGTGTGGAGGCTGCCGAAAACGGCCGCAAAGCCCTGGAGCTTCTCGATGAGGAGCGCCCCGATGTGGTCATCCTCGATCTGATGATGCCCGAGATGGACGGCTTTGAGGTCGCCGAGCTCATGCGTCAGGAGCCTCGCTGGAGAGACATCCCCATCGTCGTCGTGACCGCCATGGACCTCGACGCCGCCGAGACGGCACGACTGCGCCGCTCGGTCTCCCGCATCTTAAGTAAAAACGTCCGCTCCATCGAAGAGGTCATGACCGAAGTCATGGACGTCATCGGCCTGAGCACCACATCGACCAAGGTACGCATCTAGCCCCACCACCCCACACACCAGGAGTCGCCATGAAGAAGATACTTCAGCTAGACGGCCGCACCCTCGCCTACCACATCCATGGCGAGGGCTCCGAAGATCTCGTGCTCGTGCATGGCTGGATGGTCTCCGGCGCGGTCTTCAATCGACTCCTCCCTCTCCTCGACACACGCTTCCGCGTGATCATCCCCGATCATCGCGGTGCCGGCGAGTCGGCCTCCTGCGCCACCTATGGCCTTGAGGATTACGTCGCCGACCTCGACGCCATCTCGCAACACGCCGGCGTCTCCTCCTTTAACCTCCTGGGCCACTCGATGGGCGGGCAGATTGCCCAGCTCTACGCGGCGACCTACCCGGAGAAGGTCAAAAAACTCGCGCTGATCAACACCGTCCCGGCCACCGGCATGCAACTTCCGCCCGAGGCCCACGAGCTCTTCATAAACGCCGGCGAAAAACGCGAGATGCTCAACGCGATTCTCGGCATGGCTACCCTCGATCTTCCCGATGGTGCGCTCGAAGAGTTGCTCGACGATGCCATGACGATCCCCGCGGACTGCGTCCGTCAGTCCTACGAGAGCTGGACCGGCGGCGGCATCGAAGCAAGCCTTGCGAAGATTCAGGCCACCACCCTTGTCGTCGGCACAGACGATCCCTTCCTGCCCCACGACTTCCTCAAAGCGGCGGTGGTCGAGCCCATCAACGACGCCTCCTTCGCCGTGGTCTCCGGCGCTGGCCACTACCCCCAGGTCGAGCGCAGCAGCGAGCTGGCCGCACTCCTCAACGATTTTTACTGATGCACCCCGCCGGCCCCCCCTCTGCGGGGGGCCCTCTTCATCCCCTTTGAGCCGCGAGGTCCTATGGTCTGATCCGGTACAACGCGAAACGCCGACGACACGTTTTCCCGTCGTTGGTGCCCCTGATTTAAGTGTCGATTCATGTGGTTACAAAGGAGTACGACAATGAAGAACACGATGAAGATCGCAGCGCTCTCGATGGTGGTGGGGATGGCAGGCATCGTGGGCTGTGGGGAACAGCCCGCCCCGGACGACACCAACACGCAGATCGCGCAGTCGTTGGGGGACGAAGCCGAGCTTCGCTACGCGCGTACCAGGGATCAGAAAGACATCGCTTACCGCGTCATCGGCGATGGCGATCAGGATGTCGTGCTCGTGCACGGCTGGATGGTCTCCGGCGCGGTCTACGACAACCTCATTGAAGAGCTGGCCGGCCCGGACTACCGCCTGATCGTACCCGATCTTCGCGGCAGCGGGCTCTCCAGCATGCCCAACGGTGGCTACTCGCTTCGCAACTACATCAAAGACATGCAGGCGGTGATTGATGACGCCGATGCCGATGACTTCGTGCTCGTCGGGCACTCGATGGGCGGGGCCCTGGCCCAGCTCTACGCCTCCAGCTACGACGACGATATCGAAGGGTTGATCTTGATGTCGCCGGTGCCCGCGTCCGGCTTCCCCCTGCCTCAGGAGAGCTATGATCTCTTCGCGGCGGCGGCCTACGACGCCTCCCTCCAGGAGCTGATCATTCAGATCTCCAGCGTGGATATTCAGCCCGACGATTTTGCTGCGATGGCCGCAGATGCCGCGGGCGTCTCACCACAGGCCATCCGCCAGGCGCTCGACTCCTGGACCGGCGCTGACTTCGCCGACAAGCTCCATAAAATCGATGCCGAGACGCTCATCCTGGTCTCCGACGATCCCTTCATGAACCCGGCCCTGCTTCAGGCCGCCGTCGGCGACCTGATCGAGGACAGCGTGGTGGAGTACTTCCCCGGCAGCGGTCACTACCTCCAGGTCGAAGATCCCGCCTCAACCGCGGCACATATCGACAGCTTCATCAGTGGCCTCGACTGAAAGCTTTACCTGCTGCATAATGCCGGCCTGGAACTCAGCGATGAGCTCCGGGCCGCACTGCCCGGCCCACCGAGAATGCTTGAGGGTCGGGCGTTTTTGTATCGCAGTCTTGCGTTTAGGGACCACCAGATGAGCAGTTGGAAAAAGATTGCTGGAGTCATCGGCGGGGTCGCCGTCATCGGCGCGGGCGCCGCGCTGGCGCAGGGCGCCTTTCTCGCCGCCGCGCTGGTCATGCTGGGCGGCCTGGCCTCGATCGCCTACACCCGCTCGGTGCTCAGCCCCTACGGGGAAGTCATCGACGCGGTCGAACGCCTGGCCCAGGGGGATCTCACCCAGCCCCGCCTCACGCTCAACCTCGATGGCGAAGTCGGCCGCATGGCCACCGCCGTCAACCAGCTCCTCACCCAGCTGCGCATGCTCAGCGAAGAGGCCACCGAGCTTGCCAACGGCTACATCGGCGTGCGTCAGCTCCAGAGCAAGGTCCTTGAAACCGGTCAGCTCTCGGCGGTTGATCTACCCGCCAGCGCCAGCCAGGGCGATCTCAACCGCAGCTTCGCCCAGCTCACCAACCAGCTGCGCCGGCTCACCGTCAAAGCCTACATCATCGCCAACGACCAGCTCTTCAACCCGGCCCTCGACGAGGAGCTCCCCGGCGAACTTGGTGACTCCTTCGGAATGATGGTGCGCAACCTGCGGCACCTGGCCGGGCGCGCCCGACAGATCGCCGGCGGCGACCTCACAAGTCAGGTCGAAGGCGACGGCGACCTCACCAACGTGTTTAACGAAATGGTCACCGGACTGCGTGAAGTCGTCGAGGAGATCATGCGCAGCGCCCTGCACGTGGCCACCTCCACCGAAGAGATGCTCCAGGTGCTCCACCAGCACGAGAACTCCGCCCAGCACCAGGCCGCCAAGATCCGCCAGACCCAGCTCACCGTCGAAGGCCTCTTCAACTCGTCGGACGCCATCGCCGACAGCGCCCGACAGGTCTCCCGCGCCGCCGAGGACACCTGCCAGAAAAACCGCCAGATCGGCGCGCATATCCAGGAACTCAATCAGCATAGCGAGCGCATCTCCGAGATCCTCAAGCTCATCAAAAGCATCGCCGACCGCTCCGACCTGCTGGCGCTTAACGCCAGCCTGGAAGGGGCCCGCGCCGGTGAGGCCGGCAAGGGCTTCGCGCTGGTCGCCAACGAGATGCGCCGCCTTGCCGAGAACACCATGGAGTCGGTCGGCGCCATCAAGGGCCTGGTCGGCGATATCCAGGACAGCGCCCGCACCACCGCGGTGGCCTGCCAGGAAGGCCTCGATCGTTCCGAAGAGACCACCGAGGTTGCCACAAAAATCAAGGTGGTTACTCAGGACCAGCGCGAGAACACCGGCGAGGTTAACCGCGCCATGGAAGACCTCTCGCGTCTGGTCACCAACTCGGTGGCAGGCATCCGACAGGTCACCGTAACCGCATCCGAGCTTGCGACCCTTTCGGAATCCCTGCGAGAAATGGTAGAGCGGTTCGACGTCGGTGATCGCCACGGTGTGGAGCGCTGGAAAGTTGAAGCGCCCGCGCCGGCGGCGAACCTGCAAAGCACCCACGGATGACACCCGATGTCGGGGAGCCAGACGACACTCGTGCCTGATATGCTCGCGTGCTCCTCATGAGTTTAGGAAAAGTGACATCGACCACGTTTAACGAGAGTAACGCAATGGCGAAGATCCTCCTCGTAGAAGACAATGAAATGAACCGTGACATGTTGGCTCGTCGCCTTCAGCGCCGCGGCTTTACTGTGGCCGTGGCCACCGATGGTCAGGAAGCCGTCAACATGAGCCGCAGCGAAGCTCCCGATCTCATCCTGATGGATCTGAGCCTCCCGGTGATGGACGGCTGGGAAGCCACCCGCCAGATCAAGGCCCACGCTCCCACCGCCAAGATCCCTCTCATCGCACTGACCGCCCACGCCCTGGAGAGCGATCGCACCAAAGCGCTCGACATCGGCTGCGACGACTTTGAAACCAAGCCGGTCGACATCGAGCGACTGCTCGGCAAGATGAACGCCTTTCTCGAAGGCTGATCGTCGTCGACAAGGCTCCCCGACGGGCCTTCTTTAAGCGCCCTCCGCACCTGCGGCGGGCGTTTTTTTTAGCCTTGATGTAGGTGTTTTCCCTGCCCCCTCATCCCTTCTCTAAAGGAGTGTGTATGCGAACTCGCCCCCTTTTGACCGCCCTTCTTGCCTCCACCGCCCTGCTCACGGGCGGCCTTATGGCCTGCGCCACCCCACAACAGGACACCGGCACCGCCCGCTCCGAGCTCCAGGCCGTCAACCTGAGCACCGCCCCCACCACCGAGGGCAACCTGGTGCTCAGCCTGGAAAACAAGGCTCAGCGCCCGCTGAAGGTCGACCTCTGCCGGGCCACACTGCACATCGAGGTCGATGGAGAATGGCAGCCCTCCACCGCCCGGCCCGACTGGCTCAGCTGCGATGACTCCAGCGAGGCGGTGCTCGTCAACCCCGGCGCTATGCGCGAGGCCTCCTTTAACCCGACAGGCCTTGAGCCGGGCCGCTACCGCTTCTCCACCGCCATCGAGATGCCCGTGGGCCTGGATTTCAAGCAGGTCACCTCCGGTGCCTTCGATATCGTGGCGCCGCCGGCCAGCACTGAGCCTGCTGAGCCTGCTGAGCCTGCTGAGCCCGCCGAACCCGGCGACGAGGTCACCCCCGAAGGCGACGCCACGGACGAGCTCCCCCCGGAAGGCGACGCCGCCGAAGAGCTCACTCCCGAAGGCTGAGCCCGCACCCCATCGTACCTCCCCGGCCCACCCCCACGCCGGCCCGAGCTTTGCGCTCCGGCCGGCGTGGGTAGTTTTAGGCTATGCGACATCGTCGTCGGGGGGCGCTCTCGAAGACCTCCGGCAGACCTGCTGCCCCCTCAAAAGGGAGGTCGCCATGAGCAATCAGATGCGCCAGCACCTGCGCTTTCGCCTCATTCATCGCCTGCGCTGGCTCCGCCACAAACCCACCCTCGGCTACCTGGGCTACGGTGTCTTCGTGGACCGCAACGTCGCCCTGATGCGCTACCCGGCCAACATCCACATCGGCGCCCACACCGTCCTCAAAGAGGGTGCCCGGCTCTGCGCCTGCAACCCCCGGGCGCATATCCGCATCGGTCAGAACTGCTCGATCGGCTACCACACCTACCTCTTCGCCTCGGCCGGCATCACCATCGGCCGCGATTGCCTGATCGCGCCCTTTGTCTACATCGTCGACAGCGACCACCAGGCCCGCCGCAGCGCCCCCATCCACACCCAGCCCAACGAGGCCGAAGCGATCGTCATCGAAGACGACGTCTGGATCGGGGCCGGCGCCAAAATCCTCAAAGGTGTACGCATCGGAAAAGGCGCCATCGTGGCCGCCGGGGCCATTGTGCGCCGCGACGTTCCCTCCTACGCCATCGTCGGTGGCGTACCCGCAAAAGCCCTGGGAGAGCGCAAATGATCCCTCATCCCCGCGTTGGCGCCGTCGTAGTGAGCCGCTACTCCTCCAGCCGCCTCCCCGGAAAGGCCCTGATGCCCCTGGGAGGCCGCCCTCTGCTCGGCTTTGTGCTCGAACGCCTGACCCATGCGCTCCCCTTAGACGACATCGTCGTGGCCACCTCGGTGGAATCCTCCGATGACCCGATCGCCCGCTTCTGCCGCGCGGAGGGCGTGAGCTGCTACCGCGGCGATCTGCACGATGTGGCCGGACGCTTCGCCGGTGCTGCGCGTACCGCCGGCTTCGACTTTGCCGCGCGCATCAACGGCGACAACGCCTTTGTCGACATCCCCACCCTGCGCCAGATGATCGCCATCGCCCGGAACAATCACCTCGACTTTTTGAGCAACGTCGACGGCCGAACCTTCCCCGTCGGCATGAGCATCGAGATCCTCCGCACCGCCTTTTACATCCGCCACCTCAACCACCTCACCCGCCACGACCACCTCGAACACGTCACACTCGCCCTCTACCAGCGCCCCCACCTGGGCCGACGCCTCTACGTCTACAACACCCACCACCCCGAAGCCGCCGGGCTTCACCTGGCCATCGACGAGCTCCCCGACCTCATCTTCGCCCGCAGCCTCGTCGCCCGTATGCACGGCCCCCACACCGACTACGACCTCGCCAGGCTCCTCCAACTCATCCACCCGTCACAGGGTCACACCGACGATTCCCACGGAACCCTGGCGAGCCCCTGAGGCCCCCTTGCCATCGCGTCTCGGTGCCTACCTCTTCTGCCGACCCGCTCCCCTTCCCTTTCCCTTGCAGTCGGCAGTCCCCCCATGAACACATCCAATCTGGTCGATGTCGCCGTCATCGGCGCTGGCTTCGGCGGCCTGAGCGCCGCGCTTACCCTGGCCGAACGCGGCGCCTCAGTCGCCCTCTTTGAACGCCTCACCTACCCGGGCGGCTGCGCCAGCACCTTTCGCCGCCGCGGCTACCGCTTTGAGTCCGGCGCCACCCTCTTCAGCGGCTTTGGCGAAGGTCAGCTCTTTGCCCGCTGGATCGAGCGCCACAACCTGCCGGTGCGTTTTGAAAGCATGGACCCGCTCGTCACCCTGCGCGCTCCCGACTTTGAGCTGCCCATCTCCAGCGACCGCCGGGCGCTTAGCGCGTCGTTCTGCGCGCTCCCCGGGGCCCCCACCGCTGCCATCCATCGCTTCTTCGACTACCAGAAGCGCGTCGCCGATGCTCTCTGGGCGCTCTTCGACGATCCCACCCTTCTCCCCCCCTTTAACCCCTCCAACCTGATGCGCCACCTGGGCCGCTCGCCAGGCTACCTGGTGCTCCTCGGCGCGGTCGGACGCTCGGTGGGTGATCTGCTCAAACGCTTTAAGCTCAGCGACTTTCTGCCCCTGCGCACCTACCTCAACGCCGTCTGCCAGATCACCGTGCAGGCCAGCGCCGACGAGGCCGAAGCCCCCTTCGCGCTTGCCGCCATGGACTACTTCTTTCGCGGCACCGGCCACATCCACGGGGGCATCGGTCAGCTCGCCATAGCCCTCTCCGAGGCCATCGCATCGCTGGGGGCCACCGTCTCAATGGCCGACGCCGTCACGGGCCTCTCGTTCCGGGGCGACCACTGGCTCGTCGAGAGTCGCCGCCATACCCTGCGTGCCCGCCAGGTGGTCGCAAACCTGTTGCCCGAAGCCCTCCTCAACCTCCTCGACGCCCCGGAGCTCGCGCGCCCCTGCCTCCACCGCATGCAACGCGCCGTCGAAGGGGGCTGGGGCGCGGCGATGCTCTACCTGGGCGTCGACCGCCATCAGATCGCCCGCCGGGAGGCCTTTCACCTGGAGCTCGTCGACGACCCTCAGAGTCCTTTTCAGGAGGGCAACCACATCTTCTGCTCCGTGAGCGGCGCCGACGAGGAGGGCCGCGCCCCCGACGACCAGCGCGTCGTCACCGTCTCCACCCACATCGACATGCAGCGCTACCCGGGCGGCACCAACGAGGAGCGCGCCGCCTACACCCAATCCGTGCAGGATCGCATGCGCCAGACCCTCCACCATCGCGCCCCGGAGCTTGCCCGCGCCACCCGCTTTGAGATGACCGGCAGCCCCCGCACCTTCGAGCGTTTCACCGGACGCCCCGGCGGCTACGTGGGTGGCATTCCCCGCGTCAAGGGCCTGCACCACTACCGCGACCTCGGCCCGCAGCAGGTCGCCCCGAACCTCTACCTCGTCGGCGACACAGCCTTCCCCGGGCAAAGCACCCTGGCGGTGGCCCTTGGCGGCCTGCGCACCGCAGAGCATATTCTCAAATCAGCTCGATGATTACGCGCGATGCGCCAGACGCGCTCCGCCCGATGGCTTACCCGACATAAGGACGTCCCCATGCCCGACCGCGCCGAACCCATCAACCGCACCGAAACGTTCGAAAAACCCACCGCCGACGAGCTCATCGCCCGCCACGCCCTTCACCCCCACCCCGAGGGGGGCTTCTACGCCGAGACCTGGCGCTCCTCCATCACGCTGCCCCCCGATGTGCTTCCCGGCAAAAGCGGCCCCCGACAGGCCGGCACCGCCATCTACTACCTGCTCAAATCCCACCAGCACTCCAAACCCCACCGCGTCAGCTCCGACGAGCTCTGGTTCCACCTGATGGGCGACCCGCTCACCCTGCGCATCAAAACTCCCGACGAAGGCCGCCTGAGCACGCTGACGCTGGGCCCCACCGCCGAGCTCCGCCTGCAAGCCCTCGTCCCCGCCGGCCACTGGCAGAGCGCCCACCCCAAACCCGGCCCGGCCGGCTATTCGTTCATGGCCTGTGTGGTCGTGCCCGGCTTCGATTTTGCGGATTTTGAGATGGCGCAGGGTTAGAGGGCGGTGCGGGACTGGGAGGTTCGCGAGGTTGGGAGGTTTGTGCGGGCGTTGGCGGGTTTCCGGTGTGGTTAGGTGGTTGGGTGGTTGGGTGGTTGTGGGGCGCCGGTGGTTCGCGATGTGGGGCGATTCGTGCGGTCGTTTGGGGGCGTCTGGTGTGGTTAGGTGGTTAGTACTACTTGATTGATTCGTCGGTTTTTCGTTGCAGCCCAGATCGGGGTCTGATCTAACGCGCTTATGGATATTTCAAACCTCACATCCTCGTGCGCAGATCTCGAATCGTTCTGCAACTTCGTCTTCAGCGACTGCTCGGGCAAACCGCTCAGGACCAATCTTTGGGCGTGCGTCGAGGCGCGGCTATCGACGGCCAAACGAAAGACCCATCAGCCGGCGGGGATTCAACTGGCTGCGACGCCCGATATGGCCTGTGGACTTCGCCAGAAGCTCAATCGCACCACGCTCAGTACGCGGTGGTCCGATGATCAGGCGCGCCACAGGCTCCTGGAGGTCGCCCGACAGCACGTCGGCCGACCGGTCGCCCTGATCATTGATGACACCGGTTTCATCAAAAAGGGCAACAAATCTCCCGGTGTTCAGCGTCAGTACTGTGGCAAGGCCGGCAAGCGAGAGAATTGTCAGCTCGTCGTCAGCACACACCTTTCGGGTTGGAACTGCTCGCAGCCGCTCCAGGCTGAGCTCTACCTTCCGGAGGTCTGGATCAATGACCTGGAGCGACGGCGCGAAGCGGGCATCCCTGACGAGATTGAGTTTCGCACCAAGCCTCAAATAGCCCTTGAGCAGGTAGACTGGATACTGGCCGCGGGCCTGCCCCCGCAGATCATTCTGGCCGACGCCGGCTACGGCAACAGCGGCCCGTTTCGAGAGGGTCTCCGGGAGCGCAGGCTCGAGTACGTGGTCGCCATCCAGCCCTCCACCTCGGTCTGGCGGCCCGGT
The DNA here is from genome assembly GCF_004005565.1 of Lujinxingia sediminis. NCBI lineage: Bacteria > Deltaproteobacteria > Bradymonadales > Lujinxingiaceae > Lujinxingia > Lujinxingia sediminis. The sequence continues at coordinate 77,903 of NZ_SADD01000011.1, read as the reverse complement.
CAGGGGCCCGATCCTCTGCCCGAGACGAATCCGAGCTCGGGTCGGCGCCAGACGCGACGCTACCCGGGCACTTTCGAGCCGGTCTCGGTCCGGGCGTTGGCCGATGAGCTCGATGCACACCATTTTAAGATGTATCGGCTCCGGCGCGGGCGTCACCGGATGCGCGAGGTGCGTGCGGCCGCCATTCGGCTGCACACCGCTCCCAAGGCTTATCACGGCTGCGAACCGGGTCCCGAGGAATGGCTCATCGTCATCTGGCCGCCCGGCAAGCCCGAGCCGACCGACTTCTTCCTGTCAAATATGGGTCGGCGAGTGCACCCAAAACGGGTGATCGAGCTGGGATGTTTGAGATGGCGTGTCGAGCGCGACTATCAGGACATGAAGCAGGATGTCGGCATGGAACACTACGAAGGACGCACATGGGTGGGCTGGAACCATCACCTGACCATCTGCATGGCCGCATTCGCTTTCCTGGCAATCCAGCGGAAGCTTTTTCCCCCTGAAACCCCTCGAATCGATCGCGTCGGTGCGCAAGCGAATCATCGAGAACCTGGACCGTAAACGGGGCCACTGCCAGCACTGTAAGCGGCCTTACAGCGACGAGCCCACGCCACCAGCCCCCCCGGATCCGGTACCGAGGCAACCTCGATCACAACTTGCCCTTGAATGGCTGGTCGATCGTCTACGTTTCAAGCGGTTTCTGGGTGAACTGATCAAGTAGTATTAGGTGGTTGGGTGGTTGTGGGGCGCCGGGGGTTCGCGGTGTAGGGCGATTCGTGCGGTCGTTTGGGGGCGTCTGGTGTGGTTAGGTGGTTAGGTGGTTGGGTGGTTGTGGGGCGCCGGTGGTTCGCGATGTGGGGCGATTCGTGCGGGCGGTGGCCGGTTCGATCTGGGGTTGAGGGGCGCCGGAGATTCGCGGTGTGGGGAGGTTTGTGTTGCTTGATGGCCGGGCAACAGGGCTTGAGGAAGGGCTCCGAAGGTCGACTTGCAGCGCAGGGAGCGCGCTGAAGGCTCTGGAGGGTTTGTCGGGAGGTATGGTGCGTGGTGCGGACCCTTCGGAGAGGGGGGGTTGTAGGCGGGGAGGTCTGCGGAGGCTTCAGACGAGGATTTTTCCGGAAAGGAGCTCTCCGGACGCTCCCGAAGGCAGGTCAGCAGGGTGCGGCCAGGCAGGGAGTCTTCTGAGGAGGGAGGGTGATGTGCGAGAGGGGATCGGAAGGCTCCGGAACGCGATTTTCATTTTGCGGACACCGATCCGAAGCGCATGAAATCTGGGCGTGCGGGATGTGGGCCATTCCGGCGAGTGTCGGTTCTTCGGGCAGCCGGGACTGGAACATGTTTTGTGCAACTCACGGGTTCGATGCCCTCATCGATTCAACCCTGGAGTATGGAAGTGACTGAGAATGGTAAGAAAAACAAACGCGACCCGAAGACATGTAAGCCCCCCATAAACATCTTCCAAAATCCACCTACCTTTACCCAGACGCCCCCAAACGACCGCTCGAATCGCCCCACTTCGCACACCGCCCAGCCCACAACCACACAACAACCCAACCACCTGACCACATCACGCGCCCCAAACGACCGCTCGAATCGACCCACATCGCACACCGCCCAGGTCCCACAACCACCTGACCACACCACGCGCCCCCAAACGACCGCTCGAATCGACCCACATCGCGAACCTCCGGCGCCCCACAACCACCCAACCACCTAACCACCTAACCACAGAGCGAACCCGCCACCGCCCGCACGAATCGCCCCACATCGCGAACCTCCGGCGCCCCACAACCACACAACCACACAACCACCTAACCCCAGAGCGAACCCGCCACCGCCCGCACGAATCGCCCCACATCGCGAACCTCCGGCGCCCCACAACCACCTGACCACACCACGCGCCCCAAAGCCCCACACGAATCGCCCAACTCCGCAAACCCGAAAGCCCCAACGGACTCCCCATGCCCGATTGGCTCCTCGTCCTGGCACTCGCCACGATCACCGCCCTCGCCACGGGGCTTGGGCCCCTGCCCCTTATCTGGGTCAAAGCGGAGAACAAAACGCTGCTCGCTCACGGCACGGCCATTGCCGCCGGCCTGATGCTTTCGGCGAGTTTTAATTTGATTGGGGAGGGCCTCGCCACGGGGGTATGGCGGACGGTGGGGGGGCTGCTTCTCGGCCTGACCTTCATTTACTTCAGCGACCGCTGGCTCGAAGGCCGGGACATCGAATTCGCCGACCTCAAGGGTGCCGGCGCAACTCAGGCGCTGATCTTTCTGGGCGTGATGACCCTTCATTCCTTCGCCGAAGGCATCAGCGTCGGGGTGGCCTTTGGCGGGGGCCAGGCTTTTGGAATCTTCATCGCGCTGGCCATCGCGGTCCACAACATCCCCGAAGGGCTGGCCATTGGCGTGAGCATGGTCCCCCGGGGCATGCCCTGGTGGAAGGCCTCCCTCTGGAGCATTTTTTCCAGCCTCCCCCAGCCCCTTCTGGCGCTCCCGGCCTATCTTTTCGTCGAAGCCTTTAAGCCCGCACTTCCCGTCGGCCTGGGCATTGCCGCCGGCGCCATGATCTGGATGGTCGCCGCCGAGCTCATCCCCAACGCCCTCAAAGATGGCGATCGCATGCCCATCGCCGCCACCCTCACCGTCTCAGTCGCGGCGATGACGGCGTTTCAGGCCCTTTTGGGTGGGGGCTAAGCGCCCCCACCCAACCCCACAACCACCCAACCCCACAACCACCAAACCACAACCCGGGGCGCTCAGCACCGCCTCCCACACGCCCGCTCCAACCCCAACGCACAGGCCTGCTCAAAGCTGCGCCGGGCCTCATCTTCAGCGCCTCGCCCGCAGAGCACGATCCCCAGATTCTCGTGTCTGTACTCCGACTCCGGCGTCAATTCGAGCGCGCGCCTGGCAAAATACTCGGCTTCCGCGTCACAGCGCCCGCGCCCCTGACAGCGGTCGTTGGAGTAGGCGTAGCATGCACCGGAATCCCCGTTGTCACAGCCCATCTGAAGATAAACGTCGCGCTCGGCGTCCTCGATGCCATACGCCCCGGCCAGGTGTTTGCAAGCCTCCGCGTCCTGCTCCCGCACGCAAGCATCCTCATACACTTCATGCGACAGACGCCGTCGCTTTTCATTCCAGCGCTTGCGGGCCCGCTGCATCAGCCGCATCTCCTGGCCTGCCAGCCGCTCTTCAAGGCCAATGCCCGTGCCTTGGGGCATGTATTGAACCCAGGCTTCATCCCCCACCTGCGTGCTGAACTGCTGGGTCATGCTGCTCGGGAAGTAGGTCGCCAGCGCCGGACAAAGGGCCTTCAGATCGAGGCGCTGTGGCTCGTTCTCCTCTCCCTCCTTCTTGAAAGGAAGCTCCACCATGCACGGATACTCCGAACAATCGGCGTTCGCGCGCTCCCCAAACACATCGGGACACTCCCGCTTGAGCGCCTCCACCGACGCCTTAAACGTCTCGGGCTGATACGCCACATCAAGCTCTTCTGGAAAAGCGATCGGCCGATCGGGTGACATCTCCTCAATCAACCCGCCGAGATATTCGGTCAGTTCTTCATGCTCTTTAAAGGTCTGAAGCGCCTCTTCATGCGACGCCCGCACCGTCGCCAGGGTGGCCCGGCACTCCTCAAGCGTCCCTTCGTCCGACGCCTCCCCGGCCACCTCCACAGGCTCCTCATCGGGCTCATACGCAACGCCCACGCGGTCAAACGCCTGCTCCACATCCTCCTGTTTGCCTCGATCGCCCAGAGCCCCATACAGCCCCCCCGCGACCAACGACGCCACCAGAAACCCGGCCAAAAATCCTATCCAACCCGACGTCTTCAAACTCCCAAACATCACATCACCCCGCATGCGTGAACACACCCGTCGCAGACCAACCTCAGACTCACCTCTTCGTAGGAGCCCGAACCATAACGCGCCCCACCCACCTCGCCAACCACGGTTCCCCCCACCCGGCTGCACTCACCTCCCAACTCCGCTACACTCCCCCCACAACCACAACCCGCGTACCTCCGGCGCTCCCCTCATATCGACCAACACCGCGAACCCCCCAAGGCCCCCACCATGCCCCTGACTCAACCCCTCTTCCTCTACCAACTCCCCCCCGCGCTGGGCCTGCCTTTCAGCGAGAGTCCCCCCTGCGCCAAGGTCGAGATTTACCTGCGCCTGACCCACACGCCCTATGAGGCGCGCATCGGCGACACCCGCACCTCGCCAAATAAAATGGTGCCCTTTATGCGCTGGCCCGACGGCCGCCTGCAGGCCGAGTCCTCCGACATCATCGCGCAGCTGGAGGCCAACTCCGGCCTGCTCAGCCCCTCGCAGCGCGCGCTTGACCCGGGCCTCGACCCCGCGCGCCTCAGCCTGGCCCGCGAGCTCGCCAGGGTCATCGAAGAGGTCGCCTATGACGCCTGCCTCCACGACCGCTTCACCTCCCCGGAGGGCTGGCGCCACCAGCGCCCCATCACCCGCAAGCTCGTCGCCCATTTCGTGCCCGCCCCCTTTGCGCCGGCCGCCGCCGAGGTGGTCCGCCTCCAGCAGGTCCGCCGCGCGGCCCGCGGCCCCATGCGCCACCCCTCCCGCGGCTACCGCATGGCCTGCGACGCTATCGACCGCACCGAAGCCCTCCTCGCCAGCCACCCCTACCTCGGCGGCGAACGCCCCTCCACCGCCGACTGCTCCATCTGGGCCCACCTCATCCACACCGCCGCAACCCCCAACGACTCCCCCACTCGCCGCACCCTGCGCCGCTCCAAGCCGCTCCTCGACTGGCTTGCACGCCTGAGCGCCGACGCTGGCTGGCCCCTGGACCCGGGGCTGATCGGCGGCGAGCGTTGATCCTCGCGTGTACGGGTGGGGGTTTGTGGCGGTGGTCGATTGGTGTGGGCGGCAATACTGAGTCCGAGGTCGAGTCCGAGATCAAGTCCAAGTCCGAGTTTTAGCCTCGCCAACCTTCCCCACCCACACGCTTCGCCCCGTCCGAGCTTCGCCGGGCCTGCAAGCCGGCTCCCCCTGCCCCAACCCCGCCAGCCTACCTGCCCGCCCCGAGCCCCAACTCGGGGGGTACCCTCCCCACCGAAGGGCTGCCCGAGCCTGTTTTTTGCGCCGCCAGCGCTCCAAACACCCTCCCCGAGCTTCCCCGGAGCGCCGCCAGCGCTCCAGACTGGCTGCCGGTGCCCCCTGTCCGACTCCCCCTCCTGCAACGAGCACGAGCACGAGTACGAGCACCAGCACGAGCACCAGCACGAGCACGAGTACGAGTACGAGCACGAGCACCAGCACACCCCTGGCGCCAGACCCAGCCCCGCGCTACGACCCTCCCGGTCGACGCCCTCAGCGTCGCTCTGGGGCACTCGGCACCGTTGACCTCACGCCGGGCGGTGCCCACCTATGGAAGCGCAGCGGCGCGCCCCCGGCCGTGCGCCCCAAAAACCTCTCGGGCAAGGAACAACCGGATGAACTCAAAGTGGATCGCATTCTTTTTCGCCGTAGCGCTCAGCCTGACCAGCCTCCCGGCCAGCGCCTTCACCCTCGTCGAGGATGACGATTTCAAACTGAGCATGGGCGGCATGGCCCGCGTGGGCTGGGTCCTGGAGAGCGATAGCGAGGGGCGCAACCAGGAGGCGTTTGTGCAGTTTGCGCGCCTCTACGGCTCCATGGAGAACGCCTGGGGCAAGGGCTATGTCAGTGGCGAGGGGGCCTCGGGCAACTTCCGGCTTCTGGACGCCTACGTGGAGCTTCGGCCGAGCCAGCGACTGCACCTGCGCGCGGGCATCTACCGCCGGCCCACCGCGCTGGAGTTTGCCGTCTCGGCCTCGAAGATCCCCTTTGCGCAGCGCTCGATGCTGCGCGCCCTCACCCGGGCGCGTCTCCCCGGCGCGGAGGTCATCAGCACGCTGCCGCTGGGCACGGCCGCGCTCAACCTGAGGCTGGGGTGGTTCATGCCCGAGGCCACCGAGCGCGCGCTTTTGCCCGGGGGCGATGGCAACTACATCAGCGCCCGCGCCAACCTGGGCTTTGAGAAGGGCTTTGGCATCAACCTGGCCTACTTCGGCCTCGTGCTCGCTGATAACGCGCGCATCGCCTCGCCAGACGACCCCACCGGCACCACGCTCGTGCAGCCCGCGCCCCACCCCCATACCCTTGATTTCGGCCTTCACTACTGGACGGACACCTGGAACGTGCAGGGCGAGGTGCTGCTCTCTCCCAATGACCAGGACGCCTCCGAGGAGCTGAACTGGGGCGCGTACGTGCACGGCCAATACCGCCTCCCGGTGTTCAACGACATGGAGCTCGGGCCGGGCGCGCGCTACGGCATCCTCAACAACCGGGGCGTGATGACCCAGCGCGTCACCCTGGGGGCGACGCTCTTTCTGGACGGCCACGCGCTCAAGTTCATCCCCAACTACGACCTGACCTTCGCCGCTGGCGAGGTGGGGCACACCGGCTGGCTCGCGCTGCACGCGGGGTTCTGAAGGCTATGCGTCAGGGGGGCAACGAGCCCGCTATGTGTAGCGTAAAGCCCGGCAAGATTCGCGGGGGCGTTGTTGTGGAGCGCTCGGGTTGAGTGGGGGGCGTTCCGGGCGCTGGAGTGTCTTCCCCCCGACCTCCCCCACCGCTAAGATGCCCGCCGACGCTCCCCCACACACGCTCTTCCGCACGAACGCCAGGCTCACGAATGTCTCGACTCTACCGCGTAACCCGACGCCTCTTACGTCGAGCTGTCAGGTACTATTTCTCGGAGATTCAGGCCTCCGGTCAGGAGCTCATTCCACACAGCGGACCGCTGATCTTTGCGGCCAACCACCCCAACTCCATCATGGACACGGTACTGCTCGGCACCCAGACTCGCCGCCAGATCCGCTACATGGCGCGCAGCGGACTTTTTAAAAATCTGGCCGCCCGCACGCTCTTTCACGAGTTCGGAGTGATCCCGATCTACCGCGCCGAAGACGGTGGGGGCACGTCCCAGAACGCCGACAGCTTTGAAGAGGCCTACCGCGCGCTTGAAGAAGGCGGCTGCATCGGCATCTTTCCCGAGGGGCGAAATTCGCTGGAGCGCAAGATCCGGGAGCTGAAAACGGGCACGGCGCGTATCGCGCTGGCCGTCGAGGCGCGCAACGGCTTTACGCTGGGCACCCGCATTCAGCCGGTCGGACTGAACTTCGAGGATCGCGATCGTGTGCACTCCCGGGTGCTGCTTCGCTTCGGCGAGCCGATTGAGGTCAAAGGGTATGCCGAGCAGTACCACCAGGCCCCCCGGGAGGCGGTGCGCGAGCTGACCGCGCGGCTACAAGAAGAGATGCGCCGGCTCTCCACGCACATTCAGGACGAGCGCGATCATGCGCTGGTGGCCGACATCGCCGCGATGTACGGCACCGAGCTCCAGGCCCAGCTGGCCCGGGGCGAAGACATTGCCCCGGAGCTCTACGATCGCCTCGACCGCCCCACTCTCCCCTCGGAGAAGGCCCCCCGGGAGAGCACCGATCTGGAGGCCCGCTTTGAGCTTGAGCAGCGCATTGCCAACACCGTGGCGCACTATCAGCACCAGGCCCCCGCGCGGGTGGCCCGGGTTCGTATGGATGTTCGCCGCTACCGCGATCATCTCGCGCAGCTGAAATTGCGTGACGGACTGCTGGCCGAGAACCCCCTGCATCGCCCCCGTCACCGCGAGGCGCTCAAGCTGACCCTGCTGGTCGTGCTCTTTGGGCCGCTGGCCATCTTTGGGTTTCTCAACAACGTGCTTCCCGCGCTGCTGGTCCGCGCGGTGGCCAGACGCGCCCCCGATGAGCCCATCGTCGCCATCGCCGGCTTTGTCGCCGGCCTGATCGCATTTCCTCTCTTCTATGCCTTGCAGGCCCGGGCGCTCTGGGTGCACACCGATCTCTCCCCCTGGTGGATCGCCCTCTACGTGCTCAGCCTACCGACGGCCGGGCTGGCCTTTTTGCGCTGGTGGCGAAGGGTCCGCGTCTACCGCGATCGCATTCTCTTTCGCACCTTCTTTCGCACCCGTCGCAACCTTCTCGACGCCGTGGAACGCGAACGTCAGAGCCTCATCACCACCTTTGAGGACCTTCACGCCAGCTACGTTCGGGAACACCGTCTGCTGCAAGGCTCCGCGCGTGGGGCATCGCTCCCCGTGCCACCGCCCACCGAGGGTCAGGAGCAGCGCTGAGCCCGGCTGAGGCGCGCTCGCTTACCACCGCTCACGACACTCTACTCCGCGAGTTCCCCATGCGACTTCATCTCCGAGACCTGATGCGCCGCGGCAGCGCCTTCACCCAGAACGTCCTCGACGCCCTGGTTCAGGAGGTCGAAGAGCTTCGAGCCCGCGTCAAACGCTACGAACAGACGCAGACCGAGCTTCAGGATGCGCTGCGCCAGGAGCGCCTCGAAAAGCGCGCCCTGGAGCAACGCCTTCGCCAGGAGCACCGTGAGAGCGAGCGGCTGCGCGAAGAACTCCACAGCCAGCGCCCCCGCGATGCCGCGGAGCCCTCCCCGCCGCCCCCGGTCGACCACGAGCGCGCCGCCCTCGAGAAGCAAATTGCCCTCTTGATCGCCGAGTCCAAAGCGCTCCAGGAGCGCATCGGCGAAGCCTCCGAGCAGGCCAGCCAGCAGGAGCGCGTGCGCCTGCTCCGCGGCCTTGGCGAGTTGATGGACTCGCTGGGGCGCGCCATTCAGCACAGCGAAGGCCCCATGCGCGAGGGCCTTCTGGGCATCGAGGCCCAATTTGTGCGCTTTCTACGCGACGAGGGCGTCGAACTCCTGGGCAAGGTCGGCGAGCCTTTAAACCCCTGGCTGCACCAGGCGGTGGATGTACGGGAGAGCGAGGCGTTGTCCCGGGGCCAGATCGTGGAGGTGGTCCGCCCGGGCTTTCGCCTCAGCGACGGCACCGTGCTTCGCCACGCCGAGGTGGTGGTCGCCTCCTGACTCGCCAGGTAGCCGTGTCATGATCGGGCGTTCACGCACATGGGGGCGGCATCCGACACGCGGCGAAGGGCTGCGAGCCCCATCAAAAGGAGTGTTGCGCGCTCGCCAGCGCTCCCTCAGCCCGGGGGGCCCGCATCGCCAGCGCGTCAGCGAGCACCTCATCGTAGACCGGCTGACAGGTACGCGCGCGAGCCAGGTCCTTGCGCGCGGCGATGCGCACCTGACGCAACTTCTGCTCGCGTTGCTCCTCCGAGAGTTCTCGCAACGTGTACACGGTCGTATCCCGAACCGGCCCGAACCCGACGTAGCGCAGCGTCCCCTGAATCATGCTGCCATGCACCGATCGGCGATGGGCCAGCGTGTACCACCAGCTCGGCGCATCCATGGTGGTCACGATCCTGGCGCCTCGACCTGCCAGCAGCCCCGTGGGCAACGCCTTCCCCTCATGGCGATACGCGACGCCCGGCAACATCACCCGGTCGATGAACCCCTTGAGCAACGCGGGCGGCCCGGCCCACCAGGTGGGAAACACCAGGGTCACCCACCTCGATTGGGCGATGGCCTCCATGGCGTCATGCAGGTCCGGCTCCCAGGGCTGGGGGATGTCGCGGCTATCGCGCAGCACAGGATCAAAGCTCAGATCGCTCAACCGAAGTACGCGTACCGGGGCCCCGCCACCACGGATCTCGTCGGCGTAGGCTTCGGCCAGCGCATGTCCGAAGCGCTGCGGTGAGGGGTCGGGGTGGGCATCGATCACGAGAATGTCAGGCATGGTTACGCTCCTTGTAAGCGGGGTTCCTACGCCTCATTATGGCCATGCGGTCGCACATGAGAACCGCAGCTTATCGATAGCCGCTATGCATCGATGCATCTCCATATTCCGGGCAGATGCTGCCACCGTGGGATGCGACCATGAACGCGGCGCGGGCAAAGCCCATCACGCGCGACGCTCCATGAAGCAGACGCGGCGTCAACGATCGCTTGCGACGTACCACTCTACGCGCACGAAGCGCAGGGAGCTTGAGATGTTTGATTGGGAGAGCGTGCGCTACTTTCTGGCGGCCTACGAGACGCGAAGTTTCACCAAAGCCGCACGGCTTCTTTCGGTAGAACAATCGACGGTCAGCCGACGCATCGCGGAGATGGAACGGGTCCTCGACGTCGCGCTCTTTGAGCGAACCTCCCAGGGGCTCGTCCCCACCGAAGCCGCCGCGCGCATCTCCGGAGACGCCGAAGAGATGGCCCGACGCTCCCGGCGAATTCAAGATCAGGCGCAGGACCTTCGCGCCCAGGTCGGCGGGCTGGTTCGCATCGCCACGACCGAGGCCCTGGCCGTCTTCGTGCTCTCGCGCGTCTTGCCCGGGCTCTCCGAACACCACCCTCACCTGCGCTTTGAGATCCTGACCGGATATCCCTCGGTGGATCTGATGCGCCGCGAGGCTGACCTGGCGCTGCGATTCGAGCGTCCGCACCGCGGTGAATACGCGGTGCAACGCGTCGCGCAGCTCCCTACGGCGGTGCTGGGTCTGGAGCGTTGGCGCCACGTCGCCCCCGATGCCCTCCCCTGGATTGACGTCAGCATGCCCGGATTCTCCCCCTCGGAAGAAGCCTGGCGAAAGACCCACGTCGGAACCCCGGCCCGCTGGACGACCAACAGCTACCTGATGCAGGCGGAGCTGGTCCGCCAGGGTCAGGGCGTGGCGCTGATGACACAATCCCTGAGCACCATCTATCCCGAGCTCGTGCCTCTGGAGCTGGATCTGCCCCCGGGGCCGGTGATGGACCTCTATCTGGTGGCGCCCCTGAGCATTCGCAACCTGCCCCGAATCGACGCGGTATGGAGGGCGATCGAGGGCCTTGATACGCTCTTCTCACCATGATGAGGGTAGACGCGAGATGCCGCAGTTGCCCGGGAAAAAACAAAGGCCCGACACTCTCTCAAGTGTCGGGCCTTTGTTGAATGGAGGCGGCGGGAATCGAACCCGCGTCCGCGAACCATTGAATGTACGCTTCTACGTGTGTAGTCCGCGATTCACTTTTTACCTCTCCGACCACTGTCCACGGACAGGCCATGTTCTTCGAGGACCCTTCGGAATGTCGCGAGGCGTCGAAGGATGAAGCCCGACTCGCCAAGCCTGCTGTATGTCGTTAAGCAAAGCCCACAGGCAAAGCTCTGATTAACGGGCTCCGGTTAGGGAGCATCTGTCGCGAAAAGCTGCTTACGCGGCCATCGCGAACTGCGCGTCATCGTTGGCAGTTATAACGTTCTCAGCAGTTAATAACGGAGTTACTGAGACCTCCGACACGCCACGTACCTCGCCGTATCCACGTCGAAGCCAGTGCGCCCCCGTACAAGGGGTGTTGCAAACCTGCGGGATGACCCGCGCATCAATACCTATGCACGCCGCAGGAGCTTACTACTACAAAAATGTGCACCAATGTCAATCAAGCAAGTTCATACCGTGAACGGAAGTTGGTGTCGACGGCTGCGACGTTGAAAGCATCACGGACAAGGCACCAGACGCAGGCGATGCTTTCGCATCGTCGAGGCTTCGCAACGCCGTCCGAGGTGCTCCCACCGCAGCCGACGCGGCATCAAAGTCAGTTCACGGCGTACTTAGCGGCGATGGTTTCTGGCATGACTGCGCGCCATCTCGCGCGCCGCATCGCGCTTGCGCAGATCTTCACGCTTATCAAAGAGCTTCTTCCCGCGGCAGACCCCGATCTTGCACTTAACGGTGCTGCCTTTGAAGTAGAGCGCCAGCGGGATCAACGTAAACCCGGCGATGTTGGCTTTGTTGGAAAGTTTGCGCAGCTCACGCTTATGCATCAGGAGCTTACGCACCCGCTCGGGCTCGTGATTGATATGGGTGGCGTTCTCATAGGGGCTGATATGCGCGTTGACCAGATAGAGCTCACCCTTATCAAAACGCGCGTAAGCGTCGGTCAGGTTGACCTTCCCCTGGCGCAGGCTCTTCACCTCCGAGCCCAGCAGCACCATACCGGCCTCGAGCTCATCGTCGACAAAGTAGTCGTGGTAAGCCTTGCGGTTACGGGTGATGTTTTTGATAGCGTCGCTCATAGTCTTCCTGCCCCTCTAAAAAGGGGGGGCGCGTCACTGCGCCAGAACCCAATCATCAAGCTCGCGTTCATTGTCGTGCCCGACTCAACGCTGGCGCGCTCCGGACTATTCCCCCGGAGCATGGGAGCGGCCGGCGTGATCGGTGAGGCTCCAAACGACACGAGGCGCACAGGCCGATCGCCTGCCGCCTCGCATCTCACCGGCCGGTGACACCGAAAACCAGTCGCGTTCCGGCTCGCCAGGACGTTCAGCGTTTGAGGTTATGGGCGAGTTTCTTGAGCCCGTCCTCAAAGATCACCTCAACCTTGGTCGGGGTGAGCAGCTGCACGACAAATCCCACTCCGAAGCGCGGGTGGTCGATCACGTCGTTCTCGGTAAGCTCGGCGCTGATATCAAAGGGGCGAGCATCGGCCACACCGAACTTATCGGAAAGTTTTTTCCAGGCACGGGCCTGGCCTTCCGGATCGCTGAGCTCAGCGTCGCTGATGATGCCTTCGATCACCGAGGCGGCCTTCTTGCGCTGCGCGGCCTTCAGACGCTTGGGGTTGGCCTTGACGACATCGGCGTAATTGGCGTCCACCAGGTCACTGTCGTTGCTCGACGAGGACTTGGAGGGCACGAAGTCCTCTTCTTCTTCATCAGCATCGAAGTCGTCATCAAGCTCAATGTCCTCTTCAATCTCCGGATCGAAGCCGTCATCAAAATCCATCGACTCTTCAACTTCTTCTTCGCTCTCGTGGCTCATCGCAGTATCTCCGCGTCCTTGAGGGTGAAATGGTGGGGCGGTGGCGCGCCTGATATGGACTAGCCCGGCTTTGCAAGTCAAGGAAAAAGGCCCGCCCCTGGTGTCCGCGATTCAGCGTGGGCCTCAGGGGGCCGATTCACGCGCATCCTCACCCGGAGCGTCAGCGGGCTCGCCCCGCGTCCCGGCGTCGGGCTCGCCATGCTCCTTACGCTGCTCTTCGGCATACTCAAACGCCATCTCCATCAAGCTCTCCAGGGTAAAGGCCGCCACCATATCGTAGCGTCCCACCCGGAACTGCTCCTGCTCAACCTCGCCAGGAGGCACGTTCATCGCGCCGATATCCACGGTCTCCGCGTCCAGGCCGCCAATGGAGACCGCCAGCTGGGCCAGAGTCGGAATCAGGGTCTGACGGGCCATCGCCCGGGCCTGGATCGTCGACTCTTCGCTCGTTGGGCTCAGGCGCCGATCCACGGGTTGTTCAATGGCCAACAGGATCCGCTCATTCTCCGCATCATACGCACCACTCGCCTCGAGTTCGGGCTGAATCTCGGCGGCGAACCTTGACCGCGCATCCTCAAAGAAAGCCTCTCGCCGCAGCCGACGCGCCTGGTCGAGGTACTCCTGACGTGTATCGGGAAAGGTGCGCAGCCGTTGGATCTTTTCCAGCTCACGGGCCGCAGAAACTTTATCCCCCTGGTCGATAAAGCGGTCGGCTCGCTCCCGGTAAAACGCCCGCAACATCTCGTTGACGCTCGTGTCACGGCTCTTTGATGAGAGGGCCTTGAGCGCCACCTCTTCAAAAACCTCCGGGTGACTCTCCCGATCGATGTCGCTGGCCCAGGCCCGATAGAGCTTGTTGTACTGATCGGCCATCAGCCGACGCGCCCCCCGTTCCGCAGTGCTCAACCCCTGCTGACGATCAAAACCACGGGCCTGCCACAGTGCGTTGAGCTCGGCCTCAGCGCGGGCGTAATCCCCCCGCATGATCTCCACATCGACCATCAGCCGGCGCGCCTCAAAGAGGTTGGGCTCGGCGGCCAGGGCTGCCTCCAGATGCTGCTCGGCAAGCTCCGCGTCTTTCGAGGCCAACGCCCGCTGCCCCTCGATCAGATGGTCGCGCGGCTCTTCTTCGCAGCCGGCCCCAAGCCCGATCATCATCAGGCCCACCGCCACTTTCTGACGCCAGCGTCCAGCTCGCATGGAGACTCCAGGTCACTCGTTTCACATGATTACTATCGGCACGGGCCGCGAGTCATCTCACCGCAATGTGACTTCGATGGCAGGCACCTCGCGCCCGCTTATAGACGCGCCAGCAGAGCGGGGCAAGTTTTGCCCCGACCAGGCTGGGTGATTGACACACCCCCGGTCGGTGTCTAGTTTGGCCGCCGACCTGAGAACGGCTCAATCGCCCCGCCGGCGCGACTTCCCGCGCGACCGGCACCCCTGTCAGGGGCGCGAGCCGCACATGCTTCCTCCATCGACTGGCCTTTGAGGCCTGTGCGCTCTGCCCTGCCCTCAGTCGAGGGCTTTGAGAGGACAGCGCGCGCACGCCCGGGCTACCGCTTTTATTCGCGTTCCGCTGTGAGCCAACGTTGATGGCGCGTACCCGTCATCATGGCAGGCTTGCGGCGAAGTAAAACGGCTTCCGATACGAGGACACACCTATGGCTATGTTTGACGTTGTCGCGAAAGGCTTTCGTGACGTCCGTATGCGCTTTGAAGGCAAGCGCGAACTCACCGAAGAGAACATCGACGAGGCGCTCAAAGACATCCGCCGCTCCATGCTGGAGGCCGATGTCAACTTCCGCATCGCCAAAGACTTCATTGGTCGCGTCAAAGACAAGGCCCTCGGCGAGGTCGTGAAGGTCAAGGCCAAAGGCAGCCAGGGCAAGATGGAGGTCTCCCCCGGCGACCACTTCGTCAAGATCTGCCACGACGAGCTCGAAGCTCTGATGGGTCCGGTCGACAGCTCCATCGTGTTTGCCAACCCGCGCGTCGGACCGACCAAGATCATGATGGTCGGCCTGCAGGGTTCCGGTAAGACCACGACCACCGGCAAGCTCGCCAAACTTCTGATGGACCAGCACGGCAAGAAGCCCCTTCTGGTCGGCGCCGACGTCTACCGCCCGGCGGCGATCGAGCAGCTGCGCGTCCTTGGCGAGCAGCTCGGAGTGCCGGTACACGCCGTCGAGGGCGGCGATCCGGTCAAGGTGTGCAACGATGCGGTCGCCCTGGCCAAAGAAAAGGATCGCGACGTGATCCTCTTCGATACCGCCGGCCGCCTGGCCGTCGACGACGTGCTCATGAATGAGCTCGAGCAGATCGTCTCGACGACCACGCCCGAAAATATCTTCCTGGTTGCCGATGCCATGATCGGCCAGGACGCGGTCAACACCGCCAAAGAATTCAACAGCCGCCTGGAGATCGACGGCTTCATCATGACCAAACTCGATGGCGATGCCCGCGGCGGCGCGGCGCTCTCCATCAAAGAGGTCACCGGCAAGCCGATTAAGTTCATCGGTGTGGGTGAGAAGCTCGACGACCTCGAGGAGTTCCGCCCCGAGGGCCTGGCCAACCGCATCCTGGGGTTCGGCGATGTGATGGGCCTGATGAACAAGTTCGAGCGCTCGCTCAGCGAAGAAGATGCCCAGCGTGCCGAGAAGGATGCCATGCGCATGCTCTCTGGCGAGTTCGACTTCAACGACTTCTACAACCAGCTCGAACAGATCTCGAAGTTGGGCTCGATGAACGAGCTCATGGAGATGATGCCCTTCTTCGGCGGCGGCATGCCCGCCGACGCCAACATCGATGACAGCGAACTCTCCAAAATCCGCGCCATCATCCAATCGATGACCACCCGCGAAAAGAAGGACCCGGATCTCTTGACCCGTCAGCCCGGCCGTGTGCGCCGCATCGCCAAAGGCTCCGGTAGCGACAAGGAGAAGGTCGAGCAGGTGATCCAGCAGTTCAACATGATGCGCGGCATGATGCAGCAGTTCAGCTCGATGGGCGGCGGCGGTCTTCTGGGCAAGATCCCCGGACTCAAGCAGCTCAACCAGCTCCGCGGCATGAAAGACATGGACATGAGCTCGATCCTGGGCGACCTGATGGGCGGTGCCGGCGGAGGTGGTGGCCCCGGTGGCGGCCTCAGTGGTCTTCCCGGCTTCGACGGCCCGAACCTCCCGCCGGGCTATTCGCCCCCGGGCGGGCGTCTGCTCGGCAGCAGCAAAGGCACCAAGAGCAAGTCGCTCTCGGCCAACAAGCGCAAGCGTAAGCGCCGCACCGTCAAGCAAGCTCGCAAGAAGAACAAGAAGTAAGCCGTCCCCCTCTTAAGGGGGCAGAGAGTACCTTTTGACCGCACCTTCGCGCCTATGCGCGCATCATCCTTCGGCTCCGGCGATCGCGCGCTGCACAGCATGCGACGCCGAGATCTGCGGGGGCTGCCACGGCACGGACCTTCGGGGCTTTGCCGTGTGCCGCCCCTGCCGCCAGGAGCGCATGCCCGCGCTCCCGGAGTGGGAAGCCGGCGAGAGGCGCTTTACCCCCTCGGGCTTCGTGCTCACGGCCGTACAGGCCATGACCTCTCCGCGGACCTTCTTCCCGGCGCTCATCACCAACCCGCGCTGGGCCCCGGCAGCAGGCTTCGGGCTTATCGCGGTGATGATCGGCACGCTGGCCCAGACTCTCTGGCGCAAAGCCTTCTCCCCGCACTACCCGGAGATGGTCGAGCTCTACGCCACCGAGCTGGAAATCGCTCCGCGCCTTGCAGAATGGGCCATGTACGCCTCGCTTCCGATGGGGGCGCTCACCCTTTATATGCTGCATACGGCGATGCTCTACCTCACGCTGCGCATCTTCGGCGTGAAGCAGGCCCGCTGGGCGCTGGTCGCCAAGCTGACCGGCTACGCCATGGCCACCTACCTGCTCTTGCTCGTCCCGCCGCTGGGCACCTTCGAGCTCGGGCATTTTCTTATGGTGGTCTGGCTCTTTAACCTGGAGGTCACCGCCGCTCGCCAGATCTTCGGGATGGGCTTCTGGCGTTCCATGCTGGCGGTACTGGTCCCCTTTATGCTGCTGCTCTCGATGACGGGCGGTGGCTAACGAACCGAGTCAACACACGCTGACGTAACGCCTCCCGAGCATCATCCAATAAAAACGCCGGCCCTTCGCAGGGCCGGCGTTTTTATTGGGATATCATGTGCAATTTAGGCTGACGTCATCTCCCCCACGCCATCCGGAGCGAAGGGGGAGCGGTAAACGTCGTGAACCAAAGCCCCCGACCGCATCCAGGGCGACGCCTGACGGAGTCGTCCCGGGACGGTCAGCTCGGCCTTAGAAGCCAATCCCCTCCGAGCAGGTGCAGACCGGATCCCAGCCGCTCACAAAGCTCTGGAACTCGGTGCTCTGATTCGCACCAGCCCCGGTGTGCTCCCCGGTTCCGCCGGGGCAGACACACACATCGCGCTCCATGCACGCCGCTCCAGAGTTCGCGCCTCCTAACGAGAGGCTGGAGAATTCAGGCTTGCTCCAGCTCGTTGAGAGGTTGTCGATCTCCCCGTCGCAATCGTTGTCCAGCCCGTCGCACAACTCAGGCATCGCCTGATAAATCGGCTCACAGGTGGGCACGTCGTCGTTGCAGACCGTCACACCGATCTTGCAGCGGTTGCGCTCCCCATCGAGCGTGTTGGGCCCTTCGGTGAAGGGGAATTCGTTATCGGTGTGACACTCCAGCCCTTCCGGGAAACCGAAGCAGGGCACCGGACAGTTATCCGCAGCATAGGGCTCACACACATCGTAACCCTCGTCGCAGATCCAGGTGCCCAGCGGACAGACACCGAAGGGCGCGTTGGCGACCTCACACTCCGCGCCCTGCGGCTGCTGACAATCACAGGCCAGCTGCGTCTCCACACTGTCGACCTCACCCGGGGTGCGGACCTGATCGCAGTAGGTCTGTGTCAGGGTAACTTCTTCGCGGTTCTCCGAGTTGTAGAACCAGCCCTGACCGCCATTGGCATCGCGATGCGGAATGTTGATCTGTCCGGAAGCAGTGTTCATACGCACCAGAACCGCCGCCGGATTCTCCGGCGCCGAGTTGCTGCTGTACTGGGAGAAGTCGATGGGGAAGGTGCAGGCGATCTCCGCAGCGATGCTTAAGAGCGCGTTTCGAAACTCGGTCTGGTCGTTGGCCTGGTATGCGCCGAAACAGGTGTTCTTATCGACTCCGCTATTCACACAGGGATCAGTCCCGATGCCATTCGAGCAGGCCGCGTTCGCGCTCGAGCCACAGCAGCCTTTGCCGGCGGCGGCCGCGAGCTTGTTATTGAAGGGCTGGTCGGTCCCCCCCCCCAGGCCGACCACGAACATGGACTTGCCCGCAGCGCGCAGGTCACATGCGGACTCCAACGCGTCGTCCCGATCGTTAGGAGCACCATCGGTGATCAGCACCCCGGCCGCCGGAAAGTCAGTCTGATTCAAACTCCAGCTCTGCCGGAGGGCGTCGATGGCGGCATCGGTCGGCGTACCGCCGTCAGGCGCGGTATTGTTCATCGAATACACGATCGCGTTGCGACGATCTTCGCCTACCTGGTGATGGATGTAGGTTCGGGGGAAGTACCCGATGCCGAACTGCACCTCATCTGGCGCCGTCGACGAGGTCATCGCATCCAGCACCTGAGTGATTGCCCCTTTGGCCACATTCCAGCGCGAGGGGGCACAGTGAGGACCATAGCTACCATTATGATAACAGTAGGTCGTCCCCCACTTCATCGACCCGGAGCGATCGAGCATAAAAAGAGCCCCGGGCCGGGTGACCGTGACCTCGGTGACCTCTGTAGGGCTGCAGGTTTCATCGAAATTCCATGCATGAACCTGAGGAGACGCAAACAAGACAGCCAGTCCTACTGCCATGCTGCCGCCGGTGGCCAACCACGTTTGCGCTCTTTTGAGACCGAAACTCATCGTATGCTCCTTATCGCCGCGCCTAGATAGATGCACGGTAGCTTAAATGTCGGATGAGGCGAGCACCTCAACGCGGATCTCGGGGGCTGCAGGAATATCCAAATCGGAGTCGATAACTACGAAATACGTGCCAGCCTCCGACGCCTCGAACTCCATCACCGCCCCGGGCACATCACTGGCCAGGCACTCGGCACTTTGCGCACAGGAAGACAGAATGGAGACGCGGTAGAAATTCAGCGGATCGTCGATCTCCACCGCGATGGTCTCTCCGACCTGGACATTCTCGACCTGAAATACCAGTTCGCGTCCCTCCGAGGGCGTATCCCAGACGCAATTCGGTGCGCCGAAATTATCGAAGGTATTGGAAAGCGCCTCTCCTCGAATCTGAAGCGAAATACTCTCTTCGACGACGATCGGGTTGTCGCAGGAGTTGCCCACACAGGCGTCATTCTCACATCCCGCCGGACACTCTGACGTCACCCAGATGGGCACCTGAATGGAGGCAAAGCCGGTGGTGCAGGCTTCGAGCTGGCTGGCATCCACACAGGTCATTTGCCCAACGGGCTCACAGGCCTGATGCGGGCTGTAGACCACGTCGAGCTGTGTCTCTACATCCGGACGAGCCACGGCCGCGTAGAACGGAACCCCGGCGATGACATTCAGCGCCCCAATCTCACTGGCGCAAAACCCACCAACTCCAGAACAGGGCTGCTGAAGAAGACTGACGGCTATGGCCTCTCCGTCGAAGCTCAGCACGCCATCCGCGGGCAGCTCAAAGCGAACAATCACCGAGCTACTCTGGGCAACGCTATCGCACGCGTTGATACCGGCGACCGCATCAAGACCGGGGCCAAGTTCGACGACATTCGCGCCAGCCTCCAACACACCGAGGTCAATGGTCGCTGCGTCGCACTCGGTCGGAGGAAGCTCAACGTCAGGCTCGTCCGTATCGGGCTCCTCGGCATCCGACGCGTCCGGGTCTTCGGCATCGGGCTCGTCAACCTCGGGGTCGTCGGCGTCCGCATCCGGCATCGAGGCGTCGGCGTCCGGCCCCTCAACATCATCATCAACATCGCCAGGCTCGGAGACGTCGGCGTCAGGCTGACCGCTGTCGAGGTCACCTGCGTCTTCGCCAGCACCGACATCATCCACGATGTCGATGGTGCGATCCGGGCCGTCGGGCTCCGAGGAGCAGGCCACGCTGATGGCGAGCGCAGCCAGGAGCGTAAGCGTGCGCCGAAGCGATGCTGCGCTATGAAAAGAAGAACGCATCACTGCCCGACCTCACTGATGTCGATCGCCACGCTGTAGTCACCCTGACGCGGGGTGAGGCTGTCCACGATGGCGAAATAATCGCCATCTGCGGGGACCGTAAACGCAAGGCTTTCAGCGGTATCGGTGGCAGCCACACACGTCGGCGTCGCCTCGCAGGCGCTCATAAAGCCAATGACGGAAGGTGCCTCATCGGCCGAAGCGTCGACCGTAACCACCTGGCCCGCGCTCAGGCCGGGAAACGCGAAGATAAGTTCCTGGCCCGAGGTGCTCGGGCCGACACTACCCGAGGTCGAGCAGCTCGGAGAGTCTTCCAGATTGTACTCGCCGCCAAAGGCCAGAAACTCTCCGGTGAACGTGGCCGACGCGGTGACTTCCATGGGGTTGCCACAGGTATCGCCCAGGCAGCTTCCAGCGTCGCAGCCAGTGCCGCAGGCAAAGGGGCGCTCTTCTTCGCCATTAAAACAGAGCACCCGATTATCGCCGTCGCAGGAGTAGCTCCCCGGCGAGTCACAGATGAGTTCTTCGGTGGTCAACTCCAGGGTGAACTCGCCAACACTGAAGTCGCGGCGCGCCTCCACAATCAGGAAATACTCGGTGCCCGGGTAGGCAAAAAACTCTTTGCGGTTGGGCTCACTGCACCACCCCGGCGCCTCGGCATCGGAGCAGTTATCCTCGCGCAGCTCCATGATAAGCCCCGGTCCAAAGTCGGTGAGTTCGGCCACAACACGCGCTGGCTCGGTGACCTCGAAACTATAAACCGCCTCGGGACTGGTATCGTGATCGGCGCGAGAGCAACGCGTTTTCAGCGTATTGGGCTGCCCATCAGGGTTGGCACTCAGCGTGGTGGTGGCATTACGTTCCAGCGCACCGATCTCGTGGGGAGCCAGACAGCTAAAGCCCTCTTCCGGCTCCGGCACACACTCACCCTCCAGGCAGATCTCACCCGCATCGCACGAGACGTCTTCGCAGAGATCGCCAACGTTCGTATCCGCGTCGCCTGTGTCTTCGACGTCGGGACCATCCCCACCATCCGCATCAGGCCCCGCATCGGCGTCTGGCCCCGCGTCGGCGTCAGGGCCGGTATCCTGGCGATCGATTGTTTTGGGCGGCTCATCATCACCGCATGCCGCCAGCGGGATCGCCAGCGCCAGTGAGGCGGTCAGAATCCATCGATTAGAAAACGCGAGTCGCGCCATGATCATCACCCTGGTATCGGTCAGCCCGTGAGCACATCGAGCTCACGTCATAAGGCGGTCAAGTTGTCGCTGAAGTAGCCTTGGGGAAGTATGCCACAAAATGCTGTGGAGATCCTCACCTGGTCGCAACTATTTTAAAGACAATCGCGTCTGGTTGCCAGAGTAAGCCCCTAAATAGAAGCGGCACAGGCCCCCTTCCAACATTCGATTTGACACCCTGTGGGGCCGGCGCTATATCAAGCCCCCTTTCAGGAGCCCCGCCAACGCGGCGCTCCCTACCGTCGCGCCCGGCGCGATCCCCGTTGCGTTACTGAATTTCCGTCGTTTTTTCGTAAAACGAGAAGAGATAAACAGGCTCCTGGCATCACGCCGGACAAGTGGATGGAAGCGAGATGAAAACCTTCAGCGCCAAAGAATCGGAAGTTAACCGTCAGTGGTTTGTCGTCGACCTGGAAGGGGAGACGGTAGGCCGGGCGGCTGCCAAGATCGCCACGATCTTGCGCGGCAAGCACAAGCCCACCTACACCCCGCATGTCGATTGCGGTGATTTCGTCGTCTGCGTCAATGCCGACAAGATCGCCTTCACCGGCAAGAAGCTCACCGACAAGGTCTACAACCGTCACTCGGGTTACCCGGGTGGTCTTAAGTCGATCACCGCCGGCGACCTTCTGGACAAGAAGCCGCAAAACGTCATCACCTACGCGGTCCAGGGCATGCTTCCCAAGACGAAGCTTGGCCGCGAGATGATCAAGAAGTTGAAAGTCTACGCCGGCGCCGAGCACCCGCACCAGGCTCAGCAGCCCCAGGCGCTCGAACTTTAATTGCAAAGTGAGCGTCCCGGATGTGGACGCATAAAAGAGAGAGAATCTCATGGCACAAGCGGAACAGTATCACGCGATCGGTCGTCGCAAGAAAGCCAGCGCGCGCGTCTTTTTGCGCCCCGGCGCCGGCAAAGTCACCGTCAATGGTCAGGACGCCGACGAGTATTTTGCTCGCGACACCCTGATGATGATCCTTCGTCAGCCCCTGGAGCTCACCGAGACTCTGGGTAAGTTTGACCTCTTCTGCACCGTCCAGGGCGGCGGCAAGAGCGGTCAGGCCGAAGCGATCAAACTCGGCGTTGCCCGCGCCCTGCTGCTGGTCGACGGCGGTATGCGCGAGCCCCTCAAGCGCGGTGGTTTCCTCACCCGCGACGCCCGCGTCAAAGAGCGTAAGAAGTACGGCCAGAAGGGCGCTCGTGCGCGCTTCCAGTTCTCCAAGCGCTAAGATTCAAATGTTTCACCCTGCTTCAACCAGCAAGCCCGCCAGAGATGGCGGGCTTGTTGCGTTTAAGGCGCATCGTCGAACTCGGCATCTGTGGGCAGAGCCACCGCTCCAACTCTGGCGTCGGGGAGCCGGAGCACACACAAAAAAACCGACGCCCGGGGGCGTCGGTTTTTTTCAATGATCTTCGTATGAAGTGCAGCAACCATGGGTCGTTCAGCCGCCCTGCTCTTGCGGCGCATCATCTCCCTGATGAAGTCCGCGCTCCTGGAGGAGCTTCCTGGCCTGGGCTGCCCGCGGGTGCTGCGGGTGCACCTCAATGAGGTCCGTCCAGGCGGTGAGCGCTCGGCCGGGCTCATCGAGCTGCAGGTAGGCTTTGCCCAGCAAGAAGAGCGCTTCCGGGTCGAGCCCCAGCCCGGCAAAGTTGCGCAGCAAATGGGTCAGCCGCCCGGCGGCCGCCCGGGGGTTATCGCGCTCCAGGTAATACGTCGCGACGTAAAACTCATAGTCGGCCAGACGCCGCTGGGCCTCACGCATCAACCGGCGGGCTTCAGGGGCATACTCGGAGTTTTCGTAACGCTGCAAAAAGATGCGCATCTCGCGCACAGCGTCGCGCGTCGAGCTTAAATCACGCTCGTAGGCGGGCGGCAGCACAAAGAAGTCCGAGGGCATCTGCTCATGGAAGGAGAGCGCGATACGCCAGTGGGCGTACTCCACGCTCTCATGGCGCGGATAGAGCTGAATAAACGCCCGATACTGCTCGACCGCCGAGGCATTCTGATCCTGCTCAAAATACGCGTCGGCGATGCGCAGGTGCGCCAGCGCCGCCCAACGGCTGTAGGGAAACTGATTGCGCACGGTATTATAGAGGCGCATCGCTTCGAGGTAGTCGCGGCGCTCAAAACGCTGCTCCCCGGCCTGAAAGTAAGCCTCGGCCTGATCGCTGTACGAGAGTTCCTGCTGCTGCTCCGGAGCGCTCGCGCAGCCAAGAGGAGCCGTCGTGAGCAATCCCAACGCCAGGAGGCGAGCGATCAGGGGCGGTTGAGACAAGATGCGGCGCAACATGGGCGGTGCTCCAATCATTCAAGTGATCACACGACGCCGGAGCCGCACCACTGCCGCACCGGGTCGCCGGCGGACCATAGCGGCTTGCCCACCGATCGTAAACTCAAGCGCAGACCGAGTGAATCCTTTGATCTTCTGGCCTGCGATCTGCATATATGGCACACACGTGCAGCGCACCGGCGCTCATTGCCAGAGGCTTTACCCATCGCCGGTGCAACTCTACTCCATCTGTTCCCCGGCAGGATACGTATGAAGATGCTGCTCAAACTTTTTCTGACAGCCATGGTGCTCACCGCAGGGGGATGCGGCGACTTTGTCGAGAACCTCTGCCGCTACGACGCTGATTGCCAGTCGGCGCAGTACTGCATCGATCTTCAATGCGTGAATGCCTGCGCTGACGACGACGAATGCTCCGAAGGCCGCCGATGCTTGAGCTACCAGCGCAGCGGCGAAGTCGAGCCTGTAGACGCCTGCCTTATCGATGATCGGCTACCGTCGGATGTGCAGTGCTCCAGCGATGAGCAATGCCGCGAAGAGCTCAACAGCACACGGGTCTTCTGCGGACTGGACGGGCGCTGTGCCTACCGAGTTGAGGAGAGCGACACCGACGGTGAAGACGCCGGAATCAGTGCAGACGCCAGCGTCGATGAAGATGCGTCCACCCTTGAGGATGCCGATGCGAATCCGGCGATTCTCCTGCTGATTGAGCAGAATCAACCCGAGCCCAACGCCGACGGCGACACCGGAGCCGACACGGGCATCGACGCAGACGCGGGGCTCGATGCCGGAACGGACCCGATTGCCGTAGAAGTTGCGCCGGTGCGCATCGGCGCGGTGATCGCGCGCAGCCCGGAGGGAAGCGCCGAGGCCTACGGACGGATCGTGCGCGTGGAGACCCCGCAGATGCCCGCCGTTGAGGCCTACCTTCAGCCAGCCCCGGTGGCGTTGGATGAGAGCGAGATGTGCATCAAGGAAGCAGCCCGGGCGCGCTTTACCTCCCTGGGCGGTCCCGGCGGCTGGATGCTGGTGGAGTTTGTCGACGGCTACGGCGATCGCATCTTGCCACGGTCGGATTGGAGCGTAGAGATCTTCGCCGAGAGCCCCCTCTGCCCGCTGGGCCATGAGCTTGAGCAACCCTCAAGTCTGCCAGCCGGAAGTTACCGTGCCGCACTTTGCTCGGGCGAGCCCGGGCAGCTGAGTGTCGAACGCGATTGCGGCGCGCCGGAGGTCGAGGCGCAACAGGGCTTCACTGAATTTGTGGTGACTCTGTGAGTCTCATCATATATAAAGCGCCCCGAAAGTAGCAGCGAGAGCGGCCGGTGGCGTGTAGGTTAGCATGACGACTCTTGCGCCGCGCGGAATCGCTCAAGTGTTTTTTTGGAAGTATTTGGTGTGAAGTGGCAAGAAGGTTGCAAGGCATCTCATCGCGAGGCCATCGGGCCTCCCGAAGAAGAGGTCTTCGACTCAAACCCCATGAAAAGGACGTGATTATGGACATCAAGCGTAATGTAGCGGGACTGTTTTTTGTGGCGGTCGGCGGCCTGGGTCTGCTGGCAGCGTGTGGTGAGATTGACTCGGAAGAGTCCTGCACCTTCGACGACGATTGCACCGGCGGTCAGGTCTGTGACCTGACGGTGTGCGTGGACACCTGCGAAACCAACGCGGATTGCTCCGGCACCGACGAATGCGTCGATCGCCCCGGTGGCGCCGAAGGCAAGGTCTGCCGCGCGGCCGAAGCGCCTGGTGATGACTGCCGCGACGCCGATTTCGGTGATTGCCCCGATGGGCAGGTTTGTAATGACGTCAGCGGCCAGTGCGTTGAGCCCGGCGAAGGCCCGGCTGAGTACTACACCGTGCGCATCAACGACGTGACCGACGTGGAAGGCGACGACCGCTGCGGTGACACCACCTACGGTTACGCCACCGCCGGTGCCAAGATCATGTACGTGGAGCTTAAAGATGACTCCGGCGTGATCGCCTACGGAGAGGCTGTGGGCGACGACATCACCGCAGGCTCCGACTTCATCAACACCTTCGACGTGATCGACGGCTCGGCCCCTGACCTTGTCGACCAGTGCCCGGCCGATGAAGCGTTTGTGCGTCTCGATAACGACAACGAAATCACCACCAACTTCACCGACCAGACCGTTGTGGCCCTGGGCTGTGGCGGCTCGCTCTACGTGCAGTTTCGCGACGAGAACGACAACCTGATCGCCCTCGACGAGAGCCACACCATCAATGTTGGTGAGTTCGGTCCGGCCTGCAACGCCACCGCACAGACCTCTGCTGACTACTACGACGTCTACATCTGCACCGACGCCGGCAGCAACGTCTCCAGCCCGGCCAACTGCGATGAGGTTCCGCTCAACGCCGAGGCGATGACCGGCGTGCTTGGCACCAACGTCCGCTTCTCCGACGCGGCCGAGTAAGTCGCATCGTTTTGATGTGACACCTCGACGCTTGAGGTAAGAGAACAGGCCGCCATCGTATCGATGGCGGCCTGTTTCGTTTGGAGAAGACGATGGCACTCTTGAACGCACGTCAGCTTGCGGCACCACTGGCAGCGATCGTGCTGCTTCTGACGGGCGGATGTGGCCCCGAGGAGGAGGTGCCCCTGTGTCGCAGCGATTATGAGTGCGATCCGGGGCTTGTGTGTGAACCTTCCGGGTGTCGCAGCGCATGCGAGGAAGACGCGGATTGCCGCGTGGGGCAGCGTTGCGAAGTGCGCCGTGTGGAGGAGGGGCTGGTCTGCACGCGCGTGGGTGCCGAGCGCTAAGGGAGAGCGCCGGCGATGTTTCGGTCTCAGTGGCCCGCGCAATGGCGGTGAGAAACTTACTCGTCTTTTGACGCGCCACCGAAGAGCGCCTTGAGGCGCACTGAGGCCGACTCACCGCTGGCGGAGAGCGCCTCGGAGAGGTCTCTCAGGCTTGCGCGCAGCGCGCCCGGAGCGGGCCAGGCGGAGCGCCGGCGGCCGAGCAGGTTGTCGGCGTAGAGCCTGGCGCAGAGCTGACGGCGCACCTTGCCCGACGCGGTCTTGGGCACCGATCGCGGAGGCAGGTGCATCAGCCTTACCGGATGCACATCGAGGTGAGCCGCCAGCAGCGCGTTGATGCGATCGTCGAGCTCGCCCGCGTCGGCGCCTGTCTGAACCTCAAACGCCACAACCAGGCGATCCTCATCACCATGGTCCGGGTCAGAAAAGATCGCTGTGCTGCCTGAACGCACCCCGTCGACCGAGTCGACGAAGAGCTCGACTTCTTCGGGGAAGATCAATCGTTTCCCCCCTGCGGCCTCGATACAGTCGGAGCGGCGGCTGACATAGAAAAGATCGCCATCGGCCACGTAGCCCAGATCACCGGTGAGCAGCCATCCATCACGAAGACGGGTGGGTTGCACATCGGAGGCCTCGCGTTTGGTCGCGTCAACATAGCCCGCCATCACTGTAGGCCCCTTCATGGCCACCTCGCCAAGGCAGCGTTCGGGGAGCTCGTTACCCTGCTCGTCGATCACGCAGATCTCCACCGGATCGAGGGGGCGACCGACCGAGACGACGTGCATGCGCTCGTAGGGTGAGGGCGCGCCGGCCTCGGGCAAAGGCTCGGCCCGACGGTCCCACTCCAGTGTGCGCCGGTTGATGCCGTCGATGCGTGGAGGCTGGCCGGCGGGATGAAAAGCAATCCCCAGTGTGGCCTCACTCATGCCGTAGACGGGCATCTGCGCCCAATTTTGAAGGCCAAACGCCTTAAAACGCTCACGAAAGCGGTGCATATGCTGAGCGCGCACAGGCTCGGAGCCATTCATGGCGATACGCCAGCTGGAGAGGTCCAGCCCCTCTAATGCCGAGTTCTGGCAGCGGCGCACGCAGTAGTTGTAAGCGAAGTTCGGCGCCAGGCTTAACGTGGCGCGATGGTCGTGGATGGCCCAGAACCAGTCTTCGGGCTGATCCAGAAAACGTTCCGGGGGCATCAACACAAGGCGAATATCCCAGTGCATCGCAAAGAAGACCGCGCCTACAAGTCCCATGATATTGTCGAGAGGAAGCCAGGAGACCTGCACATCTTCCGAAGACGCCTCAATGCGTCTGCCAATAGCCTCCAGCGAGGTGCGCAGGCCGGCATGAGTGAGCATCACCCCACGCGGCGCGCCGGTGGTGCCGGAGGTCGACTGGATATAAGCCACATCGTCGGGTTGAGGCTCAAAGGCCTGAAAGTCTACGTGAGCCGGCTGACCGGCGAGCAGGCGCTGGGGGTCGAGCACGTGCTCCAGGGGGTACGGGGGCCAGACCCCTGGCCAGCCAGACTCGGCACGGACTCCGAGGTCGGCGCAGAGCAGCACCCGGGCATCATAGCGGCGCGCGATACGCCGCCAGCGCATCAGGTTTGTGAGCCCCTTGAAAGCGTCGATCTCCCGCGGCCAGGGCAGCGGCACGGGCACGGCACCCAGCGCGCAGACCCCAAAAAAACTTATCAACGCGTCGAAGCAGGTAGGCTGCGCGACCAAAACGCGCTCTCCCGGGGCGACGCCCCGCTCCTTGAGGGCATGGCCCACACGTCGCGCGCCAGCCAGCAGTTGAGAATAGGTCCGAAACTCCTGGGCTCCTCGCTCATCACGCATATAAATGCCGCGCGCCGGCGAGCGCTGTGCGCGGGTCTGAAGAAGACCGAAGAGCGAGGGCCAGGCGCGGGTGCGCGCCTGCTCATCATCATAGAAGTCGTGGGCCATTGCGCGGCTCATCATCGAGGTCAAAAGTCGCGGGCCCTGACCGGCCCCTCCCCGAGGTTGTAGCCCGAAGCCCCCGAAGCTGTCGACGCTGGCGCAGGTTGTTGGAAGAAATCGCCCCGGCGCGTATGTTTGCGCTGGTAGGGGAAGCCCGTCTCAGCGGGTCAGCTTAGCTGCGCGCTCCTCAAGATGCGTACGCACCACGCGGGGCGCCCAACATGTCGCGAGGATTATGATGTCAGCCATTCTCTATTTTTTCGTAAGTTTCATCGTTCAGGCCGTTGCGCTCAAAGTGGCGATCTCGATGGTAGGCCACGGCAACACCTCCAACGCGCTCTCCAAGGCGATCGGAATCTCGCTCTTCTTGAACGTGCTGCTCTTCTTTGTGGGGCTGGTGCCGATTCTGGGCTGGGTGCTCAAGCCAGTTATCTGGCTGCTGGTCATGATGAGCGCCTACAACACGAGCTTCTTTAAGAGCATGGGTGTGGGCGTGGTGCAGGTCTTCCTGCAGTGGGGCATCGCGTTGGTGCTCTCCTGGCTGGGATTTAGCATGGCCTTTGCCGGCGTCTAATCCGGTCGCCCCTCCCTCTCCTGCGTCATCCACCTGACGCTACGCACAAAAAAGCCGCCGCTCCTCATGGGAGCGGCGGCTTTTTTGGGTGTTGCGTCGAGCGAAAAGCTCAGGCTTCGATCTTCTCGCGGGCCATAATCAGCTCGTGAATGAACTCGGCGAGCTGGCGGCCGATGTAGGCCATCGCGCTGATCTCCTGGCCGGCAAACGAGCTGGCACCTTTCTTGTTGATAACTTCGATCGCGCCGTAAACCCGGCCCTCAAACTGAACCGGGGAACAGGCCAGGCTGGTCGTTTCGTATCCCAGCGACTCGGAGATCTTTTTGTAAAAACGGGGGTCTTGATGGACGTCACTGATCGCCAGGCTGACGCCTTCACGGGCGCAGAAACCAACGATGCCCTGGCCCATCGGCACGCGGAAGCTCATGATCTCTTCAGCTTTGGGACCGCGGGCGGCGGCAAAGTAGAGCTCGCGGCCATTGACGTCGGCGAAGAGAATGGAGCCGCTCTCGGCGTTGAGCTTCTCCATGACCATGTCCATCACGAAGTTGACGACGTCTTCGAGCGCCATGTTGTTCTCATGGATGGCCTGGATCTCCAGGAACACATCCTCAATGAGATTTGCGGCGACCTTCTCGTCGGTGCGGCCGATCGTCACCGCGCTGCGCTCGCCGGTCTTGTGGCGCGACTCGCTGATGACACGGGGCTTCTCCTCCACATCGTCGCGTTGCAGCGACTCGAAGGTCGAGGAGCTGATGCGCATTTTGCCGTCGTCGGATTGCCACTGCTCGGACTCGGGTTCGGGCTTCGCCTCGGCTTTGGGTTCGGGCTCCTGTGTTGGCTCAACTTCGGGCTCGGGTTCGGGCTCCGGTGTTGGCTCAACTTCGGGCTCGGGTTCGGGCTCCTGTGTTGGCTCAACTTCGGGCTCGGGTTCGGGCTCCTGTGTTGGCTCAACTTCGGGCTCGGGTTCGGGCTCCTGTGTTGGCTCAACTTCAGCTGCGGGTTCAGGGCGAGCCAGGGGCTCCATCTTGACGGTAGCCGCCTGAGGAGGCTCGGGCTCGGCGCCGGCCTGAGCCTCAACCTCACGGATGATGAAGACCCGCTGGCTGGTGGCGTCGGTGACGTGGATGGAGTTGTCGCTCTTAATATCGCACATCACGTTGCGAACCATGCCCTCGCCGAGGCGCTCCAGGCCGGTTTTCAGGGCCTGCGTCCAGTTGCTGGCCTCGACCTCAATGGTCACATCGAAGCCACCTTCCTCGGCCGCCGGGATGAACACCTCATACTGCATCAACGCCTCCTCAAAGGGACAATCAAAGCTGAGATCGTAGAATCGTTCAAAACGTGTCAGGCAGGCTGACGTACGCCACAGGCACCATCACGACACCCGCCATGGGAGTCGCAGTCCTCGGGCTCGAAGCCGTCGACGAAGTACCCCAGTTCAACCAGGTCCTGGGCCTCAACCCAGCGCAGGGTCTGAGCGGCGCTGGCCGAGAGGTTGCAGGAGCAATGCATGCAGACCTCGACGAGCTCATCGCCCTCAAGATCACGTGCGGCCAGCACGGAGCGCTGGCATTGCGGGCAATGACCCATGC
The DNA here is from genome assembly GCF_004005565.1 of Lujinxingia sediminis. Taxonomy (NCBI): domain Bacteria; class Deltaproteobacteria; order Bradymonadales; family Lujinxingiaceae; genus Lujinxingia; species Lujinxingia sediminis. The sequence continues at coordinate 47,490 of NZ_SADD01000011.1, read as the reverse complement.
GAAAGCCGGGGATTTCGGCGGCCGGTTCCAGATGTTGTGCGCTCATAGGCTGATTACTCCGCGAAGCCATATGCCAATCGCGTCGCTACGCCAGGGCGCACCGGGGCGATCATGCGAGGCCGCTAACATAACGCCGCGGGGCACCGGCGAGCAAGACGCAATCGGGGCAGGTGTCCGCAGGTTCACGTGCCCTCAAAGGGCGGCGCAGCACATATGAAATCAGGGAGTGTCCGGAGGAGCAGCGGGCCAGTCCAGCCCACGGCGCGCGGCGCTGGCGAGGCGGTCGACGAGGTCAACGATGATGTCGGTGAGCTCGGAGAGGACGTGAAGGTCGTTGCTCATGGCGTCGAGGAGGGCCTCCCGAGCACCGGGGAGGGTCGGGATGGCCTGAGCGCTGAGCTTACGCTCGACGATGATCTCCAGGCTCTGCCTGGGGAGGTCGGCGGCGCGGGAGGGGTCGCGCATGGCGGCGGCGACCAACGTTGCGAGCGAGGCGGTGGTCGGATGAGTCGAGAGCGGCACGGTGGACGCGGTGGCATCAATCGCAGTCTCGGCGGTCGAGGCCGGGCCGCCCTCCGGGGCGGCAGCGCCGGAGATCGCGGCAGCGATCCGGTCTTGAAGCGAGGCCTCGAATTCATCGAAGGCCCCCGGGTCAATCGAAGGTGGCTGGTTTGAGATGTTCATACACATCACTCCGGAAGCCCGGTTGTAGCTGCGTGCGGGCAGAAAAACGTACGCATTAAACTCGTCGTTTGAGCGTATGAAAAAGCCATGGCGCGGAACGATGAGGCCGCGGTTTCGGTGCGCTCCGCGGCGAGGGCTCGGAGCGCACCGGGTCACGCATCAGGCGATGGGCTGGGACTCATCGTCGAGGTTGACCTGCAGGGGTTTCGGCAGCTCATCGGGAGGGATCTGCGACCAGGTCTCTCGGAGCGCGAGCGCGAGCTCGGCGTGGGGGCTCTGCGCCAGAGCCTCCGGGTCGATCTCGTCGAGCACGCGCCAGGCGCGACGATGGCGTCCGGCCAGAAAGCAAGCCTCGGCCATGTAGATGCTCGCCAGGATGTCATCGCGGTGGGTGCGTTTCACCTGCTGCAGGGTGCGAATGGCAAGGGGAAGTTGGCCGCTGGCAATGAGGATCCCACCTTTTAACGTGAGCGGCAGCGGATGATCCGGAAGCAGCTCAGCGGCGCGCTCACAGGCCTCCAGGGCCTCGGTGCAATGCCCGTAGGTGATGAGCAGGTAGGCGCGCTGCAGCTCCTGGTGCGCCCGATGACGGGCATCTTCCGGTGTTGCGCTCTCGGGGGAATGAGACGAAGGCATAGGTGCTCCGTGGGGGGTCAGGCGTGCATATTATTGATGGCGGCTTTGGCGGTGTCGTGGCGCACTTTCATCAGGTTGGAGAGGGTGGAGAAGCGGCGATTATCGGCCTGCATCTCGGTCTGAAGTTGCAGGTACTGCAGGTTGAAGACCTGACTCTGCTTCTGCATCTCAAACATGCGGTCGAGCTGGTCGCCCTGCCCTCCGGGAGTCAGCCCGCCGGGCGAGGTCGCTTTGAGCTCGCGCAGGCCATTGGCGGCCATGCTCACGAGCTGACCTCCGGGGAAGATCGGGGCGACGGCGGCAACCCCGGCCAGCGCGCCGTCGGCCATTTTGGAGAGAACCTGTCGAAAACGTCCACCGTTGGGGTTGGCGGTCTGGGCGAGGTCTTGAGAGATGGGCGGGCTCTGGGGGGAGCCGATCCCGTTAATGCCGGACATAGAAGCCTCCTGTAACGATGCGTGAGCTAACCAGGCGTGACCGCAATGCAAGTGGCGAGCGATGCGCCCTGATTCTGTTATCGAAAGCTCGGCGTCGATCTTGCGTGATGACCCCAACTTTTTTTTCGACCACGGCCCCGGGCATCCGAGCTACCTTGTGGTGCGTCGCCACCGCGGCCTATAATCGGCGGGCAGCACGAGCTCGCATCAGGGGGCCGAAATGCTGCCGGCGATCGCCCTGTTCTGCTGACGCGAGATGATCATGAGAGGCCGCAATGACCCAAAACCGCCTGAAAATTAAAGCGCACTCCCTGGACCTGGAGCTCACCGGAGAGGCGGCGTACGTCGAAGACGCCTACCAGGCGATCCGCTCGGTGGTCGTGCAGCGATTCGCCCAGACGCTGGAGTCCGATCAGGCTGGCCCTTCTGAGAAGAAACGCAGCACGACCCAGCCCCTCTACCGTGCCGACGGCGTCAAGGAACGCATCGCTCCCTCTCGCGAGATGGCCGACAATCACCTTCATCTGGTGGTGTGCAGCGAGCTCTACCATAAGGTCTCGGTACTGGCGCGACCGGATCTGGCCAAGACGATCTTCGGCAAGGTTCTGAGCGCAGATCGCATCGACCACGTCTACATCGACGAAGGCGATCTGCAGCGGCTGGAGCGCCATTTTGAAGTCGGCAAAACCTTATGGCGCGAGCTCACCGCCAGCGGGCGGGCGGTGGTGCATGGCGAGGGTCCATGAGCCAGGTTGAGATCATCGTGGGGCGCGGCTGGAAGGAGGATGTGCGCTATCTGAGCGCGCTCGATCCTCTTCGGCCGGCTGAGAGTGCGATGAGCCTGCTGGAAATCCGCGACATCATCGACATTGTGGTCGACGGCACCAACCTGACCGCGTCGATCCCCGAAGAGGCGATCTTCGGAGTGGTAGGCGGACTGCTGGAGGGGCTGGTGGCGCTCTCCCAGGGCACTCGCACCAAGGTGATCCTGGAGTTTCCGCACGAGCCCTGGGAGCTGGTGCTGGTGGCGCGCGATCGTCAGCTCTTTGTGAGCGCCTATAGCCTGGGGCGCGACAAGCAGGTGGTCGCCCGCGATCTTCCGATCGACGCGGCGGCCTTCGTGGGCGCGTTGACCGAGGCGGCGGAGGAACTCCTGCGGGAGCTTTTCGGCATCTCGGAGCGCTTTTCTTCGGAGCGCTACGTGCGCCAGCTCAGCCAGTGGCTCGGGGTACTTAAGCGAGGGCGTCAGCTGAGCTACGGGGCGGCGGTGCCCATCGCGCGCGAACCACTGGCTGACAGAGCTTCGGCGACCTCCTCGACCGAAGGACTGACCCTGGGCTACGAGTTGATCAGCGAAGATGCCGGGCTTCGGGGCTACCATGGCGAGCAGATCTTCGATCTTCATGCGCTGCTCTTCCCCGGCACGCTTCGCGCCGAGCTCGGTGATGCGACGGTTCTACTCTCGCCGCACTACCCCTTTCTGGCGATGGGGAGCCTGCTTGAACGCGCGCGCCAGCTCTTAAGCCATCTGGAAGCGCGCAGCGAGGAGCGGCTCGAGCTGATCGAGCCGCTTCCCTACCTCAACCTGAAGGTGCGCGACGACGGTCCACGATGGGAGGTGGACATCTCCGGGGAGCGCTGGTCGGTGAGCCCGACGGAGTGTCTGGATCGGATGCTCACCCTGTCCGAACTCTTTGTCCAGGACTTGATCGAGCTCAACCCCCGGCTGGAGCTTAATCAGCGTTTCGTGGATCTCGACGACGAGGTTCAAAAGCTCCGCCAGTGGCATCGCGATCTCTGCGGCAACGATGTCTACCACGATGCGCCTGAGGCGTATCTTCGGGCCCAGGGGCATATGCAGCCTGAGGAGTTCCGGGCCGCACCTTCACCCGGGTTTGCCTGGCCGCTGAGCCAGGTGCACACGCTCTTTCCCAGAGCGCGCTGGGAGTATCGACGTGCGGGCATGGATCTGAGTACGACACGGCTGGTGGGGAGCGGATTGTTGCTCTCGACGCCCATCAGCACGGTTATGCTTGACGCTCGCAGCGGCCAGGAGCGCTGGCTCTGGGGTGAGGCTCGCTCGCCAGTCGAGGCGCGCGGGCGGGCGCGTGCGGCCGGCCCCTGGGTGGTCGTGGCCGAGGGTCAGGGAAGGGTGCGCTGGCTCGATGCTGCGAGCGGAGCGCCGGCCGGCAGTGTGGCGCTGGGCACCGGCTTTGGCGCACTCAAAGAGGTGGCATATTACCCTGCCGAGGGTCTTCTGGTGGTGGCCAGCGACCAGGGCAAGATGGCCTGTGTGGATCTGGATGCCCGGGCGGTGCGCTGGCGCTTTGCCGTTGGCCCGGCGCGCTTTAGCGCGTTGATCTTTGACGGTCCCCTGATCTGCGCGCGCACCACCGAGGGGCATCTGATCGCGCTGAGCCCGAGTCAGGGGCAGGTGCTCTGGCGGGTGCGTATTGGCGGGCACTCCGAGAAGGGAGTGATGGTCCACCAGGGACGCTACTATGCAGTGACCCATGATACCCACCATCGCGGCTCCACGGTGCACGCCTGCTACCCCTTTACCGGACGCTCGGTCTGGCAGATACGCCTGGCGGGGTGGGTCTGCGGGGCACCGAGTTTTATCGATCAGTGGATGGTCGTGCCGGTGGAGCGCCACGGGCAGGTCTCTCTATGTGGCATTGCCCTGGAGGCGGTGCAGCCTCAGGTCAGCTGGCGCATCGACCTGCTCAGCGCCGGGCTCTATGAGCCGACACCGGCTGTCGCCGTCGATCTGGGGGGGCAATGGCACGGAGTTGTGCGCACCGACCGTGGCGAGACGACCTGCTTCCGGGTGGACGACGGGGCGATTCGCTGGCAGGCGACGCCCGCTCGCGAGACGTTGTTGCTCTACGGCAACCTCGATCTCTTCACGATCGGGGATTCGCTGATCAGCGTGGGCGAAGACATCATGGTGCGCGATCTGCACAGTGGGCGGCGTCTTCACACCTTTGAAGCCATGGAAAGCCCGGAGCAGGCCCTTCTCTCGGCCCCCTTTCAGCTCATTCTCGGTGAACAGGCCACCGAACAGGGCGAAGAGGACGTGCTTGCCGCCTGGAGCGTGGACCACTTTATGGCGGTGCTTGAGGGCGGCGGGGGCTAATCCCCCTCAGCAGCACCACCGGCGTTCGGGGCGTCAGATGCCGAAGAAGAGACGCTTGGCGAAGTCGCTGGAGAGTTCCGACTCGAAGATCTTCCGGGCGGCTTCACGGATATCGTACTCCACGCGGTGGAAGGTGAAGGTACGCGCTTCGGTGTCGTAGACGCCGTAGCAGGCGCGGTTGTCGTTATCGCGGGGCTGGCCCACGCTGCCGACGGTGACGATGTACTTGCGCCCTTCTTCAAAGGTTATCGTGGGACCAAAGACCTCCACCGCACCGTCTTCCGGGTGCAGGCTAAAGGACTTGGTCAAGTGCGAGTGACCGATGAAGGTGATCTCGTTGAGTTCGTCCCAATGCTCGATAAGCTGGTTGGCCTGCTGAAGGTTGAAGACGTACTCGAAGTCTTCTTTGTTGATCGGCGAGCCGTGGCAGAAGCACAGGTTATCCCAGTCTTCACGGTAGGGCAGCGTGCGCAGCCACTCGTGGTGCGTCTCTTCGAGCTTGTTAGCGTGCCAGTCCAGGGCATTGCGCGCCGCGTCGTAGTAGTAGGCGTAGTTCATGCGCCCGCAAACCGCCGCGTCGTGGTTGCCCAGGATGGTGACCTCGGCCAGATCGCGCACGACCTCACAGCAGGCATTGGGCTCAGCGCCGTAACCCACGACATCGCCCAGACAGACGAACGTATCGATGGGCGGCTCGTGGGCCTTGTAAGCCTCTACGACCGGCTTGAGGGCGTCGATGTTGGCGTGAACGTCGCTGAAGATTCCGATGAGCATGCGTGGACCGCGTCTGGCTGATGATTGAGCGGGGCGCCTCAGTGAGGGGGCGCGGAGGTCCCCCCACTATGGAGCCGGGGCGCCGGGAAGTAAACGAGGGAGTGATCGGGGGTTAGCCGGCAAACTGACGGGCGCGTTTTGCAGCACGACGCAGATGTTTACTGCGATCGCTGGAGAGTGCGTCGAGCGTGCCGGGGCGAGCTGCTTCGAGGTGAGCGAGCGCAAGCGCGAGGTGCTCATCCTCCGGACTCGACTTAATCGCCCGCGAGAGCGGGTCAACCAGCGCGTCACCAAAACCAGCCAGCGCGCTGGCCAGTTCCGCAGGGTTGCCGCATTGGTGCTCATCGCCCAGCGCTTTGAGCAGGGCATTGATGGCGTCGGTGTGCCCGGCCTTAACCAGGGTGCGCGCAATAATGAGGGTTGCGGCAGCACCGGCAGTAGGCAGCAAGTTACTCAGGTGAGCGGTGAGACGCTCGGCGCGCGCCTCCATAAAGCGCGCCAGTGCGTCTCGTTCAACGCTGCTCATATTCTCGCTCGCTTCGAGCACGTCGCTCAAGGCGTGGGGAGAGAAGCGCTCGACAAGCACCTGGGCAACCTCCAGGCGCCCGGCCGGATCGCCAAGGCGCGCCTGCAAATCTCCGCGCCTGGCCTTCTCCATCACCGGCAGATCTTCAATACGCGCGGTGTCGACCAGAATGTAGGTCGTACCGCTGGCCGGAACGGTATGTTCGATGATCACCTGGTCGACCTCCGACTCTTCGACGATCTCCAGGATCTCATCATCATCGAGGTCGATGGCTTCAGCCTCCAGGCTCTCGTCTTCAGCGTCGAGCATGTCCTCGTAGTCCTGAGCGCGCTTGAGACTCAGTTCGGCCAGCTCCAGCACGTCGGGCTCCGGCGTCACGCCGTGGCTCTGTGCAAGTTGGATGAGCGCATCCCAGTTCTCCCACTGCTGGATGGGGTCGAGGTCGTTGGGTCGCACGCCGACGCAGAGTTCGGCGAAGCTCGCCAGCAGGCGCTGCGTCAGACTGATGCGATCGGTGATGATGGACTCATCGATGGCCACCTGCTGGAGCTCATCGCCCAGCGCGATGCCCCAGTGAAGGGCCTGACGGGCGACGCGTTTCTGAATCTCGCGGAAGAGCGAGAGAGGAAAGGCGCGGTTACCAACGAGGTAGGCCACCTGCTCGGAGCGCGACCAGTAGCCAACAACCCCCGCAGCGAGCATCGCCTCCGAGGCGCTGTCGATACGCGAGAAGCGCCCGTCGACAAAGGGGTGGCGCATCTGCCCGACGAGTTCGACCTCACCGAGCGCAATGGCGGCGCGCGCTTCGGAGTCGTCGCCGTTGAAAGCGTCGCGCCAGGCGCGGGCACGCTCTCGGGCCCAGGCGATGTTCGCGGCGATGGGCGCCCCGCCCTCCCAGGAGATCGCCGGGCTTCCCTGCTCCCCATAGATCACGAGGCTGACGTGTTGATCGCGCGCCAGGGTGTCGAGGATGGCGCGCTCGGTATCGCCACCATCAGCAAGAGGCGCACCAACCGCATCCAGAAGCTCGCCGGACGCGTCAAAAGCCGCCAGCGTCAGCGCCATCACCGGTACGCCATCGACGTCATGAAGTTGAAAGAAGAAGCGAACTTCGGCGGCGTCTTCATAGGTAGCAACGCGCTCGTCACTGAGCGAATAGCCCACCTGCACCAGATCGGAGGTTTCGCGGACAAACACCAACTCACCGTCGGCAGCCGCATCGAAGTTCCCGGGGAGCTCAGCCGGAGTAGCCCGCACGAGTTGATGACGCGCGGGCTCCGGGCGACGGGCGGGCTCCGAGCCGGTATCGCGCAGCGAGGCTGCACCGGGAGGCGTGGGCGCGACGGAAGGATTCATCACCTCAATGAACTGGTCGTCGGTCACGACCTGGGTGGCCTCTTCGGCGTTGGAGCTCTGGGCTCCCTGCTCAAGGCGTAGCCGCTCCTGCTCCAGGTTGAGTTCCTGAACTTGCAGGGCACGGCGGGCTTCTTCGAGCATCGCGCGCTCTTCTTCGAGGCGCGTACGCTCCTCTTCGAGGCGAGTGCGCGTGTCCTGAACGCGGGCGCTGGCGCGCTCAACGCGGGAGGCAACCTCATTGAGTTGCTGACGATCGCGGGCAATCGCCTCCTGCTCTTCCTGGACGCCGCTCTGAGAGTTCTCCAACGCGCGCTGCGCACGCTCCAACTCGGCGCGGGCCTCGTTGAGGCTCTCCCGCTGGCCGGCGAGTTCGGATTTGAGGGTTTCGAGCTCAGCCTGGAGCGCTTCTTCGGCCTCGGAGGGGCCTGACGGAGCGGTCGTCGTGATCACGGTAGCCTCACCCACCTCCGAGCTGTCTTGAGGCGTCGGCGCTTGCGGCTGGCCGGCTTCTGCAGCACGGTCGGCGGCCTCTTCCAGCGCAATGAGGCGCGAGGGCTCAAAGATCGTGTGGAAGTTACGCACGTAGTTCGGCAACACCTCACGCTCGCGCGCGAGTTCCTCAAGCAGCGCGCTGCGCCGTTTAAATTCCTCGTGACGCAGCGTCTCGGGGATCACCAGCACAAAGAGGCGGCGTTTCTCATCGTGATAAATCACCGAGATCGCCAGATCGTAGATACGCCCATCATCAAAGGGGCATTCCACCACGTTGAGCGTCCCGTCGATCAGGCGTTGACGAAGCTCCGGGTGCGTCTGAATGTTGATCCCGGTATACACGCTTGCCGGGAAGACCGGCCCGGCGGCGCTGCTGATAAGTACCGAGGTCTGTGCCGTGCGTCCCAGGTGGCCTTGATAAGGCGCCTGAGCGCCGTCGTGATATTCCATGGACGTGCCTCGCCAGAGTGCGTCAAACGCGTAAAAAGAAAGAGGTTCGTGACCGGTTGTGCTGCATACCATGGGATTTTAGCGACCTTCAAGCCTTGAGATCATCGGCGGGCATCCTCATCCTCGTCTGCAACTTCATCATGTTGGATCGATCTTTGCTCTACCTGTGAGGGGAACGACGTGACGATGCGTCACCTGCCCCGACGAGAAACCATGCGCACCGCACTTTCACATAGACTTCTGCGACTCGCCCTGGCGAGCGTTGCGGCCCTGATGTTGTGGTCTGGTGCGGCGATGGCGCAAGCTCTGCCCGACGCGCAGCAGGGCTGGGAGCGCAGTCAGAGCTCGGTGGAAGACGCCCGTCAGAGATTAGAGGGCGCGCTGGCGGAGTATCAGAAATCTGTAGCGCACCTCGAAAAGTTGAAAGCTCAGGAGGCAGAAGGACAGGCCAGCCGACGTCAACTCGAAGAAGCGCTGCGCCAAAGCCATGCGCTTGTCGAAGGGGTGCGCGAGCGCCAGATCGCACTTCTGACACAACAGGCGGAGTTGGAGCGCGCGCGCCAGCAGCTTCTCAACGCCCTCTCGGCGCGCCGCGTCGAGTTGGAGCAGAGCGTCGCGCGTAGCTCCGGTGCCGAACAGCTCGCGCTGATCGAGGAGCTCAACGCGCTCAGCCGCATGCAATCCCAGGTACGCGAGGTGGCCCCCGGCGTCGACCCCGAGCGCGTGGAACGCGTGCTGGCCGATGCCCGGCTGGTCCAGGGAGGGCACCCCCGCGATCTGCTCGCCGTTGCCGACGAACTCGAAGATACCGAAGCTCAGCTCCGCGAGCGCCTCACCACCGTTGAGGCTCGCCTCAGCGAGCTGGAACGCTCCCGCGATCTGATGCGGCGCGCCCGCGACTTCTCCACGCGGGAGCGTTTCTTTGAAGAAAACGACCGCGCCCGCGCCATCGCCCGCCAGGAGCGCGAGGTCGCCCCGGATGAGAGGCCCGGCGGCGATGGCACCGAGGGGATGCCCGCCGTAGACGACGCCTCCGACCCGGAGTTGCAGCCCGGAGCACCCGAGGGTGACTTTGACCCGTCCGAGGGAGACCCCGGCATGGGAGGCGGTGACTTCGACGGTACGGGCTCCGACCCCACGCCGGAACCCGCGCCCGACAACGGCTTTGAGCCCTCCACCGAGCGTGTGCTCATTGAAAGCCTCGTCGACCCGCAAGAGATCGATCAGCGCGCACCCACGCTGAGCGAAGGCCAGACCGAGCGAAGCGTGCGCGCGCTTCGTCGGGAGCGTGAGCGCCTGGAGGTCCAGGTCGAAGAATTGCGCGAGCGCGCGCGCCAACTTCGCGAAGAAGCCGAAGACGCCTGGCGCTAGGCCACCGCCCTCGGGCCTGCCATGATGACGCTCTAAGCTATCGCAGATGCCGTATCTGCTGCGTTGAGGCCCCCCCTGTCTGCGTTGGCATGCTTTGACGATGCTAAATCGTCTTACGCCTTGCGCCTTCCCCGAGTCGTTCTCATATTCGCATCCATCGACATCAACTTCTGAGCACGCCGTAGTATCGGTTGCCTGCACCCCGGGCGGCACTTATATTGCGCCCCGTCTGCGATATCTTTCAAAACCGATCAATGGAGCGCTGAGCCATGGCTGATAAAAACACCCCGCGCGAAGAAGAAGAAAAGTACATCCAGCAACAAGAACGCGAGAAGCTGGCGCGTCTTCGCCGCGAAAAGCAGCTCGAAGCCATTCGTCAGCAGGAGCGTGAGGCGATCGCCGCATCGCTCAACACCCGGGATGACGTGGCCGCCGAGGCCATGGAGCTGGGCTTCGATGCGGAGACCGCCCGCGTCCTGCCGCTGGTGCCCCTGATTCAGATGGCCTGGGCCGACGGAAGCATCTCCACCGCCGAGGGCGATAAAGTTCTGGAGCTGGCGCGCCGCTTTGGTATCGCCGATGAGAGCGCTGCCAGCAACTTCCTGCAAATGCTCCTCGAAGAGCAGCCCACCGACCTCTTTTTCAGCCGCGCCAACAGCGTCATCGCCCACCTGATCGACGAAGATCCCGAGGGAGAGATGGGGCAAAACGTCATGAACTGGAGCAAGGCCGTGGCCGCCGCCTCCGGCGGCTTCTTCGGGCTGACCAACCCCATCAACAAAGAAGAGAGCGCCCTGCTCGACGACTTCGCGCGTCTTTTTGGTGTGCAGGGCTAGGTCACAACGGTGACCCCCGCGGCGTGTCCGCAGAAGATCACGATGCGCCGGTCCTCACTCGCAGGACCGGCGTTTTTTTATGTGCCATAGGCCCTTAAAAGCGACCGACGACGCTCAGCGCGATCTGATCGTTGGCTGACCACACCCCGCCGAGGCTAAGTGTTTCGGCCGGATCGGGGCCGGCAAAGACGTTGGCACTCAGCCGCGCGCGGGCCCCGCCGACGATGGGGCGCTCCAGAGCGATCTGGGCAATCACATCACCCGGTGCCAGCGAGAGCAGCGCTCCGCCCTGCACATCGATCTTCCAAAAACCGGTCCCCCAGTTCAGCGCGCCGGCCACACCGTAGTAGCCGCCCTCGAAGAGGAGAAGGCGCGTCTCGGCACCGCCCTCCCCGCTCGGATGAAAAAGGCGCTGCACCGCACTTTCGGCCGCAAAAGGATGCAGCCAGAAGCCCTCGAGCGTGAGTGCCAGCGCGCGCTCATCACTCAAAAGTCGTTCGTACGAGAGGCCCAGCGCCGCAAACACGCTGGCGCGGGTCACCGGCTCAAACTCGGTGGTGTAGAAGATACGCCCTGGCGAAAACGCCACATCGGCGCGCACTCCAATGGGGCCGATGTAGCGCGCCGCGTCGGCCACCAGCGTCAGTCGGCGCTGGAACTCCGCGCTCATTAGCGTCTGACCCGTCTCAGCTTTTGCCGAGATACGTTGAGACATTGCAAGGGTCTCCGGGTTTCGGGCCGTAAAACCGATAGCGTCGAAATCAGCGAAGAACTGCCCGTCTTCGGCAATGATGCTGAGCAGGGTGCGCAGATCCTCGTCGATGATGATCTTCGGGGTGCGGTCCCAGCCGTAGAAGACGCCCAGCCCCAGATCGGTGTTGGCCAGCGTGGAGGTCGCACGCAGCCCGGCGCTCATGTTGGCGGGAGTGGCCATCGGTCGACGCGTGGCCTGAAGCAAGGGCTGCGCATGGGGCCAGACCGAAGGGTCGAGAAGGTCTTGAGCGAGCAGCACAAAGGGCAGCTGCTCGGCGATAAAAGGGTTCTGGCGAGTGGCCAGCGCGCTGTCCTGACCAAAAAGCGCGACATCGTTGGGTCTAAAAAACGGCACGACGAGCGCGCTTAAGGTCCAGGCATCAAAGGCGTAGGTGACCTCCGCGGTGAGCTGCGGGAGGGTCGCACCGAACGCGCCGGCGCTGCCTGGCGAGCGCAGGTCTGTGGGGTTGATCACGTCGCCGGGGCGAGTGATGTCGGTGCTTCCCCAGGGCGTGCGCAGGTTGCCCAGGGCCAGGCGCCAGCGACCTTTGCGCCAGAGGATGTAGGCCTCATCGAGCGCAATCTCGTCATACGCCCGCCACGGGCCGCCCTCGGGGCGCGCGGCGCGGTGAGAGACACGCGCGCCCATCACGGCTCGAAGGTTGGCCGAGGCGTCGTGGGCGATCGACAGACCGAGCTCGGTCGACGTCTCAAAAAGGTCTTCGCCCGGTGCGTCGCTGGCAAGATCGACGAAGATGCCGGTGCCTGCGATCAGGGTGAGTTCGGTGTTTTGAAATGAGGTGGTGGCGTTTGACGCAGAGGGCTCTCGGAGCGCCGGCGCTCCGTCTGTTTCGTCTTCAAACCCCTGATTCTCCGGGTCATAAAGCACCTCCCCTTCCCCTGATTCACCCGGTGTCTCGTCGCTCTCCTCCTCCCCGGTCGGGCGAGTCTCATCCTCAAAGGCGGGGTTCTCCGGGTCGTAGAGAATCTCTTGAGCCCTTGCCCCCGGGAGGCTCCCCAGCACGATCGCCCCCCCGAGCACCAACCCCGCCCACCATGGACGCACATCAGGACGTATCACCGACCCAGGTCCTCGCGGCTGAAGACCGATTCGGGCAGCTCCACGTTGGGATCGAGCGCGTTGATCACAATCGTCGTATAGCCGCCCTGCTCCGAGCGCAGTGTCATCTGCTCGATATAACTACGACCGCCCTCGGCGGTGTTGAGCTTTTCGCTAAAAAGCGTCTTCTCCAACTCCCCGTCTTTGCCAAAGAAGCGTGTGCGCATCGGGATCTGATCCTCTTTGCGCAGGTAGGTGACCACGCGGCTGTAATCGCTGGCCGAGGCGTCGGTGGGGCGAGCCTCAATGACGTAGACCGGCGTCTGACCGATGGTCTCGTCGGGGAGGCGGCGGTAGGTGGCTTCACGAAGATCGCGGCTTTCGAGATCGGCGAAGGTAAAATGCGTGCCCAGAAATGCGCCGCGCTTCTGCCGCCCTTCCACCCTGCGTGTGACGTTGAAGGCGGGCACGTACATCCAGACATCGTCCTGACCTTCGGCCTGCTCTACAAAGAGAAAGGACTGGCCGCGGACCTCCGGCGGATCGGTGAGCTCGACGCGCGTCGCGCCACGCTCATCGGCTCGCCGCGAGCGGACATCCAGGCGCCGCTCTCTCCGCTCCCCGGCCCGATCGTAGACGATGAGCGTGATCTGGGCGCGGCCGGAGTCAAAGCCCAGCGCGTTGCGCTCCATCGCCTGGTCGATGAGCTCCTGAGCGCTCAGCTCGCCGCCATCCTGAGCTGAAGCGGTGAGGGCCAGGCCAAAAACAAGCAGCGCTGCGCCCAGCGCTACAAGAGGTCGGGTTGGTGCAAAGGTAGCCATCATCACTCCCATAATAAGGTTGGCTCAGAGCCTGGACGGGGATCGCCGGTTAGCCGGCGGGTTTGGTGCCTTCTTCGACGTCATCGTCCTGATAGGCGTTCAAAAACTCCTGCTCCAGGGCGTCTTGAAGTTCGTGACGCTCCAGCTTCTCGGCAAGCTCTTCGGGACTCAGGTCAACGACTTGCTCCAGGATATGCAGACGGTTGGAGAGGCTATCGATATGGTCGAGAAGATCGCGCACGATGCGCTGGATCGGGTCGGGGAGGCGATCGTGATCGAGATCCGGCGGCCCCACGCTTTTGCGTTGCTCGCGCGAGACGACGCGTCCCGGGATGCCCACCACCGTGGCGCAGGCCTCCACGTCTTTGACCACAACGGAGCCGCTGCCCACCCGCGCGCCGTCGCCAATGGTGACCGCGCCCAGGATGCAAGCGTTGGAGCCAATGGTCACCCCCTTGCCGATGGTGGGGTGGCGTTTGGTGCGTTTGAGGCTGGTACCGCCGAGCACCACGCCCTTGTAGATCAGGCAATCATCACCCACCACCGAGGTTTCCCCGATCACCACACCCATACCGTGGTCGATAAAGACCCGTCGGCCGATGACGGCCCCCGGGTGAATCTCCACACCGGTGAGGTGACGGCCGTAATGGCTGAGCATACGTGCGCCCAGGTGGTGGCCGCGTATCCAGAGACGATGGGAGAGGCGGTGCATCCACAGCGCGTGCAGGCCGGGGTAGGTGGTGACCACCTCGGTCAGAGTGCGCGCGGCCGGATCGCCGCGTCGCACCGCCTGAATATCCTCAATGGCGTCTTTAAAAAATCCCAGCACGCCTCGGCGCTCCTGGCCCGGAGGGCTGGCGCTGAGCTGGGGATTGGGTCGTCTCAACTTCATGATGATGTCCTGCCGGGTCCTGAGCCACGGGGGTGACGGGCGTTAAAGCTCGCGGAAAAGAGGCGTGGAGAGGTAGCGCTCACCGGTGTCGCAGAGCATCGTCACGATGCGCTTGCCCGCAAACTCCGGGCGGCGGCCCACACGAATGGCAGCGGCGACGTTGGCCCCGGCGCTGATGCCCACCAGCAGACCTTCTTCACAGGCCAGGCGCCGGGCCATCTCAAAGGCTTCGTCGTCTTCGACGGTGAGAATCTCGTCGATGAGTTCCTTCTCAAAGATATCGGGCACAAAGCCCGCACCGATCCCCTGTACCTTATGCGGCCCTGCCACCCCGCCGGAGAGCACCGGGCTGCCGGCGGGCTCCACGGCGATGGCTTTAAAGTGGGGGTTTCTCTGCTTCAATGTGCGCGTGACCCCGGTGATGGTGCCCCCGGTGCCCACGCCTGTGACGATGGCGTCGATGCGTCCCTCGCAGCCCGTCCAGATCTCGTCGGCGGTAGTTTCGGCGTGACTCTGCGGGTTGGCAGGGTTCTGAAACTGCTGAAGCATGATCGCCCCCGGGGTCGACTCGACCATCCGTCGGGCCTCCTCCACCGCGCCCTGCATCCCGAGCGAGCCGGGGGTAAGCACAAGCTCAGCGCCCAGCGCCTTGAGCAGGGTGCGCCGCTCCAGGCTCATGGTGTCCGGCATCGTCAGCACGAGTTTGTAGCCACGCGAGGCGCAGACAAAGGCCAGCGCGATGCCGGTGTTGCCGCTGGTCGGCTCCACGATAAGTCCGCCCGGCTTTAGCGCACCGCGTGCCTCGGCATCGGCGACCATCGCCGCACCAATGCGATCTTTGACGCTTCCCAGCGGATTGAAAAACTCCGCCTTGCCCACGATCTCCGCGGGACAGTCTGCGGTGACTTTGTTCAGCCGAATCAACGGGGTCTTCCCCACCAGGTCGACGATGCTCTCGTAAATCGTCATAGCGTATTTGCGCGCCGATAGACGCGCCTCCTCAAAGGCCATCAGGTTGTGGCGTAGCCGGGAAGACAACTCAAGATCTCAAGGGCGGCCTCATAACGGCCGAAAGGTGGCATGATATAAGCTCCGGCCACCCGCGAGCCCACCGCCTCCAGCGTCTCCTGGGCGATGCGAACGCCTTCGGCGCGCGCGGCCTGCCCGGTGCCGGCGGCGCGCATACGCTCGCGCACCTCCAGGGGCACGGCCATCCCGGGCACCTCGTTATGCAGAAACTCCGCGTTTCGCGCGCTCGCCAGGGGCAAAAGCCCCACCAGCACCGGAAGATCCAGGTGCTCAATGTCGGCCAGAAAACGATCGAGCACCGCCGGATCATAGACAGGCTGGGTCATCACAAAACGTGCTCCGGCAGCCTTCTTCAACTCCAGGCGGCGCAGCTCCCGCTCGTAGTCGGCGGCGGCCGGTTCGGCCCCACACGCACAATAAAACGCGGTGGCATCCCCCACCGGCTTTCCGGCCGGATCGACCCCATGGTTGAAGTTGTCGATCATGCGCAAGATCCCCACGCTATCCAGATCGAAGACCGCCGTGGCGTGCGGGTAGTCGCCTACCTTGGGAGGATCGCCTGTGATCACCACCAGGTTGCGAAGATCCAGCGCCTCAAAGGCCAGCACATCTGACTGCAATCCGAGCAGGTTTCGGTCGCGGCCGCACAGATGCAAGATCACCTCGATATCGAGTGACTCCTGAAGCATCCGCCCCAGCGCCCAGTTCGCCATACGCACCGAGGCGCGCGGACCATCGGCGATGTTGATAACATCCACCCCGCCCTCGACGAGCATGCGTGCAGCCTCAATGGCGCGATCGGCGCGCAGCCCGGAGGGCGGGTTGACCTCCACGCTCACCACGAAGTTCTCGCGACTCACAGGCTCCCCGACGGCTCGCGAGCGATGCGCTGCCTCGATCTTCTCGGCCAGACGAGTGGGCGCCTTCTGACTCTGCACACATTCCGGCTCGACCTCCTTCCGGGGCATGCGTGCGGTGCTGACCTCCACGCTGGCGCGCCCTCCGCCGAGCATGCGCGCTGCCGCCGCAACCTGACGAATGTGATCCGGGCCGGTGCCGCAGCACCCGCCTACCAGGCGCACCCCGGCCTTAAAGAAGCGGCGCGCGTACACACCGAAATATTCGGGCGTCGCCATATAGACGAGGCGCTCATCCACCTTTCGAGGATACCCGGCGTTGGGCTGGGCGATCACCGGAAGACCGCAGCTGAGCATGTCCACGACCACGTCGTAGAGCACGTGCGGCCCTTCCATGCAGTTGGCGCCCACCACATCGGCCCCCCAGTCGGCCAGCAGCATCGCCACCCGCTCGGGGTCTGCCCCGTCGCCAGTGCGACGCTCCCCGTCAAAGCTCATCTGTGCGATCACCGGCAGATCGCAGACCTCGCGCGCCGCCTCCAGCGCCATGCGAATTTCGGCGAGCTGGCGAAAGGTCTCCAGCACGATCACATCGACGCCGCCCTCGGCCAACGCTGCGATCTGCTCGCGAAAGGCCTGGCGCATCTCGTCGAGTTCGCGCTCGGTGAGCATCGTCGGGGTGCGTCCGGTCGGCCCCACCGACCCGGCCACAAGCGCCAGATCGCCGGCGACCTCCCGTGCGATCCGCGCTCCGGCCAGGGCGATCTCGGCGGCGCGCTCCTCCAGCCCGTGGCGTTTGAGTTTGATGCGATTCGAAGAGAAGGTGTTGGTCGTGATCACCTCGGCGCCGGCGCTCACGTATTCGGCATGAACCGCTGCCACAAGGTCCGGCCGCGAGAGGTTCGCATCATCAAAGGATTTATTGATGTAGATACCGCGTTCGTAGAGTTGTGTGCCGATTGCACCGTCAAAGACGATGGGACCGGCAGCGAGCGCCTTTAAAAAGGGTGATTGCATCTGGATTTGACTCACATCACTGGCTTACGTTACGGACTGCGCGATCTGCGCCCGGCACTATAGTCGAGAAGCGTCCCGGGCTCCATGCCCCCAACCTCCCCTCCCTGCCCCAGACCTTAGTTATGATCGTCGAGCTGGTTAAAGAGTTTCGTTTTGAGGCTGCCCACCGCCTCCCCCATGTGCCCGAAGGGCATAAGTGCCAGCGTCTGCATGGCCACTCGTACCGCGTCACCGTGACGGTGCGCGGGGAGGTCGACCCCGAGATGGGCTGGCTTCTGGACTATGGCGATATCAAGGCGGCCGTAAAGCCGCTGATCGTCGAACAACTCGATCACTATTACCTCAACGAGATCGAAGGTCTCGAGAACCCCACCTCCGAGGTGCTCGCCGGATGGATGTGGGAGCGTATCAAGCCTGTGCTTCCCCAGCTGCACAGCCTGCAGATCCACGAGACCTGCGAGTCGAGCTGCATCTACCGCGGGGAGTAAGGGGGCCGCTGGCCTGTGGGACGCTCGGCAAGCACCTGCTCACCACGGGCAGGGTTTGCCAGCTCCCAGCTCCAGGTATCGGGATCGACCTGTTCGGGTCCCTCCAGCAGCAGGGATCCGTCCTCGCCAAGATCCCGCAAGTCCAGGCGCAGCGCCCGCTGCGGCTCTCCGGACTCGTCGCTGAGCCGATGGGCGATGCCGTGCACGATCTCCTCGCGCCTGGCCCCCATAATCAGCGCGATGGCCAGGCCCAGTGAGCCGGTGCCCATCGTCAGCAGAAAGACCATGTCATACGAAAATCCGGGGGCAAAAATCACCGCCAGCACACATGCCACGGTCAGCGCGGCCAACCCCGCTGCGCCTAAGAGGCGGCTCTGCACCCCGCGTGTGGCCAGGCGCGGGTCGACGGGCGCAGGCTCGTAGACCTGGCTGGCCGGAAAGTCGCGACGATGCAAACGACGGCGCTTGCGACGTGCGGGCACGGTGTCGCGGCGGTCCCTCCAGCGTCCTTGTTTTCTGCGTGCCATCTCCAACCGCGCTGCAAGCTCGAAGAACGAGACCTCCTGAATTGAAGCCGCCGATGCCATCGCCGCATTCCCCCCGCCTGCGCGCTCAAAGCCCGGTGGCCCTGCGCTCGCGATCCTATCAAACATCGACCCAAGACGCATGATCCCCATCTCCCCGGCCCCCGCAGCCCGGACACCTTAATCCTAAACACCTGAAATCATTTACGAATCCACCAAACCCCGGAAAAATTATGCTCTGAGCGGATAATTTTTGCAGAAACCCGTTGACACCCCGGGGGGGCAGCTGTAGATATAGCTTCCGTTTCGGGGGAAACCCCAGAAACGAAACAGCCGGAGACACCAAGCTCCGGTGGTGGTTTGACTCTCAACCACGGTTGATTGTTAAACATGTTGGGCCGTTAGCTCAGTTGGTAGAGCAGCAGACTTTTAATCTGCGGGTCGGTGGTTCGAGCCCACCACGGCTCACGTCCCCTTCGTCTAGAGGCCTAGGACACCGGCCTTTCACGCCGGCGACACGGGTTCGAATCCCGTAGGGGACGCTTGGTCACACCAGATTCACAGTGACCACGTCTGTACCATGTAGTACCACATAGCAGGATCTTCAGCCCTTTAAGGGCTGAATGTCCCCTTCGTCTAGAGGCCTAGGACACCGGCCTTTCACGCCGGCGACACGGGTTCGAATCCCGTAGGGGACGCTCAAGAAACCGACCAACATATGTTGGTCGGTTTTTTTTGTTTTTGCACATCCTGCGCTGTGCCCTTCTTGCATACGAAGGCCCTTTCGCACCTTTGCGCTCAGGTGCCCGGGCGGTCCCCCTCCCCGCAGTCAGCCGCCTTTCGGATGCATGCCCGGCTACTTCAGCGTTGTGCGCCCTGGCGATCCGCCACGATGATCACGTGGCGATGCACCCCGCGCCCCAGCCACCTCCAGGTGAGCACCTTGAGACTGCGGGCCTGAAGACGCTCCAGCCAGCCCTCCACTCGGTCAAAATAGAGGGGCTCGGGGGCCATTCCCCGCAGGCGGTTCGCGCTGTGATCAAGAAAGGTCACCAGGCGCCGATCCCAGCTCCTTTCATAGACCGTCTCCAGAATCACCAGACGCCGGGCCACGCGCGCCGCCTCGGCCAGCACCTGATCGGGGTGCCGCGCGTGATGAAGCGTATAGGCGATGATCGCCACATCGAACTGATCGTCGTCGAGCGGCAGGAACTCCCCGTCGTAGGTGACCATGGGAAGCGCGGTGCGATTGCGGTCGTCGACCTCCGCCAGCACGACCTCATGGCCCGCCTCAGCCACAAGCGCCCCCACAAAACCCTCGCCAGCTCCGAGATCGAGCACCCGATCACCGGGCCGAAGGTAAGGCCTCACCGCATCGAACTTCGTCTTCGCTCGACGGCGCAACGCCCACGTTATGGCCCGGGGCCCCATCTGCCAGCCCACGACCGCCGCCGCCCACACACTCTGCACAACCATCACCGCGATCTCCTCGGGGCGTCCTACCGCCGGATCATAAAAAAGGTACGAAAGCATCAGCGCCAACCCTGCCAGACTCACCGACCAGCTCCCGGCCAGCGCCGCCGCGGCCAGCAGACCCAGCGCGTACCAGGGATGCAGCACCGGGTTAAACACAAGATAGCCCGCCCAGCCCACGACCATGGAGGAGGCCAGGCGCCGGCGGCTGCCATCTTGCCAGAGTGTCGCCGCCACAAGAGTCGCCATCGTCGCCAGCTGCAACGCCGGCGAGAGGATATGGGTGACCGGATCGCTCACCCCCTCGCGGTAGCCCAGAAGGTAGCGCGCCGCGTAGTAAAGCGGCGCATCAAAAGAAAAGACGCCCGCGTAGAGCGCGACGCTTTCTCGCTGGTTCGCAATCAGATCCTCGAACCAGAAGGGCATATAGCCCGCCACCACCACACCCACCGCCACACATGCAGCGATGAGCGCATCACGAAAGCGTCCTCGCCGCCATAACGCGACCCCCACCAGCGGACTGACGATGAGAAAGGTAAGTTTGGCCAGCGCGCTCAGACCGATCACCGCACCGACCATCCAGGGACGACTTCGGCCCAGCATCAGCACCAGGACCACCATCAGCCCCACCGCCAGCGCCTCGGTATGCCCCCCGCCTCCCACCTCCCACACCACAAGCGGATGCCAGGCATAGAGGGCGGCCCACCCCACCGCGCGCCGCATCGCAAGGAGCGCGCGCGCGATCAGAAGCACCGCCAGAAGATCGGCCAGCACAAAGACCAGACGCAACCACCGCTCCGATACACCTCCCAGCCAGCCCGCAGCGATGGTGGCAGAAGCAAAGACCGCCTGCGCCCCGGGCGGATACACCGTGTGATAGTCGGGGCTGTTCAGCCGCTCAAGCTCCGCCCTTTCCGCCCGGTCGACCTCATCGGACACGCCGTCAAACTCCCCCTGCACGCGCCTTACCCGCTCGCGCGGCGTCTCGGCGTAGGGGTTTTCGCCGGCGGCCACGATCGCCCCGTCCCACACGTAGCGCCACACATCATCGGAGAGCGACACCGGGGCCATCCACGCCGCCAGGCGCAGCGCCAGCGCCCCCCCTGCAATCACCGTCACTGCGCGCCAGCGCGGCCCCCCGTTCAGCCACGTCCATCCCCCCCGCACGCCCCACCCCAGCAGGAGCGCGCTCAGCCCCACAACGCCCAGAAATCGCCCGACCGCCTCACGCGGCGCCGGCTCGCAAAGCGCCACCGACAGCGTGAGCACCACGCTTAGCGCCAGCGCGATCTTCCAGGCCCCCTCTTCGCCGGCGCTGGTCTCACTCACTCGGGCTCACTCACACAAAACGCACCACATGGTAGCGCTTCTTGCCGGCGCGCAGGACCAGCATCGACTCGCTGGCCAGATCGGCCTCACCAAGCACTTTGGCCACGTCGTCGACGCGCTCGTTGTTGATGTACACCCCGCCCTGCTCAAGCAGTCGGCGTGCCTGACCTTTGGAGGTTTGAAGGCCGGTATTCACCAGCACATCCAGGAGCCCCAGCTCGCCGGCCTCCAGGGACGCGCGCGCCACCTCGGTGGAGGGAACCTCGGCGAAAATCGAGCTTAAGTCTCGGTCGTTGAGCCCCTCGATCTTCTCGCCAAAGAGCATGCGGCTTGCGCGAATGACCTTCTCGCACTCCTCTTCGCCGTGAATCAGCGTGGTGACCTCGCGGGCCAGCATCTGCTGCACCTCACCGCGGTTCTCGCCGGCCTCGATCTTCGCCTCCAGGGCCTCGATCTCCTCCTGCGGCAGGAAGGTAAAGAGGCGCAGAAAACGCCCGCAGTCCGCATCCCCCTGGTTGATCCAGTACTGGTAGAAGGCGTACGCGCTGGTCATCTCCCCGTCGAGGTAGACCGCGCCCCCTAAGCTCTTGCCGATCTTTGTGCCGTCGGCCGCCGTGATCAGCGGGAAGGTCAGCCCGAAGGTCGACTCGCCGGTGCGTCGGCGCGTCAGGTCGACGCCGGCGGTGATGTTGCCCCACTGATCGCTTCCGCCAATCTGCAGGCGGCAGCCCTCGTTCTGGTTGAGGTGCAGGTAGTCGTAGGCCTGAATCAGCATGTAGCTGAACTCGGTGTAGCTGATGCCCTGCTCCCGCTCCTCCAGGCGCGCGCGCACCGAGTCTTTGGCCAGCATCTGGTTGACGCGGAAGTGCCTGCCCACATCGCGCAAAAAGTCGATGAAGCTCCACTGCTTGAACCAGTCAGCGTTATTGACCATCGCCACCGGTTCACCGGCCTTCGCATCGCCCTCGCGGTGCAGAGTGCGCGACGCGCCCAGCACCCGTTTGAGCTGCGCGCCGATGCTCGAAAGGTTGGCCTGCAGGGTCGTCTCATCGAGCAGATTACGCTCGGTGCTGCGCCCGGAAGGGTCGCCAATCAGGCCGGTCGCCCCGCCTACCAGCGCCAGGGGGCGGTGACCGTGACGGTAGAAATGCGCCAGCCCCATGATTCCCACGAGGTTGCCCACGTGCAGCGACGAGGCCGTCGGGTCAAAGCCGCAATAGAGCGTCATCGGCCCCTTGCTCAGCTCGTCATCGAGCTCCTCGTGGGTCTGCTGGTAGATGAATCCTCGCCAGGCGAGTTCTTTGAGGACGTCGCTTTGAAACTCAGTGGGTTCTTGCGTCATGGCTCTTCCAACTCCGAATGATCTTTTCTTTCAAGAACTTACGCGCCAAAAAAATCAGCGTGCGTAGTCAATGGCGCGGGTCTCACGAATGACGGTGACCTTGATTTGCCCCGGGTAGGTGAGCTCGTCTTCGATCTTGCGGGCGATGTCGCGGCTGAGCGCGAACGCGCCGGCATCGTCGATGCTGCCGTGTTCGACCATCACACGGATCTCGCGGCCGGCCTGAATGGCGTAGGTCTTCTCCACGCCTTTAAAGCCCATGGAGATGCGCTCCAGATCTTCGAGGCGTTTGACGTAGGTCTCCAGGATCTCGCGTCGGGCACCGGGGCGCGCGCCGCTCAGGGCATCCGATGCGATGACCAGGTGAGCGATCACCGAGTTCTGCGGCTCATCGTTGTGGTGGGCGGCTACGGCGTTGCGCACGATCTCATGCTCGCCATACTTGCGGCAGAGGTCGGCGCCGATAATGGCGTGGCTACCTTCCTGCTCGTGGGTGAGCGCCTTACCGATATCGTGCAGAAGCCCCGCGCGCCGAGCCATCTTGACGTTCACGCCGAGCTCCGAGGCCATCAGCCCGCACAGAAAGCCAACTTCGATGGAGTGCGACCACATATTCTGGCCGTAGCTCGTGCGGTATTTAAGCCGCCCGACCATCTTGATGAGCTCCGGGTGAAGCCCGTGGATGCCCAGCTCAAAGGCGGCCTGCTCGCCGGCCTCTTTGATGCTCTGGGCAACTTCCTGGTCGGTCTTCGCCACCACCTCTTCGATGCGGGTGGGGTGAATGCGGCCGTCGGCGATGAGCTTATCGAGCGAGCGGCGCGCGATCTCGCGGCGAACCGGATCAAAACCGCTGACAATCACCGCCTCAGGCGTGTCATCGATGATGATATCGACGCCGCTGGCCGCCTCCAGCGCGCGGATGTTGCGGCCTTCCCGGCCGATGATGCGCCCCTTCATATCGTCGGAGGGAAGGCTGACCACGCTGACACATTTCTCAGCGACGAAGTCGCCGGCGTAGCGTTGCACGGCCACGCTGATGATCTTCTGGGCGCGCTTGTCGGCCTCTTCTTCGGCCTGCTCTTCGATGACTTTGATCTTACGGTTCGCTTCAAGCTCAGCCTGGTTGACCATGCGGGCGACGAGCTCGGCGCGGGCCTGCTCGGCGCTGTACCCGGCGACTTTCTCCAACACGAGCTCCACCTCGCCGCGCTGACGCTCCAGCTCCAGCTCTCGGGAGGAGAACTGCGCCTCGCTCTCGGCGACCTGCTGCTCGCGGGTCTTCACAGCCTCTTCACGCTCATCGAGGCGCTCGGCGCGGGCGTCCAGGTTGGACTCGCGGTTGCTCAGACGCTCCTCGATCTTCTGCTGCTCGGCACGGCGGCTTTTGAGCTCAGCCTCGGCCTCTTTCTGGCCCGCGAGTACAAGCTCACGCGATGTGATCTCGGCATCTTTGACGCGTTTGTCGGCTTCCGCGTCCGCGTCGCGCTTGATGCGCTGGGCGGCGGCTTTGGCCTCGCTCTTGGCCTCGGCGCTGAACTTCTCCACGAGCTCGGCGCGCACGCTCTCGGTGAGTTCGGCGCGCACCTCACTCTCGACGCGCCGACGCGTGCTCTCGACCGTTTCGTCCTTGAGCGCCTCAACGCGCTGGTCGACGAGCTCCTGCTGTTGAGCCTGGGCGCGGGTACGGGCCATGAGCGTGCCAAGCACCACCCCGATGATCCCGCCGACGATCAAATAGAGCATCAGCTCCATGTCCTACTCCTTCGATGTATGTAAAGACGACGCCTGCGCCGGCACGTGCCAGCGTTTGGGCGTCGCGATGATGTCCATGGGACGGTCGTGGGCCTCTTCGGGCAGCTCCTCATCGATGAGCTGCCAGTCGTACCCCACACCGATCAGTAAGGCGTGTGTGACGCCGGCCAGAGCGCGGTCGTAGTACGCGCGTCCCGAGCCGAGGCGATGGCCGCGCGGGTCGAAGCCGAGCCCCGGCACCAGAAAGATCTCGATACGGCTCAGATCGCAGGCTGGCCCCTCCGGCTCCATAATGCCGAAGGCGCCCGGCTGAAGACCGTCGAGCCCGCCGGCATCGACGAAGTCGAGGCGGTCGGAGGCGTTGACCCGCGGCAGATAGACCTGAGCCCCCTGGCTGACTTTTTCGTAGAGCGCGCCGGCCACGCTGAGCTCCGCTCCGTGGGCCCAGTACGCGGCGATATGACGCGCAGCAAAGAAGTGCGGCACCGCCATCAGGCGCGCGCACAGAGCCTCTGCCGCGTGCTGACGCAGGGGCACATCCAACGCCCGACGTCGCGCGCGAAGCTCATTTCGCAAGCGCGTCTTTTGCAACCTTCGGGCGTCTGCTGGGCTCACCGCTGCACTCGTCCTTGAGGTCGTCTCATTGAAATGACCTCATGCGAGCTCAGAAGTTCGGCGTGGGCTCAGACACCGCGATGGGGGTGGGATAGCTAAACTTCGATCGCGCCTTCAGGCCTCCTCGACCTGAGTGATCAAATCAACGAGCGTCTCGGTGGTCTCCTTAAGCTGCACACGCATGCGATGCAGTTCTTCTCGGGCCTCAAAGAGCTCCTCGGCCACGTTCATGCTGGCCAACATCATCAACTTATCTATGGGCGCACTGGGAGCGGCCGTTTGCAGCTCCTCAGCTTTATGGTCGATATATCGCGCCAGGTTTCGAACGAAGGTCGCGTCGCGATCGCTTCGAATCGTCATTTTCTGGCCACGGATCTCGATCTGGATCGGTCCCGACCCCGAAGCGGTATCCGAGACGGACGTGGGCGCGCGGCGGCCTGAACCGGTCTTCGTACTCTGCGAACTCACGTGCACCTCCGAGCTTCGAGTCGTCTCTCGAAAAAAAGGCCGCGCCAGAAGCGCTGCCGACAAAATCGCCCCCGGGGGGAGGCGCCCCAATTATTAGAGCGTGGGAAGCCGGGCGGCAACCCCAAAACAGAGTCGTAACAGCCCGGCATACGCAAATCTTGCTCCCTGCAGGCTCCCGGGGCGCTCCCCTTTCGATCCGGCCAACCTCTGCTACACTGGAGGCGTCGCGTGCCACCCCCTTTTGTGGAGTTTGTATGGCCGACCACCCCTCGCAGACCCTGGAGCAAGGCTCTGAGGGTCTCGACGATCGATCCGAAGAGCTCAGCGAGCGCACCGAGGCCGATGCCCAGATCCGTTTCTACCGGGCGATGGCCAACACCGAGCTCGATTACGGCACGGTGCTGCGCCGGCTGGCGCGAGCTACGGCCGATGTGGTCTTCGATCTGTGCATCGTCTACCTGGTTGATGAGGCGCGCGGCGTGTTTCCGGCGGCGGCCTTTCACCCCAACCCCGACGCGCTGGCCGCGTTGCACCGCGCGTTCTCGTCCGGCGAGAGCCGCGCCGGCGACGGGCTGATCGAACGCATCATCGCGCGGCGCGAGTATTACTTTCGCCCGCGCTGGAACCCGCGCCTGCTCGAGCCTCACCTGCCCGCCGGAGCCAGCGTCGATCTCGAGATCGACATCCACAGCCTGATCGCCGCGCCGATGGTCACCACCGAGGGTGACTGCATCGGCGCCCTCTTAATGGGCCGCCACACCACCACGGCCGCCTACAACGAGACCGATCTGGCGCTGATCGAGTGGATCGCCTCCCACGCCGCAATGAAAGTGGAGACGGCCCGTCTTTACCACTCGCTTCAAAAGACCAACGCCGAGCTCGACGAAGCCGTCAAAGCCCGCGACACCTTCATCGCCATCGCCGCCCACGAGCTGCGCACCCCTTTGAGCACGCTGAAGCTGCATGCCCAGATGTTGAGGCGCTTTGCCACCCGCGACCCCGAGAGCTTCACCCCGCAGATGGTGGTCGATCGCCTCGGCGCGGTCGACCGGCAGGTCAACCGCCTCGACCGCCTCATCGACCAGCTGATGAACGTCTCACGCATCATCGATGGTGGCATGACCCCGGAGCTCGGTCCCTGCGATCTTTCTGCGGTGGCCTACGATGTGATCTCGCGTTTTGCGCAGGCACTCGAAGACGCCGGCTGCCAGCTCACCCTGAGCGCGCCGCACGGCGTGCACGGCATCTGGGACCTGGATCGCCTCGACCACATCCTGACCAACCTGGTCTCCAACGCCATCAAATACGGCGGAGGCCAGCCCATTGAGGTGCGTGTCTCCGGCGACGCCTCCGGTGCCTGCGTCGAGGTCATCGACCGCGGAGAAGGCATCGCCCCGGGCGACCGCGAGCGGATCTTTGAGCGTTTTGAGCGGGTGATTTCCTCGCGACAGACCAAGGGAATGGGGCTCGGGCTGTGGATCGTGCGCTCCTACGCCGAGAGCCTCGGTGGTCAGGTTCGCGTGACGAGTGAACTGGGCAAGGGCTCCACCTTCATCCTCGATCTTCCGCTGCACTCCCCCGCCAGCTAGAGCTCGCCATGATGACTTCGAGACGTCGTTCGAAAACCTTGGCGCGCCCGCACCTTGTTACATTTTTTTAGCATTTTAAGGGCGGCACTCTTTGCGGGATGCGTACCTCCGGCTGAAGGGGTCGATCCGCTCCGTGATCCCGGGGAGCACTGGGAGATCGACGATCTGGAGCGCCCCCCGCGCGAGGTGCGCATCGCGCAGGTGGTGGAGGCGACCAACCGCGCCCGCGCCCGCGCGCAGGACTGCGGAGAGCACGGCTGGATGGAGGCGGTGGGAGCGGTGGAGACGGATGAAGCCCTGGCGATGGCGGCCACCGCCCACGCGCACGATCTGGCGACGATGGACGCGCTCAGCCACACCGGAAGCGATGGCAGCGACTTTGTGGAGCGGGCCGAACGCGCCGGTTTTGGGGGGCAGCCCGTAGGTGAGAACATCGCCGCGACCTTTCGCCTCGGCGAGTCCCTGGTGCGGGGATGGCTGGACTCCGACGATCATTGCCGGGTGTTGATGAATCCCCGGGCGCGCTATCTCGGCGTGGGCCTCTATGACAGCGCGTCCGGCGCACCCTTTTCAACCTACTGGGTGCAGGTCTTCGGGCATTGAGACGGCGCACGGCGATACGCTCGACCGGGGGCGCTCCCCCGGCGCATCGCGCTCAATCTCAGGCAGCCTGGCGTCTGCGGCAGGCAAGCTCCACACCGGCCGCAGCCCCCAACACCCAGGGGAGCAGCAGCGCGAGGGGCAGGAGCATATTCTGGAAGATCGTCGGCCAGATAAGTCCCACCAGCTGAGCGAGTAACCCGAGGATCGCGAGCGCAGCGAGCGCGCGCCAGATCAGGCGAAGTCCCCCACGGCTGCCCTCGCTGCCGAATGCCACCCGCAGCGCAAAGAAGGCCCCGAGCAGGGTCAGTGGGTTGGCCAGCAGGAGGTTGAGGTTCCAGTAGGTCACCGTATGGTCGGTCATCGCCGCCATCACAAAGAGGCCGGTGCCCACCAGCCCGAACACGCCGGCCACCGCGCCCAACACCAGGCCGAAGACCACCCGGGGCCCGCGCCGGCCGGGGTGGCGTGAGGCTCGCCAGCCCAGCAGCGTGCTCAGCGCGCCAAGAAGCACGCCCACGCCCGCCCAGAAGGGCCAGTGCGTCGCCGGCGTCTCGGGCGTGGGCGCGCGACTCGACTCAAAGACCCGATGGGTTCGAAGCGCCAGAGGCTGCGTGTTGCCCTCCTCATCGACATACTCAAAGTCGAGCACTGCCTCTTCAAGCACTTCGGGCAAGAACATCGCGTCCCAGACCGCGATGGGCCGGTCGATCTCGTTGTTCATCAGGAACATCAAGAGCCAGTCCATCGGCTTAAGGTGCTGGGAGTGGCGCCGCGTATGGCCTCGCAAGGTCAGGGAATCGGCCTGGTCGAACGCATCGTTGAACTGCCCGCCGACGGAGCGATCGATGATATCGCGCACCCGTGTGGCGCAGTTATCGTCATAATGATGGTAGAGGTACTCGCGGTTCTCCGGGCGCACGTTATCGGCAAGAAACGCCGCCACCTCCGCCCGAGTCTCCGGTGGCAGGTTGAGCTCGATCACACGCACGTCACGATCTTCGGCGATATAAAACTGGTAGGTCGGCGCCACAGGGGCCGGTGCCACCCAGAAGAGCAGTCGCCCCATCGCGAAGTTCATCAACATCCCGTCGCCAAACGAGAACATCCCGTAGTTGTAGAGGCGCGAGGTGTTAAAGCGGCGATCTTCCACGACGAGTGCCGTGTGACCGAACCACTGTGGGATTTGATCGCCCGGGCTAAAGGTCGCCAGGCTTATCACCAGGTCTTCCGGGCGGCTTAATCCCTTGCCCCAGGGCGTGTTGTAGGCCTGGGCCTCACGCGCACTTCCCAGAAGCGCCGCCGCCATCACCATCATCGCCATCAGTGGCAACAACGCCCTCTGCCACCCGGAGTGGCCCCATCGCTTCTGTCGACTCAAAACGAATACCCGAGGTTAAAGTGCAGGCTCCCAAAGCCCTCTCCAGGGCGGCGATCGAGCACCACACCGTAGTCAAAGAGCAGAGGAATCTGGTCAAAGATCACATAGCGCAGGCCCAGCCCGGCTGACGTGCGCACCCGGGAGAGGGGCGCCTGATCGGGAAAGGCGTTGGCAAAACACTGCGCGGAGCTGCGCCGACCGGCCTCATCGAAGCAGTCAACGAGCAGCCCGGCGTCGAAGAACGTTGCCCCGTACACGCTCCATTCCTTGATCAGCGGGTAGCGCAGCTCGGCGGTATAGCTCATCGTCAGCTCGCCGCCCAGCGGCTGCTGACGCGCGCCCACCGGCCCGAGCACATTGGTGGGGAAACCGCGCACCGTGCCCACCCCGCCCAGGTAGAAGCGCTCATCGGGGGGCACCAGGCTCTGGCGCTCGGCAAAGGGCACGATCTGCCCGTAGCGCAGCCCCTGCCCCAGTACGTAATCCCCGCGCCCGTCCAGACTGAAAAACGCGCTGAGAGCCGCCGAGAGGCGCAGGTAGCTGTCGCCGATGAGATCTTCGCCGTCCTGGCTCAAGGCGTCTCCACTGACCAGCTCCGGCTTAACCTCCACATAATATCCGGAGCGCGGATTGAGCGGGCTGTCGCGGCGGTCGAAGTTGATCTCCGGCAACAACTTCGCGGTGGCGCGCCTGGGTGAGAAGATGCGCTCACCGGCGATGCGCGGATCGTTGGCCGTCCAGGTCGCCGCCTGCTTGGCCTCCACTCCGAAGGTCAGATAGAGCCGGTCGGCGATCTCCTCAAGCTCCTTGCGCAGCTCCAGCCTGAGCCCCCACTCCTCACGCAGCACCTGATCGTTGGTCACCCCGAGCAGATCGAGCAGATAGAAGGGCGTGATCGTCAGAAAGAGCTTATCGACGCCGGTCTGGCTCTTTAAAAAGCGCGGGTGACTGTAGATGAGCTCCGCCCCGAAGAGGTAATCCAGCCCTCGCTCCCCGGTCTCGCCAGCCCCGGCGGCACGCGCAAGCTGCGCGAGTTCCAGCGTATCCACCGCCGAGATCAGCCGGGGCCGAAAACGCTGACCGGTGCCCAGGAGGTTGTTGTCGGTATACTGCGCCTCACCGGTCAGAAGCAGCCGTCGACTATCGCCAAGCAAGTCGCGCCCCTCCAGCCCCACACTAAACTCCACAAAGCGCGCCCGCGACTCCTCCACGCTGATGATCAGCGCCGCTTCGATCTCATCGGCCCCCGCGTCGACGTTCTCCAGGCCGATGGTTTCAATGCTCACCGAATCAAAGAGCCCCAGCTGGCGCATATTGCCCTGGCCTTCGATGAGCTTTTGCACATCGAAGCGGTCCCCGGTGCTCAGGGGCAATTCGCGGTAGATCACCGAGGAGCGCGTGCGGAAGTTGCCTTTAAGCAGCACCTCGCCAACGCGCACCCGGGGGCCCTCCTCAATGGTGTGCTGCACCCGCACCGCCTCGGCCATCACCCCGCCAGAGAACTCGCAGACCGGGCTGCGCTCCACGCGCTCGCAGGCCAGCGCCGCGTTCACGCCCTCACGCCACTCACAGCGGCCACGCTCCAACTCCGCAAAACTCATCGCGCGACAGGTCTGCGGCAGTTGCGGCGCCTCACAGGGAACCTCCTCCCCGGTGAGCAGCCGGCAGGTCGTTGTGACCCTGGCCAGCGGATAGCCGATCGCGCCGTAATACTGCGAGATCCGCGACTGGTCGGCGCGCACATTCACCGGCACAAAGGGATCCTGCGGCTTCACCGAAAGCATCGCCTCCAGGGTCCCCGCGGGCAGCGCCCGGGCGCCCTCAAGATCCACCCGATCCACAAGGGTCTGCGGGCCCTGGCGCACCTCCACTCGCACCCGCATCCCGGCACCGGAGTCATTGACCTCCAGCAAGAAAATCGGCGAGAGCGCCTGCAGGTAGCCTTGCGCCCGCATCCGCTCTTCCAGTGCGCTCATGTCGGCCAGCAGGCGGTCGGTCTGAAGAAAACCCGCCGTATCAAAGATGCCAAAGGCCTGGGTACCGAACTCCGAGAGCAGCTCCGCCTCCGAAAAGGCCCGCGCCCCGTGAATGCGCACCTCATTGATCTGCACTTGAGGCCCCTCCTCGATCTCAAAGCGCAGCGCACGATTGAGACGATCTTCGGCGCTCTCTTCGCCCTGCACCCGCGCGAAGGGATAGCCTCGCGTCTCGTAGAGCTGACGGATCGCGCTCTCTGCGGCCCGAATCTCATCGGCGTCAACATAGCCCGACGCAAAAAAGGGCAGCTGGGCGGTGAGTGTCGCATCATCAAAAAGTCGGCTGCCTTCAAAGCTCAGCGCCCAGAAGGGCCCCTCGTCCATCTCGAAGAGCAGACGCACGCAGCCCTCATCGCCATACTCCTCGACTTGCTGATCGACCACACGGGCACGGAAGTAGCCCAGGCGGCGGTATTCGGCGATCAGCGCGTCGCGCCCCTGACGCACCGTCTCGGTGGTGTACGTCGGCAGCAGGAGCGGCACGCGACGCGAGAGCACCGAGACATCGCTCAACAGCAGATCTTGAGCCCGGGCGGCGGTCATCCCCCGCACCCCGCGCAGGCCGATCTCGCAGATCGAACGCTCCTGACCGCGTGCCACCTCAAACACCAGATCCACCAGGTGGCGCTCCCCCTCCACCGGGTTGACCACCATGCGCACCTCGGTGTCGTAGTAGCCCTCCCGCTCAAAGATCGCCGCAAGGCTCGCAAGCTGCGCCTGAGCCCGCTCTGCACTCTCCAGAAAGACCTGGCCCGGGCGGTACATCAGCACCTTACGAAGTTCCGTCTCAAAGGGCGGGGGGTTAAGCCCCTCAAAGCCCACCCGACGAATCAGCACTGCCCCCTGCGCCTCCAACGCCACGAACACCGAAGCGCCTACCCGACGTCGCTCCACGGTGACCGCCGAGAAGAACCCGGTTTTGAGCAAACGGCGCTCCGCCCGCTCAATGGCCTGAGGGCTGTAGGTTTGCCCCACATAGAGCCCGCTTAACTCGCGGAAGCGATCCACGCCCAGCGGACGCTGGCACAGCTCCAGATCGCAACGAAAGGCCACTCGCCCGATCGGAAGCCCCTCAAACTCCTGATCGATCGCACGCCGGGCCTCGCGCGCTTCATAGATCTCGGTGAGGGGGTTGAGCGGACTCACCGGCACGCCCACCCCGCCCGGGGCACCGCGCAAGGTCCCCGATGCAGAGGTCTGCGAAGGAGGCGCCTGCGCCTCCGCTGCGTCCAGAGGTTGAGACCGCTCGGGCACCGCAGGCCGATCCGCCTGCCCACCTCCCCCCTCGCTCTCCTGGGCATAGGCACAGGGCATCGTCGACAGCCATAGAGCACAGAGCAACACACTCAGCACTACGCCCTGCCAGCCCCCTCGCCAAACCTGTCCACCAACCTCACTCACACCCGCTCCGGCCCACATCTGTCGCCGGGGCTCATGCCCCGACCACACGCCACACCGACACTTTTTGCCCGCCCCCCTCAGTCCAAAGGCAGCCGGTAGCGCAACTTCAAGTCGATCAAAAACTGATTGGTCTCCGTACGGCTGCGCTCGCTGAGCTCGGTCGACCAGTGGTCACTCAAGCGATACTCCAGCTGGTAGAGCTGCCCGCCGGTGGCGTCGGCAAAGCCCGTATCCAGCTGAAAACGCCAGGAGAGCCGCCGGGTCAACGTATCGCCAATGCGCACCTGGGTGCGCTCCACACCGGGCATGATCGTGAACTCCTCGACCTTGACCACATCCTGAATCTCCCGCTCCAGTCGCCCGAGCAGGGGCCCCAGCGCGATCTCCAGCGTCGGGCGGCTGGCGCTCGACGCGGTGAGCTGATCGACCGTGCACCCGGTCAGCAGCAGACTCAAAATATCGCGCTGATCCGCATAGGGGTTGCTCTCCATAAGCAGATCCAGGTTATCGAGATACCCGCGGATGTTCATGATGATGTGATAATACTCCTGACCGGTGGCGTCGAGATTGGAGCTCAACGTCATATTCGAGCTGAGCTCATCGAGAAAGTCCGACTCCCGGCAGGTATTGCGCACATCGGCACCGGCCACAATGTCCAGGTAGGGGTTGCCCACATCATCATCAAAACGCACCGTCCCCGAACGCACCTCGAACGACTCCCCCTGAAACGCCACCTCCCCGTCGATGACATCAACGGTGCCGGTGATGCGCGGGGCCACCAGAGTGTCGCGCACCCTCAAGTCGAATCGAAACTCCAGATCCAGCTCCAGCCGCTCCACAAGACTCTGCAACCGGAAGCCGTCACGGGCGCGCACGTTCATATCAAAGCGCACATCATTGAGCGCCGGGATCATCTCAAAGAGGCTCTGCTCATAGCGTTGCGCGCGCCGATTGAACGCCCCCAGCACGCGCCCGGCCAGCTGTTGCTCCACAATGCGCACCCGCTGGGTGTAGAGCCCGTCCAGGATGTTTAAATCACCGGTGACAAACCACGTCTCCCAGCGCTGCCAGTCGGTGGCCTGCATACGCAGATTGGTATCAAAGGCCAGCTGCATCATCTCCGGGATGCGGTAGCTCATATTATGACTCCACATCTGCAGATCGAGCGTGCGCGGCTGGTTGGAGAGGTACCCGATGGTGCCCGCCACCCGCGTCTGTCCCCCGATGACGACCCCGGCCAGCGGCCGATCCCGCGGGATCTCGATGCCCTGATCGCTGAAGATCATCTGCCCGCCCTGCAAGGCGATGGGCTCGGGCAAAAAACGCACATCCCAGTCGCTCGGGCCGAAGTCGATCACCCCTTCGGCCAGCACGTTCTCCGGCGGACCACTCACCCGCATGTCCATCCGAGCGCTGCCGGTGGCCTCCACAAAAAAGTCGGGGAAGTACTCCGGAAACCCCGCCCGCACGCTCTCCAGAAGGCCCAGGTCAACCTCTCCCTCCACCCGAACATCGAGAAGTTGCGGGTCGAGCAACACCCCGCCGGTGAGATTGAAGTAACGCCCCCCGCTCCCCAGCGTGGCCTGCTGAAACTGAATCAGCTCCCCGTTATTATACCCCACCGCCACCGGCCCCCGGTTGGTGATGGTGCGCTCGCGGCTCTCGACCTGGAGCTGCGTCAGGTAGAAGAGCGCCTGATAGCGCGAGAAGTCCCGCTCGATAAAGACCTCGCTCACCCCGGTGGCCTGCGCCTCATCAAGCATCGCGTTGTCACGAAGCTCCGGCATAAAGGCCATCAAGTTGAGTTCCTCCATGCCCACCTGCGCGTAATAAGGCGACTCCCCGTCGAGCGGAAGCTCCATAGAGACCGACACCCAGGGAAGAAGCCCCCCGGCCAGATGCACCACTCCGTCGAGGGTATGAATCGCGGCGGCGACATCCCCGTAAACCCGACCGTCCAGCGCCAGATCCTCGACTTCAGCCCCCCCCGAGAAGATCGGCTCCTCGGTGGTGCCTCGCCCCTTGAGATGAAAGCGCGCCTGGCCGCTGAGCGCCATCGGCAGACTCTGAAGCTCACGCACCTGCCCCAGCTCCATCGACTGCCCCTCCAGCTCCATATCGAGCACACCATCGTAGTCATACCGCCCCTCAAGACTGAGCCGACCGGCCGGACCGAAGTTCGCCCAGCTCCGCTCCAGCACGACGCCCTTCGGACTGAACGCCCCCCGCGCGCGCGCGCGCTCCACCATCTGCCCGCGTAACGAGCCCCCCTCCCAGCGCGCATCAAAGCTCCCGGCAAACCCCTGCAACGCCCCGCCCAGCTCCACCTCCGCGTCGAGTTTACCCGAGGCCATCAACTCCGGATGAATCTCACCGCTGAGCAGCCCCAGCTCCAACCCCCGCACCTCCACATCGAGATCGACCGGCTGACGCGCGCGCTGCTCCCAGACCGGCCAGGGCTGCGGCGCTCCCGGCTCCGGCGGCCCGGCCATCCAGCCCACCCGTCCGCTGGCGCGCAGGGTGCCAAAGTTGGAGTCAAACTCCCCGCGGGTAATCATCACATCGCCTTGCGCGATCTTCAGATCGAGCGCCAGCCTCTCTCCCCTCAACGTGTTGGTCGCATCCAGGCGCCAGCCCGGCTCCTCCATGCGCAGCTCAAGCTCAAGCTGTGGGCTGCCCACAAAGCCCGCCATCGTCATGTCGATCGACGCCGGCCCGCTCAGGCCCCCCATCCCGTAATAGTCCGCATAGGGCGCCATATCGGCCAGGGTGCCCCAGAAACGCGGCGGCCGCGCATACTCCGCAAGCCGCATCGATGCGATATCCTGAATGTATCCGCGCATCTGCAGACGGTCCCCTCCCGAGCGAACCCGCGCATAGGGCACCCCCACCCGCCAGGCGTCCAGCCAGACCTGACTGCCCCGCTCCATCACAAGCTCCCGGTTGGGGAAGAGCAGATCATTGTCGCGCACCAGACGCACCTGGCTTGCCACCTCCACCTGCAAAAAGCGGCTGTGCGCGGCGTGCAAAAGCGCATAGGGCCGCTCCGGATCAAACTCCGAGCCCACCGGCAACTCCCCGGTGAGCATCGCCTCCCCGCTCATCTTCCCGTGCAAAAAAGGCTGATCCTGCTTGAGATCCAGCGCTACCAGCGCCGGGTCCACATCGTTCATCCGCGCGTACGCCCCGAAACGCTGCTCCAGGATGTTGAAAAACGCCTCGTATACCTCAAGATCCCCCTCATAAAACGACGCCCGAAGATCGCTGGTCGTCACAAAGCGGTTGTTCAACTGAAGACGTCCCTCCACATCCTCAAAGAAGAGCCCGTTGCCCTCCAGCACCGCCGCTTTCACCTCCCCATGCCCCTGAATCTGCTCCAGACTCCCGGTCACCTCCAGATCCAGGCGCTCGATGTCAAAATGCAGATTATCCTGCAGAAAATAATGAAGTAGCGGGCTGTGGTAGGGCGCGGAGAGCTGCCCCCAGGCGTCGTAAAACATCCCTCCCCCGCCGGCGATCGCCTCATCCGGAAAGGACATCGTGCCCCCGAAACGCAGGCCAAAGCCCTCGATATCGGCGACAACCTCCTCGACCGCAAAGCCCTGATTGGCCCACTGCCAGCCGCGCAACGAGAAGTCGCGAACCTCAAAGGTCCAGTCGCCGCGCTCCTGAGCAAAGCGGAACAGCTCCGGCTTAAAACGAAAATCCGCCCGGGCGATGTCCAGCGCATCGACGCTGATGAGCACCGTCTCCGGCTCCACATACACGCTGCCCCCGTCGATCACGATGTCCGGCACCCGGAAGTCGAAGCGCGTCTCTGCGAACTCAAAATCCGCATCCTGAAGATGCACCCGCGAAAAGCCCACAGACAGCGGAGCGCCCTTCTCCTCATCGTCCTCGCGCTTATCTACCCCCAGCGCCCGCAGAATATTGAGTTCGCCCTCCTCATTGAAATACAGGCCCACACGCGGCTCGCGGACGTAGGCCTCCTCAAACTCCAGGCGCCCCCCCAGCAGCATCAGCGCGCTGAGGTCGGCACGCAGCTCCGGAACCTCGATCACCGGCTCTCGTTGAGGTGTGAGCATCCGCGCCTCATAGCCCCTCAACCGGGTGAGGCCCGGGCTCAACCGGGCATACTCAAACTCAATGTAGCCCCCGAGCACCCGGTGGAGCTGCCCCTCCACCAGCCGCCAACTTGCCGGTTGGTTCGCCCCGAAGTACACGAGCGCCCACAGGCTCATCAGCATGAGCGCCGGCAAAAAGAAGACCAGCGGGATCTTCACGTAACTTCGGTAGACCCGAAATTGAATGTCATCGAGAAGTGCCATCGTCGCTCAACTGCCAGGCCGTCTTCGACGGCCCCTCCTTGCGGCGAATCCCGGGTAGCCCTCCAGAGCGGCCCGTACCGAACGCCGCCACTCTAACACCATTGCGCCCGCGCTCCGAGCGCAGCCCACCCGAGAATCCGGCCGCCCCGGCACGCCGACCTTTGAGACGTCACCGCGCGCCGATTTCATCAATCGCCATGGCATACGTCTGCCGGCTCCCGCAACACCGGTCCAGAACACGTCCCATGCACCTTCGCCCCCCGGAGCTGAAATACCCCGACACCAGCGCAGTTGACACATCCGAGAGCCCCGGCTTACCTTCGGCGGGAGTTTTTCCACACCCGCTCCCCCCTGAGGCAGTCGACGCGCATGGCTGAGAACAAGAAGCGACGGCGCACCGCAAACAAACGCGGCGCCCGCAAAGGGCTTCGTCGTAGCAAGACGATCGCCCTCAAGAAGCTCTCGGAGGCCGAACGCCAGGAGATCGCCGAGGTCTTCCAATCCATTGAGAGCAAGCGCCCCGCCCACCGCGACCAATGCCGCATGGCGGAGCGCCCCTGCCCTTACGTCTCCTGCAAATACCACCTCTACCTCGACGTCAACCCGCACACGGGCTCGATCAAGCTGAACTTCCCCGGACTGGAAGTCTGGGAGCTCTCCGAGACCTGCGCGCTGGACGTGGCCGACCGCGGTGGCATCACCCTTGAGGAGGTCGGCGAGTTGCTTAACCTCACCCGCGAACGCATCCGCCAGGTCGAGGCCACCGGCCTGGAGAAGCTGCGAGACGAATACGACGATTAAGCGTCTGCCCCCACATAAATGCTCAAAAGAAAGAAAGCGCGTCCCTCTCGGGCGCGCTTTTTTGTTACGTCAAACCAGCCTGCCCGCCCCCACCGGGATCAGAAACGTCGCAAGGTACGCAACCATCCCTCTCCCGGACCGGTCTGCCCCTCATCGCCGCGCCCAAAACACAGCAGCTCTCCGTCCTGCGTTACCACGCAGCTATGCGTCCTGCCCGCACTCACCGCCTTAAAGCCCGTCACCCCCAGCCCGACCTCACGCGGTGCTTCAGCTTTGCCCCCATCCTCACTGATCTGACGCTGGTCATTGGCTCCCCAGCACTCCAGTCGCGCACGATCCGCGGTGATCGCGCAACCGTGACGCGTGCCCACGGCAAGCTCAACATAGCGCGACGTCGTGTCGGCCAGCTGCGGCGCGCCCCGATCGTTTCCATCCCCGCTGGCGAGTTCGCCGTTGGGGTTCATTCCCCAGCAAAACAGCTCACCGGCGGCGTTCAACCCGCAGAAATGCTGCGCCCCTCCCTCCATCACATCAAAACGCACCTCCGTGGCCAGAAGGGCTGGCGAGGTCACGATGTTGGCAACGTCTTCCCGAAACTCCAGCTTCATCACATCCTGATTTCCCCAGCAGGCAATCTCACCGCTCGCGCGCTGCGCACACGCCATCGCATGCGCTGTGGCCACCTGCTCCGCCCTAAAGGAAGTGTCACCTATCGGCATAGGCGTATCAAAAAAGGCGTCGCCTTCACCGCCGGGCGCGCGCGCGATCTGCCCATTATCGTTGACTCCCCAGCACATCACGCCCTGCGAACTCGCCACAACGCCGCAGGTGTAGGCCGCGGCAGAATCAAACATCTCCAACATCACGTCCTCCTCCCCGTTTGCCATACGCCGTACCAGCCGGGTGGGCACGAGCACCTGCGTTGTATCCTGCGTGCGGGGCACTCCGGCCTGCCCCGCACCGTTGCCCCCCCAGCAATACGTCTTCCCCACGGCGCTCAGACCGCACGCAAAAGACTGCCCGGCGCTCAGTCGCTCGAAACGAAGATCCCCCTGCACCGCCCGGGGCTCCGCGCGCCCCTCCAGCGTCCCGTCGCCGAGTTGCCCGCGCGTGTTTACCCCCCAGCAATACGCCTGCCCCACCGCCGAAAGCCCGCAACTAAACGCCCCGCCCGCAACCACATCCTTCCACTCAAAGTACACTTCAACAGCGAGCTCCGCCTCAACATCGCCGACCCGCGCGCGCAACATCGCCTCACCGCTGGCCACACCATAGACACGCCCCGACGCATCGACGCTCATCACCGCAGGATCGCTCGACGAAAACTCGACCGACCGCGGCGCAGTCTCGTCACCATTGGCATCGAGAAATGACACCTCCACCACCCGCGCATCGGCCACGTGCACCCGTGCCGGCACCAGCGCCAGTCTCAACTCCGCCAGCGGGGTTGCCACCTGCACGCGAGCCTTTGCACGAGCACTCCCATCCTCGAACTCGGCCGAGATCTCGGCCTCACCCAGGCTCACCGCCTCAACCCTCCCCAGGGCATCCACCTCAACCGCATCCGAAGAGCTCATCCAACGAAGCGACTCCTCCGTCATTCGATCGCCGGCCTCACCGCGCCAGAAGACCTCCATCCTCGCCCTCTCCCCGACCTCCAGCACCAGAGCCTCCGGCCGAAGCATCAGCCGCTCTTCTCCCGGACAGAATCCGCAGTCGACCTCCCCACCACATCCGTCTTCAAAGAGTCCACAACCACCAACGGCCACGCAATCGATCGCCTGCGGCTGGCAGACCCCGGCGTCCTCATCACCCCGGGGCTGGAATAGGTCCGGATCTTCGATACATCCACCCAGGAGCAGCATCCCCACAAAACACACCGTCACCCACCACCCGGCTCGCCATCGCATCGATACCTCGCTGCAGATTCTCATCGCCCGACCATGCCTTCCTCAGGCAGCCGCAGACATCATCACGTTGCAAAGGTTAACACAGGACGAATGGCCTCAAAACAACCCCCACGCTCTCCCCTTCAGAACGTCCACGCCCTCTTCCTGGACCTGCAGACCACCGGTGGCTCCCCTCTGATGGCCCACCCGCTGGAGCTCGCGTTTCAACATGGCGTGCAGGGCCAACCCTCAAGCCTGACCTTCGAGCTACCGGAAGAAGCCTCACTGACACGCCACGTCCAAAAGATGCACAGGCTCGATCAACCTCGCGAGCACGCGCTGCCATCAGCGCTCGCCTGGCAGACGTTTGCCTCTGTGCTGAAGCCCGGCTCCCTGGTCATCGCTCATTACGCGCGCTTTGAGCGCCGCTTTATCGAACATGCCCTCCCCGATTGTGACGCCCGTTGGCTGTGTACACACGCCATCGCACGGCGCCTCCTTCCGCAGATCCCTCGCGCCGGCCTCACGGCCATCGCCGGCTACTTCGGCCACCGCCTGAATGCCAAACACAGCGCTGCCAGTCACCTGGAGGCCACCATCGTTGTCTGGCACCACCTCACAGCGTTGCTCCACGACCGGCACGGCATCACAACCCTCGAAGAGCTCGATCGCTGGCTCCAGGCTCCGGCCACACCTCCGGCAGCCGACGCGGCAGCATCGCGTTACGCCATCGACCGTGAGCACCGTCTGAGCCTCCCTTCAAGCCCGGGCGTCTACCACTTCTACGATCGCGCCGATCACCTCCTCTACATCGGCAAAGCCACCGATCTTCACTCCCGGGTCAACTCCTACTTCCGCACGCGTCGAGGCCTCAGTGAAGCTCGCAAAGAGCTCGTCTCCCAGGTCGCCCGCGTCGAAACACACGCTTATGCCACCGCCCTTGAGGCCGCTCTGGCTGAAGTCGACGCCATCAAACACTTCGCTCCGCCCTACAATCAGGCACTCCTCCCTCGCGACCACCCCGCGCAATACCTCAACCAGGCCGCGCAAACCTGCGATCACCTCACCTCCGAGTTCCGCTTCGGACCGCTCTTCTCGCTTCGCGCCCTGCACGAGGCCCGCGCCATCTGGACGCTGGAGGAGCCCTGGCCCACCGAAGCGGCAACTCTCGCCCGCACGCGATTCGCACGCGATCACAGGCTCACAACACACGCCTTCGGACCGCTCAGCGCCTGGCTCCAAGCAGGCCTCGCGCTCTGGCCTCCTCCCGAGCCCGAGCCCGAGCCCGACGACGGCGAGCGTCACGACGCTTTCCCAGACCCAACACGGGTCGACACCGAGCTCATCGCCCTCCTTGACGAAGACGCTATCTACCGCCGCCTGCAATCCTGCGCGCGACACTTGAGCTGGCAGATTCGCCGCGCCCGTATCCTCAGCCAACTCACCGACGCCCGCCTGTTCTGGACCCCGTCGGCCCACCCCGACATGCTGCGCACCATCGAGCTCCGAGAGGCCCGCATCACCCATCGCGACACTCTGGCGCTCTCGACAAACCTCCCTTCCTCCTCCTTCCCCGCCCGACCCTGGCTTGAGCGCCTTGCCCTGCTCGACGGTCCCACCCACGACCGACTTCGCGTGCTCGCCACTGAAATCCGACGCCTCATCCCCGATGCCCCCCTCCTGCGACTTCACACACGATCGGGGGTGTACGAACGCGACGCCCTGCGCGAGATCTGGACGCTCTTCTAACCTTCAACCCGCACCTCTCCCGCCCAAGAGTAGACTCCGCTCCCCAATTTCTGGCGCATTTACCCCGCTGCGCATACAACCAGAGAGATCCCGCCTCAACCCCGGCGGCCCTCGCGCAGCTCCTCTGCTCAGGACCTGCACGAACCCACCACGCTCGTTCACATCGACGGACCTCGCAGGCCCGCCCATGGCCAACTTCTCGCCAGAACCCCGCATCGCGATTCCCGCGGCCGCCATCCTCCTTTTGGCCCTTGCCGCTCTTCTGCTCTGGCCTCAAAAGGTCGATCCTCCTCTCGACACGGCGATCGAATCTCCCACACCTCCCCTTGCAGCAGCCCCACGCTGGCCGCTGACCGACGACGCGCCGACCTTACACTGGGAGGTCGGCACCACCGCCCTACTGCGCCTCCCCGACGGCCAGACCCTCGCCCCCACCCCGGCCCCGACCCCGCATCACTGGGACGTCCACCACCTGGATGTCGAGGGCTGGACCGCGCTGGCTGCCCGGGCCGACAACGGAGACCACGCCACCTGGTGGTTCACCGAAAGCAGCCCTTACGCCATCCTCGACCTTCAAGCCGATCTCAGCCGTGGCGACTGGTCCATTGAGCTCCCCGACCTGCCCATCCGAGCCTACCCGGCAGACCTTCTCGCCAGCATCAACGCCGCTGAAGAGATGGACGACGTGCCCCTCGTCGCGCTTACCCTGCAGAGCCCGACCGGCCCGTTGAGCCTCGCATTCGACGGCCCCGCGGTCGCCAGTCTCGACACATCCACTTCACCCGTGCGACTGCGCCTCAACGCCCTACCTCGTGACTGCGAGAGCCTTCTCAGTGCCCCCTCCCGCATTCGCCTCATACTGCACTACGGCGATGCCCCTCTGCCCCTGGCAGCTGCTGGCCCCGCGGACGCAAGCTCCCAGCTCATCCCCATCTTTGCCGAGCCCACCAACCGGGGCGGCGACCCCTGGGAAGAAGGTCGTTCCCGCGACGCACACGAATTGGCCCGGCGCATCCGTGCGCTGATCTTCGGCCACTCCAACACCGACGATCCTCGCTACGGCAACGGTGGCCTTCTTCAACAGAACATCGGCGCCAGCTTCGTGATCCCCATGGCCTGGTGGACCTCTCCAGCCATCACCGCGCTCCGAGAAGACCTGGAGCAGACGCCCTACGAGCTCATCCTGGCGACCGAAACCCCCGAACTCGCTCCTTCGGGTCCCAACCTACACACCGATGCCCCGCTGGAATGCGCCACGCTCGCAGAGCGCTCCTTCGTCACCAGCGCCCCGACCACCGACGCCCCGACGTACCACCTGGGCTCATGGTTGCCACAAACCCCGCAGCTCAAGGCCATCGCTCCGACGCGGGAGACAATCCTTGACCACCTCCTCCCCGAGCAGGGAACCACCGGAGGCCTACGCCCCGGCCGTCTCACCCTGACCTACCTCCCCCTGATCGCCTCGCGGAACCCCCTGGTCGATAGTTTCGAAAACACCCTGCTCGTCCCCGAGCGCCAGGGACACTGGACTCTTCATGAAGACCTCGCCCGCGCACTCGTCACCTTCGAGTTCCGCGAAGACCGCCCTACCCTGGCCATAAACTCCCTGGCCACACGCGCCGTCTCACAACGTCTCGAAGATCGGTTGGCCCTCTGGCAACCCGACGGAACGCTCAGTGACGCTACAAGCCTACTCCTCACCCCCGGTGCGACGCGTCAGCCGACCTCTTCCGAACTCACACCTCCCACCTCGCTACGCTGGCAGGTATCGCTTCAGAGATGAAAACGCTGGCCCGGTGGCGGACCCATCGCCTCTAGCTCGCTGAACGTCGCCCGCCGCACCTCCACGACCTCCCCGTCAAACGTGAGATCCTTGCCGGCAAGGGGATGATTTCCATCAACGACGACCTCCTCGGCCTCCACCTTCTTGATGCAAAACATCACCGCGCCCGCAGCGATCCCCAGGCCGTGATCATCAATGCCCAACTCCAGGCGAGCCCCCTCCACAAGCGTCACGTCCGCCGGAAATCGCCAGCGCGCCACCCGCTGACAGAGACGCTCATCATAGGGCCCAAATGCCTGCGCCGGGCTCAACGTCACGCAGAAGCGCTCCCCACAGACAAGCCCGCTCAACGAACGCTCCAATGCCGGCAAAATCTGCTCGTATCCGTGAATGTAATAGCGCGGCTGAAACCGTGTCACTTCCTCGATCAGCTCGCCGCGTCCATCGCATACCTTGTAGGCCAACCCCACACGACAATCCCTGCCTACCCGCATCTCCGACCTCGACCGCTACGGATGCCCGTCCGCGGCGCTCGTCTCAGGCCGGCTCCAGCGTCGCAATCTCCGCGCGCACGCTCTCAATCACCTGCTTCGACCAGCTGTCCTGCGGACCCGACAACGACTCCTCAAGCGCCTGGCGAGCCTCCTCCTCACGCCCCTCCGCCGCCAGAAGCCACGCTCGCAGCGCCGCCAACTCGCTCCTACGCGCTGGAATCTCGTCGCCAACTCGCCCCTCGACAAGCACAAGCATCGCCAGCGCATCACTGCGCTCCGCTGCCTTCCCCGCAAACTCCACCATCGCCAGCGTTCGTGTAAGTCCGGCCCGAGGATGCCCCGGATCTGCCCATAACGAGCGCGTCATCTCCTCTTCATATCCCTTCATATCCCCCTGACGCAGCGCCAATTCCGCACGACACGCCCGAAGCGCAGCCTGACGGTGCCCCTTACCCAGGTCCTCGCCAAGCTGACCGAACTGCTCCAGCACTGCTTCGTGATCTCCCTGACGCAACGCCACCTCGATCAACCACCGGCGCAGCTCCGCCTCATAGTAACTCGGCGCAAACCGAATCCCACCCAGGAGCACCTCACGCGCCTGCGAGTAGCGCCCCTGCCTCACCAGCGCTCGCGCCCACACCGCCCGCTGATTCGCCGCCTCCCTGCGACTCCGCAACATCGAGGGCCTCCCGCGACGACTCGCATAGCGCTCCGCGGCTTCCACCTCCCCACGACCCAGCAGAAAATGGCCCACGTGCACACGCAACAACAGATGGGCCAACAAAAACACATAAGGCACCAGCATTAGGCCCATCGCTTTGGGGCGGAAAAACTCCGCCCACAGCTCCCACCCAGGCTGCGCTGAGAGCCACGCTCCCACCAGATACGTCACTGCTAGCCCCAGCCCCACCCCACCCAACACCGACACCATCGCAGGATACAAACGCGTCCACACCCTCTCGCCCTCGCTCAAAAGATCAAACTCCGTAGACGCTCACCACCATCAAGCGCAATCAACGATCCGGTCAGAAAAGCCCCGGCTTCCGAGGCCAGAAACACCACCACGCCCACCACGTCGCGGGGCGTCGTGAAACGCCCCAGCGGAATCCCCTCTTCCACCCGCTCCACCAGCGCCGCATCCGTCCACAGACGCTCGTCACTTCCTTCCGTACGCACAGGACCGGGCAACACCGCGTTGACACGAACACCCGTCCCACCCCACTCCACGGCCAGCGTCTGCGTCAGATTGTTGATCCCCGCCTTGCTCGCCCCGGAGTGCGCCATCAGCGGTGAGCCGTACTCAGCGTTGGTAGCACTGATATTGACGATGCTTCCCTCCCGCCCTTCATCCAGCCAACGCCTTCCCACCGCCTGGCTCATCAAAAATGTCCCGACCAGGTTGATGTCCAACACGGTTCTAAATCCGTGCGCACTCATCGCCACAGCAGGGCTCATAAAGTTCCCCCCGGCATTATTCACAAGTACGTCCACACCCCCGACGTCCTGCCAGATCCCGCGAACGACCTCTTCGACCCGGGCCTCGTCTCGA
This sequence comes from Lujinxingia sediminis, assembly GCF_004005565.1. Lineage (NCBI taxonomy): Bacteria > Deltaproteobacteria > Bradymonadales > Lujinxingiaceae > Lujinxingia > Lujinxingia sediminis. Next base: position 2,769 of record NZ_SADD01000011.1, on the reverse strand, counting down.
ACATCGAGGGTATACATGCACGCACGCCCTCCCCGGTCCTCAATCGTCTTCACCACCCCGGACAGCGGGCCCTCACGCCGGGCCGCTATCACCACCATGGCCCCTAACTCACCAAACGCCAGCGCCAACGCTCGACCGATGCCGGTCCCCCCGCCGGTGATCAGCACGACCTTCCCTTCAAAGAGCCCCGCTTGAAACACATTCATCGGGCTCGCCCCCGCACACGTCCTGTTAACAATCGGCCAGAAAACACTTCGACTCCGAGGCCTTGCTCACGCTCTCCGCAATGCTCTCGGTGAGGTACTCCACCGAACCGATAACATCCTTGTCCACCCCTACCGGATCAAGGACCTCCTCCCAGGCGAACTGATGTTCCTCCCCACAGCCAGACCACAACGAGTAGCCCCAGCGGTCGGGTGAATACCCGCGCCACAACGCGACATAGAGGTGTTCCGACTCACAGAAAAGGTGATTGTTCGGATCTTCCAACGCACGATCGACATCGACCTGCGAGCTGAAACTCAACTTCTCGTGTTCGGTGAACTTCTCGGCTAGTGAGTGCGCAATCGTCTCAAAAACCTCTGGAGGCATCGGCCCTGGCTCAGGCTGCTTCATCCCCACGTCCTGAAACGTCACCGTACGAAATACAAAGTCTCCACCGGTCAGCGTCAGGTAATGAGGAGAGTAATAATGCTTGCGCTCCACAACGTCGCCAGAGGTCGCAGCTCCCACCGCTTCCTCCTGCCCGGGCTCAACTCCCCTGGCCTGCGCCTCGACGCCCGGCACCCCGGGATCCGCGGCGGGCTCACCCTTACACCCAACAAAGGTTATCAGACCGGCCACCATCACCAGCCCCACACTCCTGCCGCCATGTCGTTTTGCATCTCGTTTCAAACCTGTCTCCCTGCGCCCCTTATCGGACGCCCTGCATTCGAACCCTACGTCGTGGCCCTTACAAATGGTCCAGGATCCGGTACCCGGTTGCCTTCATCTCGGCACGCAGCTCCTCGATATGCTCGACGCCACGCGTCTCCAACTTTAGCTCTACATTGGTCATACCTAAAGGTGCCCCGTCGGCGAAGGTTCGATTATGATGAATCTCCAGCACATTCGCACGAAGCTGCGCAATCTTGCCGAGAACCTGCGCAAGCGCCCCCGGCGTATCAGCCAACTGCAAGTCGAGCCGATATATTCTCCCCGATGCAGCAAGCCCCCTCTCAATGATACGCGCGATCACGTTCACATCGATGTTCCCCCCGCTGATAATCGCACACACGCGACGCCCCTCCACGTTGGCTATCTTGCCAGCGGTCAGCGCAGCGATCGTCGCCGCAGCTGCCCCCTCCACCACCATCTTCTCCTGCTCCAACAGCACGAGAATCGCGCTCGCCACCTCCTCCTCGCTCACCGTCACCACGTCGTCGAGGTAATGCGAGAGCGTCGCAAACGCCAGATCCCCCACACGTCGCACCGCAATCCCATCACAGATCGTCGTCGCCGGCGGAAGCTCCACAACTTCCCCGTGCGCCATCGACGTCTTCATACTCGCGAGCACCTCGGCCTCAACGCCAATGACCCGAACCTTTGGATTGGTCTCCTTAATCGCGATCGCGATCCCTGAGGCGAGCCCTCCCCCACCGATCGGTACTACCACCGTATCGATGTAGGGATTCTGCTCCAACAACTCCAGGCCCACGGTCCCCTGGCCCGCAATGATCGCCGGATCATCGAAAGGATGAATGAAAATACGCCCCTCCGCCTCGGCCAGCTCCATCGCATGCGCAAACGCTGCGTCGAAGTTCGTACCATGAAGAACGACTCGCCCCCCGAATCCCCGAGTACGGGAGATCTTCACCAACGGGGTGCCCTCCGGCATTACGATCTTCGAATCAATGCCAAACATCGTCGCATAAAGCGCCACTGCCTGAGCATGATTTCCCGCAGACGCAGCAATGATCCCCCGCTTCTTCTCCACCTCGCTCAGCTGCAATAACTTGTTGCAGGCACCCCGCTCCTTAAAACTGCCGGTTCGCAGCAAATTCTCGAGCTTCAGGTAGAGCTTACAACCAAACTGCGCACTGAAGGCCTCACTATGCGAGCACGGCGAACTGGGAATATAGCTGCGTACACGTGCGCGCGCCGCTTCCACCTCCGCAAAACTCACCAGTGCACCGCCCCCCTTAGCCTCATCACCCATCTTACGCTCCTGCGATTAAGACACGCCGCTTCGGACCTACCCTCGGCCGAAGCATACTCAGCTCAATGCCCCCCGACCAGCCAGGATCGATGACGCAGTGCGCCACCTACAGCGCCTCAATACCCCCGATTTTTCACGAAGCGAAAACACAAAAAAGCCCGCCCCCTTCTACGTATGTAGAAGGGGGCGGGCTTTTGTAATGAAATGGTTGGCAGCGACCTACTCTCCCACGACCTCTCGGTCGCAGTACCATCGGCGCTGGAGAGCTTAACTTCCGAGTTCGAGATGGAATCGGGTGGACCCTCTCCGCTCTAGCCACCAACCACACTGTTTAGACAGTGTCTTTAGAATGGTAAACGCTTTATGTTTTGCGTGTTCTGCACAGAACAAGACCGCGACGCCCTGGAGCACTTCAGATGATTCGTGTCCGCATCCTTTGATGCGCTTTAAAAGAGAAGCAAGTGGTTAAGCCTCCCGGTCGATTAGTACGAGTCTGCTACACACGTTACCGTGCTTCCACATCTCGCCTATCCACGTCGTCGTCTTCGACGGACCTTAAGTCAGGTTAACCC